>JAVBNI010000041.1:0-28452 GCA_031551645.1 Bacteroidales bacterium | reverse complement strand
AACCTTCAAAAAAATGACGCATCTGAGATTCAATCTCTAACGAATAAAAGTTTTTCATGTCTGGAATTTCATTGGTTAAGTTGCTGAACAAAGATAACATGAAATAATTGGAAATGGGAATTTTATTTTGGGCGCATTCCTTAAATAACTCCCAAAGTTTCTTTTCGTTCTTTTTCTCGGGTACCGCTTTATTTTTAAAAAATGCATAAAATGCTTCAAAGGTGAATTCATCACCAAGCGTTTTAATTATTTGGGTAGCCCTGCTTGTTTCACTGTCCAGAAAGCTTTTTATCCCTAACAACTCTTTATCTTTTAATTTTGAGGAATTAATTTTTTTCCAATCTTCTTCGGATAAGGTAACATTTTTGCTTAATCCGATGCGCCTGTTGTTATCGCCATGATAAACTATCAATTTAACGGAGAAAGTGTCATCTTTCCTCTCGTGTCTTTTATCTAAGTATAATAAAATATGAGCCATAACCTTTGTTTTAATGTCAAAAATTTGACATGTAATTTGACATTTAAAAAGGTAAAATTAAGTAAAAATTCTTAATTTTATACCATAAATTACATTCCAATATTTTTATTAAAATGTTGATTTATAAACATAAAAGAAATAAAAGTAATATTAAATACAGTCAAATAGCCTGACTGTTAATCAGGGGGTCCTAGGTTCAAGTCCTAGCTGGGGAGCAAGAAAATCAAAGTCTTACGAATTTTATCGCAAGGCTTTTTTGTTTTTACACACACAATTTGCACACAATTTGAGGAGTCCTTTTGTCGAGGCTGCTTGCGCTAAATTTCAAAAACAGATAGAATTAAAATGTAAAAAAATAAGCATTTTATGTTTTGCTGACAATTGAGTATGAATAATTCAGATAATATGCATGATTCTTAGGACAAAAAATCTAATTTTCAAACACCAGATGTTCGTTTACACAATCTACCTTGATAGGTCTGTCAACCTGTATAGTTCCCGCGAGAATACGCTTTGACAACTCATTGAGTATGTTTTTCTGAATGACACGTTTTACGGGACGGGCGCCGAACTGCGGGTCATAGCCTGCCGTGGCGAGCCATTCGATAGCCGTATCGCCGACTTGCAAGTCAATGCCTTGTACTTGTATCATTTTCTTCAAATGCTCAATTTGTAGCTTTACAACTTCCTTGATCTCATCTTTGTGAAGCGGCTTGAATACTACAATTTCGTCTACCCTGTTGATGAATTCGGGACGGATGGTTTGTTTCAACAAGTCCATCACCTCAATGCGGGTCTGTTCGAGTACTTCTTCGCGATTGGCATCGGTCAGGCCGTCAAGTTTTTCCATGATCAGGTGTGAGCCGATATTGGAAGTCATGATGATGATGGTATTCTTAAAATTCACCGTACGGCCTTTGTTATCGGTCAAACGGCCATCGTCTAATACTTGGAGCAGGATATTGAATACGTCGGGATGTGCTTTTTCGATTTCGTCAAGTAACACCACCGAGTAAGGTTTATGTCGGACAGCTTCGGTTAGTTGTCCCCCTTCATCGTAACCTACATAACCCGGAGGCGCTCCCACAAGGCGCGATACGGAATGTCGTTCCTGATATTCGGACATATCGATACGTGTCATCATGTTTTCGTCATTGAACAGGAATTCGGCCAAAGCGCGCGCCAGCTCCGTTTTTCCGACTCCTGTTGTTCCCAGGAAAATAAATGAGCCGATAGGCCGTTTCGGATCGGATAATCCTGCACGGTTACGGCGTACTGCATCAGATACGACTGCAATAGCTTCATCCTGTCCCACCACACGATTGTGGAGTTCATCTTCGAGTGTCAGGAGTTTTTCGCGTTCGCTCTGCAGCATACGGGATACAGGTATTCCCGTCCAGCGGGCAACCACCCCGGCAATATCGTCGGAAGTTACTTCTTCCTGTATCATGGCCGCATCCGATTGCTGGTTTTGCAATTCGGCATTAAGCTCTTCCATTTTGGCTTCGGCTTCCTTGATCTTTCCGTAACGGAGTTCGGCAACCCGTCCATAGTCGCCTTGACGCTCGGCCTGTTGCGCTTCGAGTTTGTATGTTTCGATTTCGTTTTTAATGGACTGAATCTTTTCGATGGTGTTACGCTCGCTTTGCCATTTGGCACGCAGTCCATTACATTCTTCCGAAAGATTGGCAATCTCTTCGCTCAGTTGCTTGATTTTTGGTTCATTGCCCTCACGTTTAATCGCTTCGCGTTCGATTTCCAACTGTTGGATACGACGTTCCAGAACGTCTATTTCTTCGGGCACCGAATTCATTTCCAGACGGAGTTTTGCCGCAGCTTCATCAATCAGGTCAATAGCCTTATCCGGGAGGAAACGATCGGAAATGTAGCGCTGTGAAAGTTCTACGGCCGAAATAATCGCTTCGTCGCGGATACGTACCTGATGGTGTGTTTCGTAACGATCTTTTATACCCCGAAGGATGGAAATGGCGCTCAGTGTGTCGGGTTCATCGATCATTACAGTTTGAAAACGCCGTTCAAGAGCCTTGTCTTTTTCGAAATATTTTTGATATTCGTCCAAAGTGGTGGCTCCGATAGCACGTAATTCACCTCTTGCCAGGGCAGGTTTCAGGATATTGGCAGCATCCATAGCTCCGTCGCTCCTTCCTGCTCCTACCAATGTATGTATCTCATCAATAAAAAGAACGACATCGCCTTCGGAAGATATTACTTCTTTTACAACCGCTTTGAGACGTTCCTCAAACTCGCCTTTATATTTGGCGCCGGCAATCAACGCTCCCATGTCAAGCGAATAGACTTGTTTGGTTTTAAGATTTTCCGGGACGTCGCCGTTAACAATACGATGCGCTAATCCTTCGGCAATGGCCGTCTTACCAACACCGGGTTCACCCACAAGTATCGGATTATTTTTGGTGCGTCGCGAAAGTATTTGCAATACACGCCGTATTTCTTCGTCGCGGCCGATCACCGGATCGAGTTTGCCACTACGTGCACGATCGTTGAGATTGATAGCGTAACGATTGAGCGCATCAAAAGTATCTTCGGCTGTCTGACTGGACACTTTCGAACCTTTGCGCAACTCGGCGATAGCTTTTTGCAGCTCTTTTTGCGACATGCCATTGTCTTTCAATACCTGCGATATCTGATCGCCGGCATCAAGCAGTCCGGCAAGAATATATTCCACTGAAACATATTGGTCACCGGCATCCTTCGACAGGGTAATAGCTTTCTGCAACGCCCTCGACGCATCTTTCGAAAGATAGGCTTCGCCGCCCGATACTTTAGGATACGACATGACAATACTATCGACTACAGTCGAAACTCGGTCTACATTTACATTTAATTTCTTCAACAAAAAAGAAATAACGTCCTCACTTTCTTCAAAAAGGGCTTTCATGACGTGCCCTGTCTCAACAGCCTGGTTGCCGTTTTCTTCTGCCAATTGAAAAGCCTTCTGTACGGCTTCTTGTGCTTTAATGGTGAATTGGTTTAAATTCATATGATATAGATTTATATGCTTTTTTACTATTAAAAATTTGTTTTTATTACGAAATGCTCAATTACACCCGCAAATAGTCAGCCAGAATGGAAAATGCGACAAAATGCCAGAAACAATACATGCAAAATGGACATTTTGTCACAATTAGAACAGAAAAGATACATCAATACAACAAATACTGAATAAGAAAGTTTATTAATATGTAGTATGCTGAAAATAACCAGACAATTTAGTCGAAAATCATTGGATATTTCCGGAATTAAAAATCAGATTTTTGTATTCCATGATAAAAGATTATTTTTGAGGTTCTATTTTAGAGAAAAAGCAGCAAAAAACAAGTAAAGAATACATCAAAAGATGAATTTGGATTTTAATAAAGCGGGAGGATTGATCCCTGCCGTAATACAAGATGCAGTAACCGCTAAGGTGCTGATGGTTGGTTTCATGAATGAAGAAGCCTTCCACAAAACGGAAACCGAAAAATTGGTTACTTTTTATAGCCGTACACGCAACCGCTTGTGGACAAAAGGTGAAGAAAGCGGCAATTGTTTGGATGTGAAAGAAATATTGGTCGATTGTGACAACGATACCATACTGGTTAAGGTCAGTCCCCGTGGTCCCGTATGTCATACCGGCGCCGATACTTGTTTCGGTGAAACCAACCGTTCCGATGGAATACAGTTTTTGGAATACCTGCAGGAGTTCATTACGCAACGTCATAAAGAAATGCCCAAAGGATCGTATACCACCAGGCTCTTCGAAAGCGGGATCAACAAAATCGCTCAAAAAGTGGGTGAAGAAGCTGTAGAATTGGTTATCGAAGCCAAAGATCAGCATGATGACCTATTCTTGAACGAAGCCGCCGACTTGATGTACCATTTCATTGTTTTGCTTACTGCACGCGGGTATAGCTTGAAAGATGTGGCTTCGGTTTTGAGTCTCAGACATAAATAACTGTAGCAAGTAGTAGTATATTGCAGTGCCCGATCCGGGTAGACAAACACTACTGTCAGCCACCAACGCAAAACAGGATATGTCTTTTTCAGGAAAAATTGTTTGGATAACGGGTGCATCGTCGGGCATTGGTGAAGCTCTGGCCTACGAATGGTCGCGGCTTGGAGCACGGTTGATATTGTCGGCACGACGCGAAAGTGAACTGGAGCGTGTTAAAGCCGACTGCGCGCATAGCGAATGGTGTACGGTGATACTGCTTGACCTCTCGGATCAGAAAGGAATTGAAGCTGCTGCCGATCGTGTGCTGCAACAATTTGGAACAGTGGACATCCTGGTGAATAATGGCGGCATCAGTCAACGTTCATTGGTTATTGAGACGGATGTGGAGGTCGACCGCCGCATCATGGAAGTAGATTATTTCAGTGGTGTAGTATTGACAAAAAAAATGCTCCCTTCGATGGTAGCAAAAGGTAGTGGGCATATTATTGCGATCAGCAGTATCGTAGGACTGTTCGGATTTCCGTTGCGTTCGGCTTATTCAGCAGCCAAACATGCCCTACACGGATTTTATGAGTCGGTTTGGGCGGAACTACATACACAGGGCATCCGTGTGACGGTGGTATGTCCCGGACGTATTTTGACCAATGTTTCCTTGCATGCCCTCACCAAGGACGGTTCGCCGCATGGCGTCATGGATCATGGACAATCCAATGGAATCAGCGCGGAAACATGTGCCAGGAAAATTATTAAAGCTGTACGAAAAAACAGAAAAGAGATATATATCGGAAAAAAAGACCTGCTGATGATTTACTTCAAACGATACATCCCTTGGTTATACTATCGATTGGTTTCAAAAATACAACCAAAATAAACCGGTTCATTATACTTTTTTGATCAAAATTTGTTATTATTTGTAAAAAATCATGTAGGTTTGTTATTAATTTTGAAAGCCTTCATAGTAGAGATTTATCAGGAAAAATTGATTGTCTCTATGGAAATACTGGCTTTGAACGCATAAAAAGTACACATGAAGTTCAAAAAAGAAATTAAAATAGGAGTTGTTGTCACCCTGATCATTCTTCTCTTTTTTTGGGGGTACAATTTTCTGAAAGGCCGTAACTTGTTCTCTTCCTACAATTATTATTATGCTGTTTTTCCCAAAGTGGACGGGCTGCAAAAATCGAGTACGGTAGAGGTTAGCGGTTACGTAGTCGGATTGGTAAGCGACATCATGTTTGCTAACGACAGACTCGACGAATTAGTTGTCGAGATTGGTGTAAAGAAAAGCTTCAAAATACCCGATAATTCGGTCGTGGAGATTAACAGCGATCTGCTTGGATCGAGGTCGATCAAACTGTTGCTGGGCGATAGCAAGCGGATTGCCGTCAAGGGCGATACCTTGCCCGGGAGCATGGCTACAGATATGGTCGGGGCGATTACAGACAAACTGATGCCGATCGCAGCAAATGCTGACCGGTTGATTGTTTCCATCGATTCGGTATTGCAAATTCTGCAAAATACTTTTGATGCAAATACCCAGAAAGATATCCAGAGTATCATCTCTAACCTGGAACAGATGGTGGCAAACGAACGCAGGAAAATAAGCCTGATATTGAGTAATTTCGAATCGGTTTCGGGTAATCTGAAAAAGAGCAATGAGGATATTTCCAGTTTGATTGCCAACCTGAGCGCATTTTCCGGCACATTGGCGGCTTCGGATGTTAAAAATACTGTCGATAAAGCCAACCAGAGCTTGTCCCAGCTAAATACCTTACTTGAGGGTATCAACCAGGGCGAAGGTACTATCGGAAAACTGGCCAAGAGTGATTCACTGCATATTGTTTTGCAGCGTTCGCTTGAGGATTTGGACAAACTATTTATCGACCTTCGCGAAAACCCGAAAGACTATGTGCATTTTTCGTTATTCGGTGGAAAGAAGTCAAAAAGTAAAAAATAGTTTAACTCATAAGTGATCATGAAAAACCAATTACAAGTGATATTAGCCAACGGTACCGTAATGCCGATGCTTGGGTTCGGGACCTTCAAGATCCCTGATGGCGAAGTGGTCATTCAATCGGTAATGACTGCGTTAGAACTGGGTTACCGTCATATTGACACGGCAGCCGTATATAAAAACGAACGTGGCGTAGGATTAGCTATGCGGCGAAGCGGAATTGCCCGTGAAGAAATTTTTCTCACCAGCAAAGTCTGGAACAACGACCAAGGTTACGATACGACGCTCAAAGCTTTCGAAAAGAGTATCCATTGCCTTGGAGTTGATTATCTCGACCTTTATCTCATTCATTGGCCAAAGCCGTTGAACAAAGAGACATGGCGTGCCATGGAACATCTTTATAAGGAAAAACGTATCCGGGCGATCGGTGTATCCAACTTCCACATTCATCATTTGGAAGATTTGCTTACCGAATGCGAAATCAAACCAATGGTAAATCAGATTGAATTTCATCCACGATTGATGCAACGTCCTTTGCTGGATTTCTGTAACAAACATCAAATCCAGTATGAAGCATGGAGTCCATTGATGCAGGGTAAGATATTCAATATTCCGTTGATGCAGGAACTGGCAGCAAAGTACCATCGGACAGTTTCTCAAATTGTTTTACGCTGGGATATTCAAATGGGAGTTATTACTATTCCCAAGTCGACAAATGCCGAAAGGATTCAAGAAAACATGGATATTTTCGATTTTGAGATCAGCGATGAAGACATGCAGGCAATTTGTTCGCTTGACGAGGACGAACGGGTGGGAGCCGATCCTGATAACTTTAATTTTTAACGTAATCACACACACCGGATGCAGATAAGACTTTTCAAAAACCTTGTTTTAATAACATTATTGATATTTACAGTTTCGTGTGCTAAGGAGATTTACTCTGACGCCGAGGCCAGAGCGGCCAAACTGGATGCTCAGAAAGTCGGGTTGACGGTAATGGTACGTGATATGAATAACCCATTGGCCGATATGGATGGTTTTACTATTAGCAGTACACAATGTGATGATAAACTGAGTATCACTACTTCCGGTAATGGAGTTGCCAACATGATGATGGTAAGAGGGGAAGCTATATTGCTGATTGAAAAAGAAGGTTACCCGGCTACTATTGCCGTTGTGTCGCTTGAGACGCAAAGTACGGAACGTACCAATTCGGTGGTAGTGGTCCCGGTATTTGCCAATACACAAGTAGCAGAAGCTATCAGCGGGACGGTTTCCAATTCTTCATCTCTGGTTCCCAATGCCTTGGTAAGTATAGACGTTGATATGGACGAACTGATCAATTCTGCATTTTCGGGCTTATCTTCCGAACTGAGAAAATACAGACCAAGCGCCATAGCATATGATTCCGAGAGCCTGATGCAACCCATCCGGACCAATTCGCATGGTGCATTTCAATTCAGGATACCAACTACGCCTACTGAACTGACATACACGGTGAATGTTCGTGAAACCACGATTGAGCAAGATTATTATACGGGCCAGGAAACTGTTATAACAAACGGAAAAAACAGCCGTTCGATTGATATCCATTTGACTCCTTACGGAAAATAAACGGCAAATGGGAATAGGTAACCCGAAACATGCCGGTATGGCTGCATTCATTTTGTTGCTGTCCGTATTCGCAACAAGCGTAAATGCAAACGATTCGGTCAGGTTTCATATCGGAGTAAAAACAGGTGCAGGCGTTACTTATTTGACACATCATCATTTATACATGCTGGGCGATAGCCGTGTTACTTTTACGTTAGGAGTCACGGGAGAATATTGGTTCAGGGATTGGTTTGCCGTTCACTTATCCGCCGAATACACCCACAAAGGTGGTTCGATGCTCAATCCGCGCCTCTTTTATGCCAAAGACGATCCTATGCTGGGAATTCCGGAATTGGATAAAACACTATACTGTACCAATCTGACCATTCATACTGTTGAAATTCCGGTAACAGCACGTTTTGCAATTCCCCTGAAGAAAAACGCATTCAAGCCTTTTTTCGTTGCAGGCCCGTCATTCGGCTATAACTTTTTTGCCCGGGCTGACAATTATTATCTCTGGGAATTCAAGGGAGCGCCCAACGATCTGCTCGATGAAACATCCGACTATGTTACAGCTAAGATCAGGCCTTGGAACATATCTGTATATACCGGGATTGGCACAGAAATTCATACCAATAAAAGACCGGTATTTGAAACCGGTATCAGTTTTCGCCTGGGAATGACCTACGAAGATAATTTCTATTACACCCTTTATCACAAATTCAGTTCTATTTCTTCGTTGGTATACATTGCAATGAAATGGTAAAGAACCCCGTTTAATCTAAATTTGGATTTGCTATTTCGAAATACGATATGTATTTCTAAATCAATCTTATTCTTCGTCGCAATTGAATTTTTCTTTTGATGCCAAACGATTGATAAAAATTATGAATATCGGATGTTTTACCTAACCCTGTCCCGTAGGGACTGAATACGAATAACCGTGGGTGAAGCCCACGGACAGTAAACTGCCTGACTCTCTTCCCCCGATAGGGGGCGAATACCGTATCGCTGCAGTTCGCCCCCTATTGGGGACGAGAGTAGAGATATCTTCCAGCCACGGGTTATACCCGCGGTTATTCACATTTGCCCGCTTCGCGGACATACTATAGGTGCAATATCCGATATCCATATAAAAATTTCATTAAAATACGTTTAAATATAGGTCATAATATTTTATCATACAAAAACAGCCAAGTAGCCAACCGTCTTTTTATAACAATATTGAGTTATTAGAGATCTTCTAATAATTCAATATTGTTTAAATAATGAAAAAAATACTAATATTTCTATATGCAGTCGGATTTGATATTTATATCCGACATTCATTATAAAGCATTATATCATTTAAAGATCACAACCCAATGTGATGATTTCATAAGGCTTGACCGTCAACTTAACCGTATTATCCGTAATTGAGGGGGTTGCAACTCCGTTCAGTGTCCGCTCAAGTATATCCATTCGCTCGACGCTGTTTATCTTACGAGGCAGGCGGAGTGTTACTTCCTTCTCTTTTCCAGCCACTTCACATAAACGTATGATTAACTTATTGCTATCCTCTGCTTTTTTCATTCCGGTCAGTACCACATCGGGTGAAGACAGTTCATATAGCGAAGCCTCTTCGGGTAAAGATGCTTCGGGTTTCTGAGACAAAGACGCCGGTTCCGAAGCAAAAACAGGGTTATTGAACAGGTCCCCTTCCTTCCATACGTTATTCTTCCAATCTCCCGAATGCGGATAAAGCGCATAATCGATTAATATCCTACCCAAATTGGGATAGTAATCAGGTTCGGAAGAAGAACGGAGAAGCGTCAACCGGAGGCTGTCATTCTGGATAGAGTGCCCGTATTTTGTTTTGTTCAATAACGCAATCCCGTTTGTCCCGTCTGTTGCATCCACCCATCGTTGGGCCGGAACTTCCTGCCCGTTTGTAGGACGGTCGAGCACAGCAAAAGGAACATGATTGCTGAACCGTATATCTTTCATATTCAAAGGGAAAATTGCGCGAAGTGTGGGCGAGTCTTTCGTTTTCGACCCTGTCTCTAACCAATGTACTTCAAGGTGATAATCGATCCTGGGATATGATTGATAGATGTAACAACGTTCGATAATATGGGAGTTTCCCCACGATCTATGGCTTTCAATACAAGCACGTACCGGTCCCAGTTCAACCACTTTCACACTGTCGGTTTTCATGGTTTCAATGCCCTTGATCTTACTGAATGACCATGCTTTCATGGACCCTTTTTGATCTTCCTTATATATGTTCAATGTATTGAGTTCGCCATTCGCGTATTCTTTCCCTGTCCGGTCGGTCAGGCTTATTATCCTGCCACTTGACGGATTGACTTTAATTTTAAAATGATCGGTTTCGAATACATTGTCGTTATATGAAATACCCTTAGTGGGTTTCCCGGTTTTGGATACATCCACATAAAAAGATTTATAACCTCCGGCGGGCATTTTGTCCACAACAAACAATACTTTCAGCCTGTATCCCGGAGGGAAACGTTTTCCGCTGACTACCTGTGCTGGATATACCTTTCCTTCGTTGTCGGTTACATAAACCGTTGGGAATTTTCCCTGGCCTCGGTCTATGGGACGAATGTTATTGTAGTCGTAATAATTGCCCCAATGTGATACTTCTGCGGAAAATGCCTTGTCATAGGTAAATACTTCTGCCTCTACCAAGGTTTTTCCATGATACGGCTGGAAATTAAATGCAACTACAGGCTGGCCCTTATCTTTTTTCAGTTGGATATGGTCTGCCAGATTTCTAAATGCCAGCTCTTTTGTTTCGCGGGCAGCCCGTTCGACGAGTTTGTATGTTGCCAATGCATCCTGGTTGGCTTCGAATATCGAGGAGCCGGGGAGTATATCGTGGAATTGGTTGAATGTGAGTTTTCTCCAGGCATCATCCAATTCCTTCACCGGATATTTGTTGTAATAAATGTGATTGATACTATTTAATATTTCACTTTCAAACAACTGTGCTTCACTGTTTCTGTTGCCTTCCTTTATTCCGGAAACGGAAGTATAGCATCCTTCAAATACATATTGCATTTCGCCTTTGTGAACAGGATATTTATTGACATCGCTGTATGCCTGTTTGAAAAAGTTTTCGGCAGAAGAGAATTGGATAGAAGGGAAACGGTCTATTTTCCGCATCTGGCGTTCAGTTTCTATATCCAACCGGGTAGGTCCACCTCCATGATCGCCAACACCCAATACATGGAAAAGACGATCCTGTTTGGGTATCAATTTTTCAAAATCATCACAAATATTCGTATGCAAATTAGTCACGTACGACGGATTGGAATATGCCAATACTTTGGAACCATCAACGCCTTCCCAAACGAAGCTTCCTCTGTAAGGTGCGCAACGGTTGAAATAGTAACTGTTTATCCCGGCTTGATTCAATATCTGGGGCAATTGTCCGGTGTGTCCGAAATTGTCGGGCAGCCAGCCTACCTTTGCCATTTTCCCAAACCGGGATTGAAAATATCGTTGTCCCAACAGGAAGGAACGCACCGTCGCTTCGCCCGAAGACAAATTGTTGTCACCTTCGCTTACTTGTCCCCCAATCAATTCAAAACGGCCATCACGGACATATGCCTGAATATCTTCAAATACTCTCGGATCGGATTTTTCGATCTCATTGTAAATAGCTGTCTGGCTCTGGGAAAAACGATATTGCGGAAACTCTTTGAGGAAAGCAACGGCTTGCCGCAGGTTATCCTGCATCATTTTCACCGATTCCTGATGTCCCCACAGCCAATATATATCCTGATGCGCATGGCTGATCAGGTAAATGCTTTTATTGGAATAATCTTTCCGGTCACCTACGATTCCTGTAATCAGTTTTTCCAAGGCTTCCGCCTTTTGAGTCACATTGCCGGAAATCATCCGCGAAAGTGTTTCATTGGCCAGGTCTGTATACGGATTATCAACAGTCGTGTATTTCTTGTTAATCAACTCATGAACAGGGTGCCCTCCAAATTTCACACAATCATAAATGGCAATCGTAGCATCCAATTTGTCGCCCAACTTGGCTAATTTCTGGTCAGACTCGTTTTTAGCACCTTTGGAGATTGCGAGCAATTGCATTTCGGTAGGGACGACGAATTTACCAGTCACCGCCTTTGATTTGTAGGAAACGACGGGAAGACCCTGAGCAAAAAGCGTATAAATATTCTTGCCCGTCAGCGGAAACTCCAAAATAAAATGTTTTTTTGGATACAAAGTATCGCATTTTACATTTCCGTATGTTTTACCTTTGCCATCTGTAAGCGCAAATGAAACTTTTGTGACCAGCTTCCCCGATTCATTGACCATCTGAAGACTCAAAATGTTTTGATCGGTGATGCCGCATTTTAGTATTTGAATAGATTGTTCCTGGGAAAAAGATAGTTGAATGCCACAAAACAATGCTATGGTACAAAAAAATATTTTTTTCATTTTGTTAAAGATTAAGTGACAATGACAAAATAACATCCTCATCTTTTCAGACAGGATTAACGTGATTTACAGGATTATTTATATCTTGTAATCATGTTAATCTTGTCAAATGAGAAATGTCTTCATTCCTAATAGATTTCACCCCAAAATTAGGTCAAATTCTCGTAAAATCCTAATTTGTAATGAATGTAAAAGGCTTTTCATCCTTATCTATACATCCATCCACATGAAGAATGGCCTTTTCGTTAAGGACGGTAAAAGGTTTGTCTGATACATAATTTCTCATCCTGCTGCCGAATACCGAAACGGTAGATTTTTTATCCCCTTTTATCAGCATAAAATCCCATGAGTTTTTCTCCTTAACTGTCGACAGTGCCGGGTTAGCGCCTGAAAATGCTTCGACATTGGTAAACGAGGTGTGGCCTTCTCCTTCAATGATAATCGGATGAATATTTTCGATAGCCTCGCCGGTATTTGCTATGATTGACCCCTGGGCTATCTGCCAGTTCCGGTTAAAAGTATTGTTCCCTTTTTTATAAATACCTACGGCTACGCAATCAAAATTAAAGTTGGTCAACTGCCCGTAAGTTTCCCCGCCCAACAAAATACCGCCATAAGTGCCGAAGGTAAATAAGTCTATCAACTGGGCATTGTCGGTATGATTGATGGAAAAAGCAAATGTCTTTTTTGCAATGACCGCATCAACAACCGAGGGACTGTACTGGCCGCCGATGAATCGCTGTATTGCAGGATTGACATGGCAATGAAGCAAACGAGGAATGTCATAGCAATAATCAATCCGGATAAATTCGCCGCTAAGCGGAAACCCGTAACAATGTTCGAATGTCATCAGTTCACAAATGAACTTTGGATCGCAATTGAAATCCATTGCCAGGTATTCGCCGTAAAAAGTAAGGCATGACAGATAAACGCCTTGTGTCGAGCTGGTTTTTGATGTTTGTATCGTTGCCGGGTAAGGAACAATCTTTGTGGGATCATTAATCGTCTGTTCGGCATACCAGAATTGAATTCCTTTGATCTGCGTCGCTGACTCAACCGTAATAAATACCTTATTTTTATCGGTAATTTTGAATACACTACCCACCGGTTGTCCTTTTAGTCCGGGATTGATCGTACCCCGCGGCGTGGGGCCGTGAACCCCGATCAGCGACACGTTTTTCTTGAGAATAATCCCACCATTCACATGGTAAGGTTTAGCTGATGGTTCGACAAACAGGGCTGAACCTGTTTCCGAAGCCCAATCAATCGCTTTTTGAAGATTCTTCGTGTTAGTTTCAGCATTGTTGTTGGGCGAAACATTAAAATCGCGTATGCTCTTTGCATAATCGGACGCAAATGAATTGCCGCATATGGCAAATGACAGGATTACTAATATCGATCTGAAAAGTCTCATTTCTGTTAATTTTAAGGGGTTATTTTTTATTATAATATTCTTTAAAAAGCTTGAAGAATGTGTATGGATCTACCACTTCCACATCAAGTTCGGGACGCATCGCTTTCGTTAATTCAACGGTTTTGATGGCATCGCTTGGTGATGTCCAGACAATACGAAAAAAATGGAATGACGTCTTGCCTGCATCGGAAGCTGGTATATGATCCGACATGTGTTTCGAATTCGGTTCCGGAGGAAGAACACCACCGGTCCCGTTGTGAAGCCTAATAACGGGCATTCCTTTCCAGATGTGGGGCTCCGGATGTTTGCCTTTGTCTTCATGAAAATCAATCACTATCGTAGCCAAACCATCGGGTGAGAATTTGGTAAATGCATCTTTTACTTCCGGCGTTGGCTCATCCCAATCCAAAACCATCGGTGAAATGGTCATATCCAACTGGTCGTAAAATTTCTTGTTGTGCCGGATGAATAACTCTATATGTTCGGGGCGGACACGGTTTGGATTCATGTACCCCGCCGCGCTTGCATCGGCTCCGAAATAATCATTCGGCGTTGCTGTATTGTAAAAATATTCAATGACATCCGGATACGTTTCGACCAAGTTCGGATCTATCCCCCAGATAAACGGCATTTTACCCCTTTGAGGATCATTCCAGAATTTACGTAAAAACTCATAAAGCGGAGTGGTCGAATCGTAATCAGCCATCAGGATACAGATGTAGGTTTTGTTTTCCAGCTTTTTTTCCTGGGGCTTCTTATTTTGCTTAAATTCACCTACAGGCGCTTTGCTATGGAATGATTGGTTGAAACAATTACCCGCCACTGTGTTTTGATAGCAATTATAAGGCGACATCAGATAAACAGATTCCCACTCGGTAGGTACAGGCTCGTGGGAGCTTGGATGGTCGGGCATGTTGGCATATTTCGAAAAAACAAAAAAACCGGCAATTTCTGTCATTTCTTTACCTGCCGTTTGCTTGTATGTCTCGTTCAATATCAATTCATATGTTTCCTTGTCCGTCCCGAGTGGTTGTCCGGGATCGTCAGCCGGAGCTTCATCCGCCCAAGGGGAAAGGTCGAACACGAACGAACCCCGTTGAACAGCCCAATCCCTGACAACAACGTAACCTATATCACCTCTTTTCCTGGCAAAATAAGAGTCTTCCGATATAAAAAGCCTGTGGTTGTAACATTTTCCTTTACTGATATAATTCTCGACAGCCCACCGGTATGCGTCGTTTTTGGCGCTTCCGGTTTTTGAGCCATCAAACATGCCCCGTAAATCTTTGAGAACGGGTAGTTTCCATTTTTCGAGATATTTCCCGGCAAACTCCGGACTCATCACAATACCACTTTCAACACCGGCAATGGTTGTTGCTACATTCAATGTCGCCGGAACTTTGGGATCCCAAATAACGACACCCTTAACACCGTTTCCGGCCATTTTAAGCAATTCGTCAAGGCCTTTTACTTCCGATTCCTGTTTTCCGTGCAGCCATTTGCCTTCTTGCTTGAATACCGACAGCCAATAATCAGGCATCTCGCTGGTATGCGATTTCAGATACAATACCGGGGCATCCCTGTTGATGATACCCTGAAGACACGATACAGCTACAGCCTCGTCATACAATTCCACACCCGCTGTCGTGGAAAGTTTGTATGTATATATCTTCGAGGATTCGGTTTTACAACCGTAAAACCCCAAAACAAAAACAAATATGAATAAATAAGTTTTCATAGGGACAGCTATTTATTTTTTTCTATGGCTTCAACCCTATGCAACCAATATCCCCAATGATTATCTACCATGCCCATTACCCTTTTGGGTGACCAGTCATCGTTATACAAACTGAAGTTACTTTTACTGCTGGGAGTAACGCTTACAAATTCCCATCCGAAACGGGTTCCTTGTTTCAACGTATTTTCCAATATTTCTTCCAATTTTGAATCATCATATTGTACAAAATCGCTTCCGTTAAAGGTCATGTGTTCCGATACCGCCCAGTCTCTTTTGCTTTCATTGATCGCTTGCCAGACCCTATCGTATGCTTTCTGATTCGGTTCATTTGTTGGAAAGTACCAGCTCCAGTTCACCTGAATAACATTTGCTGATGTCAGGTGTTTCAAAAATTCTACAGGATCGCCGTCTCTCAGGTATTGTTCTTTTTCATTGGCATCCAGATAATCCACTGCAATATATGCTCTTTCACCGGCAATTTCCCTATAAGCTGCGGCATCATCATTCACCCATTTGGCAAGAAACTGCGCCCTGAATTTGTTCCATGTCGGATTTTTCACAAACGACTCTGGGATAGGAAAAGATGAAGGCATTTCAGAACCGGAATCGGTGATATTATTTTCCTTCCTCCAACTATTATACTCCTTTTTTGCCTGGTCGCTGTAGCAAAGAGCTATTGCACCCATGTATTGAGGCTCAACCGTTGTCTCGAAATACAATATCTTTTTGGTGTCGATACCTTTCGCCAGGCTTTTAATAAATGTGTGTGCAATTTCCCTGTAACCGGAATGAAATATCGAAATTACTTTCGACCCAAAACCATACTCGGTATCAGTTACTTTTTCGCCTTTATCGTTGATGGCGTAAGCGTCGGGATGGATACTCCAGAAACCTTCGGGTATAACGCCTCCCCCGACCGCATAAGTCTCGACGGAAAGGCAGGGATGCATTCCCCTTTCATAGATGGCATTGATGAGTTTATTCAATGGTTCGAGCGATTTATCGGGGATACCATCACCGTTTGTATCAAAATGATGCCAGTAACAATTCAACTCTATGGTTGTGTAATGTTTCTGCCTCAAAATATCTAATGAGGGAATGAAATTATCGACAACGGCAGCATCGGAAAAATTAATTAAAGGCTTGGCGATTTTTAAAAATTTCCATTTCCCATCGAAATAAAACTTCCCGTTTTCTATCTTCCATTTGGTATAGTCAACTACCGGGCCTTCTACCTTGGGATTAGGTATATCGTTCATGGATACTTTTTCTTCCTTTTTTCCAGTATCTTTCTTGCTATTTCCTCCACATCCGGAAATAATCAAAACTATTATAATCAGGTATAAAAATCTCATTTGTTATATTATTTTGAATTAAAAAATGTTTGTCAGGAAAAAGACATAATATGTTTTAATCTTGACAGGATTATCTTCAGTGAGGTAAGATAATCCTGTCAAAATGAGCAGGTAATTTTGTCTGTATCCCTTCTAAATACTCGACAAGGTGTATTTGTCGTTTTTGATATCTGGTTAACGTTTATTTTCTGCGTAGCCGGGCAGGCCCATTTATCATTAACCATTACTTATAAGTTATTTAACTTGTTTCAAATACGATTTGTCGTTAAAAATTTTCGACAGTTCTTCCGCTACTGGCTTTGGATTTCCCTCAAAATCAATTATTGAGGTGTTAACCATGCACGGAAAGCTGTCATGTCCCATCCAAATAATAAAACCTCCACAGGCTGGGAATTTGTCTTTGCATGTTCTTATGGCAATGCCCAGTCCCTCAAGCTGGCGTTTTTGACTCCATTTTACGTAATCATCAAGGCTTTCTGGATTATTATTGTCGGCAAGATACTGATCCCACTCAACCCACCAGTTTACGTTTCTCCAAAGCGGATTTTCAACACTTGCAGGCAAAACAGAAAAATCACCCTTGTATTTTTTCATCATCTCTGCTGACATGGCTCCCGGCACTCCAACTTCCGAATGTATTAACGCATCATCTTTTTGCCAAAAGTCCCTGACTGCGTTCATCGTTTTATCTGTCGCAGTAAACGGCAAATTCCAAGGACCATGTACATCCCAGTTCATTCCCTTTCCGGAATTACTGGGATCAGCATAAATACTGGGACCTGACGGCGATCCGGGAACAAATTTCCTTGACGGGTCAAGTGAGATGACAGCATCTTTCATGGATGCAACCATCACATGTCTATCGGTCACGGGCGCTACATCGCCTTTTTCGTAAAGTTCATTGCCGGCGCACCACAACATCAGGCTGGCATGATGATGGAGGCGTGAAACATAATGTTTTACAATCTGGGTGATGCCATAGACCTCTTTTTCTCCTTCGGGAGGATAATTATCCAATCCGGATGAGCTTAAAGGAAAATCCTGCCAGATGAGAATTCCCATTTCGTCGCAAAGATCATATAACCAATCCTTTTCGGGAAATCCTCCACCCCAGATGCGTATGGCATTAACGCCTATTTTTTTATAGGATTGCAACCGCGTCCGGTAATCATTTTCTACCAAATCGGCAAAATTCGGACGAATGGGAGTCCAGTTGATCCCCTGAATAAAAAATGATTGATTATTAACCGTACAGATCCATGGATCGGCTTCGGCAATAGCGCCTTTACATGGCAGCCACTCCAGATTTCTGAATCCTAATCTTTTTGTTTCTTGCTGGGAAATATTGCCATTCTCATCGAACAATGTCAACTGTAATTCATATAAAGGTTGTTCGCCCAAACCATTCGGATACCAACGCTTTACCGACAGATTATCCCAAATTTTGGTTGAGGACAGGTCTTTAGCAGGAATGGTCTCATCTAATATTTTCTTCCCGTTCAATCCGGTCAGTTTTATTTTCACCTTGCCTTTCAAGGCCGTTGAATTGGGAAAAGCTTTTATCGATAATCTGCCTAAATCTTTATTTTTATCTGCACCGGCGATTATCTGAATTTGGTCCAAAGCCGCCTGGTAGTCCTTGACAACTGAGAAATAAACTTTATCCCAAATACCTGTCTGGACAATACGTGGAATCCAGTCCCAACCGTAATTAAACCGGGGTTTCCAATCCCTGATTTGCGAGGTCCAGCCTATCTGAGCCAAATTTTCGGGCGGACAATCTAAAACAAATACGATTGTATTGTTATTTTTCTTTACAAATTGGGAAATATCAAACGCGTAAGGTAAAAAAGCATTGTCAAATTTCCCGGCTTCCTTGCCGTTTACCATCACAATGCCTTTATAATCCAGTCCCTTGCATTCGAGAACAAGTTTTTCCGGGCTGTCAGGAATCCAATCATCGGGTATCCGACCAACAATCAGCCAATGTCTATTTTCAATCCATTCTATTTTGGTACTGTTCAGGCCAATATTCCAATCATCAATAATCCCGGCATTCTTTAAAGCCATTTGTACCGAACCGGGAACCTTGATGTCGATATTGGAACATTCCGCCCAGTTTCCTTTAAGTTGCTCGAAGTTAAAATTCATTCTCCACACATTGGGTCTATAGCCCCATAGTTTCCAATTTATTGTACTTGCATCAAATGATTTTGTTTGAGCAAAATTATCCTGAAATAAGAAAAATAGGAATAAGATAAAAATTAAGCGCCTCATTTTGTTGGTTTTATTGGTTCGATTATCGGGATGCTTGATAAGAGGTTGTTCAAAAAGGCTTGTTTTATCGCGTCATTGCGAGCGATAGCGAAGCAACTTAGCAAAGCGATCTCGCCGAAGGTAATCTTTTGGATTATTACGAGATTGCTTCGTTGTTCCTCCTACCAATGACAGATTTGCGTAAATCGCTG
The DNA here is from genome assembly GCA_031551645.1 of Bacteroidales bacterium. Classification (GTDB taxonomy): domain Bacteria; phylum Bacteroidota; class Bacteroidia; order Bacteroidales; family UBA4181; genus JAIRLS01. The sequence continues at coordinate 9,021 of JAVBNI010000041.1, read as the reverse complement.
ATTTTAAGACAATCTGTCATAACCGCATTGTGCCACATTTTTTTGGGGTAGGCTCTCGCAATGACGTTTATTTTCGGCTTTTTGAACAGCCTCTTTTAGGTTTCTAAATATTTACAAATTCACTTCGAGCCTCACAGGTTCAGCATAATTGTGCTTTGCCTGATCTATCGCTATTTTTGCTCCGACTCTGAAAAAATAATTACCATTTTGTTTGATTTTTTGCTTACTTAATGGCAACTTAATGGAATAGGTTGTATTCGGGTCCGTAATAGCATTTGGGTTAAATTCGGCTCTTCCCCCGTTACAGATGGGATAACCCACCGAAAAAGACACATCGCAACACAATACGATTGAATTTACCGGCTTGCTTTGAGCGTCTCCCACTTGCTCAAGCTTAAAGGTGGCATAAGCTGTATCAGCAACTACTTCGATTTTCGCATCTTTTATACGTATGTACGGTAACGTTTTGAAATTATACTCGGTATCACCGCTAATGCTTATGGTGTCAACAGATACGGGATGGAAATTACCCCGTACCGGTCTTACCTTGTATTGACCCGAAAACATAAGGTTGTTACGGAACGTACCAGCGGCATGAAATCTTAAGGTCGAAACATTTTCATTGTCCCAACCCAATTCAAGATATTCTATTTCAGACCCTTCTATCAAGTCTTGCTGAATAGGTTCATTGGTTTCGGAATCCAGAATTGCACCATGAAATTGCGAATCCGGGCCTTCAAAGTTATCTAATTCACACGATACTATCAATAAACTTGATAATAATATGACGATTAATGAAATTGTTCTCATTTGCATATTTTTTTATTGTTGAGGATTTTGAACTAAACGATTGGATCCCGTACCGGGAATTCCTTTATAATACCAGTGCGTATAAAACGTTTGTGGGGGGGTATTGGTAACTCTTTGGCGGATAAATATGTATTTTGGGGCAGGCCCTCTCAAATCCAATATGGGAACCAAAGCGTGGCGGTATGCATTGTTGAATATTGTATGAAATTCACGCCTTCTGATCAAATCCCAGCTTCTGAAATTTTCGAAAACCAGTTCAACCCTTCTTTCGCGGAGAACATTTTCCAAGGTCAATTCACTCGGACTGGAATACAAACCATTACCCGTAAAAGCAGCTCTGCGACGTATCGTATTGATCGCATCCAATGCACCTGTATATTCTGCTGTGGCATTGCTTTCAACAACAGCTTCGGCATAGTTTAAGAGGACTTCGGCCAACCGCATGTCTATCCAGTCATTATAACCGTTGTTCCAACCGCCCGCCGGAGGAGTATAGTCTGTTCTCAGGAATTTCCTGAATCCGAAACCGGTTCTGGTGTAATTTCCGCCCTCGGAACTAAATCCGGAATATGACTTTGAGGTGATTCCTCCAAATGTGGAATGCAATTTCCCGCTGACCCTAATGGTGTCGAACAACTCCTTTACCAATGCCCCGTCGGGTTTAATGTAACCACCCTGGATAATAATCTGGGTATTCTTAAAATACGAAGACGGGATTATGGTTGCCGCCTTTAACCTGGCATCCTTGTCTTTAAACAACTCCGTAGGATTGTCAAACTGCAAATAACCCCTGCTTGCGTCGTATCCGTTGTCATTTGCATCGCCGGTAAGTCCATCGGTTGTCGTTTTTATGGGCGCTGCTTTTCCCGGATCCGAGTACACTTCATAAACATCTGCCAGTTCCAGCGAAGGGCAGAATCGACCGGGGTGAGGCCAGCCTCCGGCTGTTTGATTGGGATTGGCCCAGGCGTCGATATTCGTTCCTGTCCCTTTTCCCGGCATGGCATACCCCCTCATAAAGATAACTTCGGTACTTAGGGCCTTATTCGGGTCTTCAAACATGTCGGCATAGTTCTTTTCAGCCGCTGCCGCATCAGCCGGATTGGGTTGGTACAAACTGAACGGACCTTCTTCGATGATTTTTTTCGAAGCCGTTATGCATAAATCATAATACCTGTTGGCCTCCGATGCATCCATTTTGGCCAAACCCAAATCGACGGCAGTACCGGAGAGCGGCGCCCTGTCCCAATATTTGGCTACGGACGCAGCATGTAATGCCGCTCTCGATTTTAAAGCCAATGCCGCCCATTTCGTTGCCCTTCGTCCATTAAGGCTTCTATCATCTTCCTCGAGAAACATGTAAGCGCTGTCGCAGGTGGCCATCACGAAATCCCAGGTTTCCTTCTCGGTACTCCGCGGAACAAAAAGCGATTCAACGTTGCTTACATCAGCCAGATTGGTAATAATCGGCACGCCGCCATACCGTTTTACAAGTGCAAAATAAATATATGCCCTGATAAAGTAAGCTTCGCCTCTTAATGCCGTCTTTTCTTTATCGGTGATTTTTGCATCATTAATCATGCTCATGAATATATTAACATCCCTGTTGACTTTCCAGGCGCCACGGTCAAATCCTCTATTTCTATCAGTGCTGGGCCTGTCTTCCCACCATTTAAAATAATGGTTCTGGATGATTTCCTGCCGTTGCGACCCGATACCATCATCATTCAACACCTGATCATAACATGCATTATTGTTGGCATCGTTTCCGTTAAAATTGAAACCATCGTCGGGAGAATAATTGAAATCTTCAATCGGCGTATTATAATATAAATCTGCCAGGTATGCAGTCATACCGTCAATACTTGCTTCAACGTTTTCCTCGGTTATCCTGTCAACCGGCTTTACATCGAGAAAATCACTGCAACTCACAAAGGTTACAACAGCAACTATAAATATGTATTTAGATAATTTCATAATTGTATTAAATTTTAGAATTGAATACTTAAACCCAAATTATAGGATCTGGTCAGAGGATAAATCCAACCGGTATCTGACCCGCTTCCGATTCTTTCAGGGTCAAACGGTTTGATATATTTGTCGGCAATGGTGAAAACATTATTCACATTGGCATATAACCTTAAATTCGTTACCCCTATGTTCCTTAGAAAATTGTTGTCAAAAGTATACCCCAACTCAATATTTTTCAACCGTACATATGACGCGGTTCTTCTCCACGCACTACTTTCTTCGTAGATCATGGTACCACTCAAATCTCCGGATTGTTCGATACGCATTGCAGGCCATTCTCCGGGAATCCATGTGCTACTTTGACTGGCCGCTTCGTTATAATCAGCCAGATGCCATCTGTCCATGAAATATGCCGGCAAGTTGGCTTCATTCCAAAACATGGTGGTATACGCATGGGTATATCTTTGGCTGAACATGGCAGCTCCCTGGATCAGAATGTTAAAGTCCAATCCTTTCCACGATCCGTTGAGGTTCAGGCCATAGTTGATCTTAGGCGTATTGTTTGTAAAGTTGGGCATCTTATCATTATCGTTTATTACACCGTCGCCGTTTACATCCTCATACCTGAAATCGCCGGGTAAAATGTTGGAATTGCTCAATCCTCCGCCTTGTATGGGGGCATACGCTATGTCTTCATAATTCTGGAATTGCCCCATCAAGTTATAAGTCCAGACGACGTCGTCCCATCTCCCGCCTTCATGACTATCTTTCCATTTATCCCAACTACTGACCAATGCCCCTCTTTCCTTATGAGTCCACATGGTCCGGGCTGCCGTAAAGTTACCTGAGATACTATACCGGAAGTCTTTTATTTTGTCATTGAATGAAAAATTAAACTCGACACCTTTGGTGCTCCGGTTGTTGATGTTTTCATCAGGGAAAGCAGCTCCAAGCGTATTGGGTAAAGAAACGTCGCGTTTAGCAGGAATGCCTTTTCTATCTTTTTTAAACAGTTCCACGCCTAAATTCAGTTTACTCCAGAATCCCACCTCAAGGGCAAGGTTTGTTATGGTATTTTTCGACCACGAAAAACCGGGTATAACAAGCGCCGGGGACATTAAGCCGGGGGTAAGGCTTCCGTTGGCAAATTCGTACTTCCCCCCATTGTCGGTGAAAGCCGAAACATATTGAAAGGTACTGCCTTCATCCTGTCCCACTGTTCCGATTGATCCCCTGAACTTCAAATTTGTCAACCAACTGATGTTGTTTTTTATAAATCCTTCTTCGGAAGCTCTCCATGCTGCGGAAACAACTGGGAAGAAACCCCACCTGTAATCGGGATGATAACGATATGATCCGTCGTACCTTCCGATCAACCCCAAAAGATATTTATCCTTGTAGCCATAATCGATCCTTCCTATAAGACCAATATTCCGGGTCGTTTCTTCAATACCGTCAACTTTCGTGTTTTGGTTAATGACGGCAGCGTTCAATTGGGCGTTCGTGAAAAAGACAAAATCCTTCCGTGATGTTGCCCATCTCTGATTCCAGCTCTTTTGTTCGTAGACAAAAGTCGCATTAAGGTCATGGTCTCCGGCAAATGTCCTTTTATAAGAGGCATATGCCTGGAAAGTTACCCTTGCATTGTTGTTGTAATGGTTTTGTATCCGGCCATTACCATAGCCTTTAGGATTATATGTATCGCTCTCGACATCGTAATCATACATATTAAATTTCCGATCCAATTCTTTGGATTGATGATGAACACCGTCATATGCCAAGACGCCTTTAATTTCAAGCCCTTCAACAAAAGGCACTTGATACGCCAGCTCCAATGATGTGTTATATTTTGTATTATTGTTGTTGTAATAACCGAACACATCGCTATTGGATGAGGCAATGGGATTATACGATTGTCCGTCAAACACATTATTGATGTAGTCAGGATTGTCATTGGCATAAGGAGTATGGGTGGGTAAACTGGAAATAGTTCCCCGCCATATTTCAAACATACCGTTCAATGGTTGCGTGCGTTTATCGATAAAACCGCCAAACAACACGTTAGCAGACAGGTTTTCTGTCAATTTTGCAGAAATATTGGCCCTCAGGTTATATTTATTGTAGGATATGTCATCCGAACGTAAAAGCGACCCTTCGTCCATTGCACCTCCATTCACGTAAAACGACATTTTTTCGTTGCCTCCTTCTGCAGATATATTGAATTCCTTACGTTGTGCGAACTTTCTGAAAACTTCGTCATACCAATCGGTTCCTTCTTGCCCCAACCATTTGGCCATGCCTTCCTCGGTAAAGAATGGAGTCCTTCCTGTATTCAAATTGGCTTCCTGCCTCAATAGTGCATATTCGGAAGCATTGGCCATTCTCACCAGGTCAGTAGGTTGGGAAAAGCCCCAACTACCGCTTGCGGTAAACCTGGTTCCGTCTTTTGTTCCTCTCTTAGTCGTAACGATAATGACGCCGTTGCTGGAATTCATACCGTAGATAGCCGCAGAAGCGTCTTTCAATACCGAGATGCTTTCTATATCCTCTGCCGAAAGTTTTTGAAAATCTTCAGATCCACCCCTGACAATACCGTCAATGACGAAAAGCGGGGCGTCTTCAAATCCGCGGATCCTGATATCGTTTTCGAAAGTACCCGGTTGTCCTGTCGATTGGCGGATATTCAAACCAGAAACCTTACCCTGGAGCTTTTGCGCCAAACTGGAACCGGATGTAGTCGTGATTTCATCGGTCTTAATGACAGAAATAGCTCCTGTAAGGGTCTCTTTCTTTTGAACACTGTAACCGACAACTACCACTTCCTCGATTTCCTGGGAACCTTCTTTCAATGTTACATTAATACTCGTTTGGTCCCCAACAGCAAATTCCTGTTTTTCGTACCCTACAAAAGAAAATACAAGAACAGAACTTTTGTCGGGCACCTTTATCGAATAATTCCCATCAGTATCAGTAACTACTCCTGTTGTCGTCCCTTTGATAATAATATTCACTCCGGGCATGGTTTCACCTGAGGGATCGGTAATAGTCCCTGTAACAGTTATACCTTGCTGCATCATGTTTTTCAGATCCAGGTCATCCTTAAATAATACAATATGATTACCGGTAATGTGATAAGAAATGTCCTTACCTGAAAACATGGTTTCAAGAAGATCAGAAATCAGCACTTTGTCGGCTGAAATTGAAATTTTTTGATTTACATCTATTTCCTTTGAACTGAACAGAAAGGAAAATTTACTTTGCGACTCGATGTCACTAAATATCTCAGCAATGGTGGCATTGGTTTTGTTGATGTTTAACCGTTTCGTTTGCGAGTATGTATTTGCTGATATACTTACAACTAATGTCACACAAAGTATGAACGATATTTTCATTATACGAATAATTTTTTCACTTTTTTCGGGAAAGGTATACCCCACCCATTTAAATATTTTCATAGATTTGTCGAAATTTTGGTTTAATAAAGATTGTTTTGACTAAAATTTACCGAGCCATTGATGTTGCGAGCATCAGTGGCTTTTTTATTATTTCAATAGTTCCATTCTACATAGGCATAAAATTTATATGAATACTTATTTGATGGTTACTACACCATTATGATAACGATATGTGTATTTTGCATTGATTCCTATTAAATCCAGTATGGTTTCCAACGATTCGCCATTTTCAAATTTTGCAGTGATGGGTTTTGTTTTCAAATGTTTATTTTCAATAATTATGTTCACATCAAACCCCTTTTCGAGCACATGAGCGATATCTTCAAACAGTAAATTTTCGAACACATACTTACCCGTTTTCCACGACATCATCAAGTTGACATTAAAGTCCGACACTACGCATGATTTATCCTCTTTCCTATAAGAGGCTTGTTGTCCGGGAGTAAGTGTATGTTCGCCTGAGTCTTGACCATACACCTTAACGCTACCTTCTACCAGCGATGTAATGATCTCCGATTCATCGTCATACGCCCTTACGCTAAACGATGTGCCCAGTACCTCGACGATTTGTTCCCCGGCCGATATCCTGAATGGATGTCGAGCATTGCGTACTACTTCGAAATAGGCTTCTCCATTAAGTTGTACTCCTCGAAAATCGCCGGTAAAAGTTTCAGGATATTTTAAACGGCTGTTCGAACCCAACCACACTTCAGTACCATCAGGCAAATTTATATGAGAAGGATTCTTGGTTACATAAACGATCTCGGTGTTTTTTTGTCCCTGGCGGATCAATGAAAAAAATATCCCTGACACAACCAACAATGCAATAGAAGCTGCAATCGCAGTAATTTTCCATCCATTGATAAGCCGAACCGGCTGCGCATAGTTATTAATCTTTTCCAATAAACGCTTATAGGACGATTGGATATGAGCCTCGTCCATTTCTATAAAATCCTTGAATTTTATATTCAATCGTTCGCGATTTATCGGGTCTTTTTCCTGCATTGATTCGTTTTCCGGACCTCTGATTAATGTCCGCTTACTATAAAGACGAAAAAAAATAGGAGAAACCTTAAAAAAAAATGAATTATTTTTCCGGAGACAGAATATGAGTAAGCTTGCGAATAGCTATAGCGATTTGACTTTCAACAGTTTTATGGGAGATATTTAATATTTCGGCTATCTCTTTACTTCTCAATTCTTCATTGAGATGTAGCCTTAATATGATCCGGCAACGTTCGGGCAATTCGTCGATCGCCTTTTGTAGTAGCTCGATTTTTTCCCTTTCTTCAATAATGTCATATGCTGATGGGTCAGTAGAACTGATCTCTAAAATATATGGGTCTATAGTATCTTCGGTAACATTCTTTTTTGATCTTTGATAATCGATAGACAAATTCCGGACTGCCGAATACAAGTAGGAACGGATATTTTTCACTTTAGAAAGCGACGTTCGATGAAGCCACATTTTAAGATACACGTCTGAAACGATCTCTTCACTCAGTTCTCTCGATTTCAGGAATAAAAAAGCAAATTGGCATAACGGCTGATAATACAAAAAAAACAATTCTTCAAATGCATGTTGATTACCGTATGCTATCTGACGGACCAATTGATGCCGGACAAAGACAGACTTCATGCTTGTTTTAGATGTTATTTAAGGAAGATAAACGAGATAAATCAAATTATATTCTATCAATTTTAGTATTTAATTGAATCTATACATGAGTGTCAGATAATCAAATTTCCTCCCCCTCAAAAAAATTACTTGCGAAAAAACGCCTTTAACTGGTATAAATTCAACAAAGCAGTAAAAAACTATTAAGCAATGTGTGATTTTCCATGTTGTCGAAGATGATTTTTAATACTTGCGTATTGGCCTGTAACCCGAATAATACCAAAATAGATTTTATAAAAACTATCCCTATTATCTCAATTGTATACTTCTGCACAAAAATAATAGAATTAAGTCTAACCTACGACATATTATATGACATTTTCAGCCCCGCCTTAAGGATAGGTTATAATCTTACGCATCAATAACTGCTTGAATTTGACCTTTAAGTTTAAATAAAAGTTGTTGTTAATTTACTCCGAAAAAGCCTATTATTGTGTTGTAATCCAGTTGTTGATTTATTAAAGGTGCCAAAACACGAAAAAATTCGTGCCTTGGTACCTGCATGTCTGGACGGACAGATCTTCATGGTAAATTTAAATGATTATTGGATATTTTACCTAATGTGTCCGCGAAGCGGGCAAATATGAATAACCACGGGTGTATAACCCGTGACAAACTAATAACCACAACTTGGCGTCCCTGCAAGGGGCGAACTGTATCAAGGCAGAATTGTTCGCCCCTTGCAGGGACGAGTATATTAGGCGATTTACCGTCCGTGGGTTTCACCCACGGTTATTCATATTCAGTCCCTGCGGGACAAGGTTAGGTAAAACATCCGACATCCATATAAATTTATGGGTATAGGCGTTTAGTGCACACTATTTAATTTTCTAATTCTCTGCGAATAGGCTCGCATTTAACCATTCTACAAATTAGGTTGTCAAAAATAGTATCCATGTGATTGCGCCTATTGTATCTGTAATGGTATTCATCAATATAGCCTTGCAGATGTTCTTTTGAACAATGGTGATGTATTCCTCTCAACCATCCTTGTATATTCATTATGTGAATATGAAGTTCGGGAAAGTTGGCGCCTTTGTCGGATGGTATCTGCTCAAGATGCGGATATTTTTTTTTCAATGGCAAATACCCTTTCCATATATCGGT
>JAVBNI010000080.1:0-32460 GCA_031551645.1 Bacteroidales bacterium | reverse complement strand
TAACGATAACAGGCATTTTCTTCCGGAAATCGCTCATAAAAATATATAGAATTAACCCCCATAAATCGATCTCTTGTGCCCATGCTACAAAGGTAGCATCATTTTTTAATTAGTGCGCACTAAGCGCCTATACCGATACTTCTATTAAGGAGTGTGTCAAACTGGCCAAAAATTCAATAACATTAATTGATGGATATATTGGTAATGATACATTAACTTTTTTCAGAGGTAAAGAACCTTCAGTAAAATTAAGAATCCTTACCAAAAGAAAATCCATGAACGATGTAATGCAAAGAATTGTAGAATTATACAACCGCCAATATGAAAATTTAGAAGTAAAATATTCTGACAATTACCATGATAGATTTTTAATCATTGATGATAAAGATTTCTATCACATAGGAGCATCTATTAAAGACGCAGGAAATAAAGCTTTTATGTATTCAAAAATTGATGATGAAGACATTAAGAATCTGATAAGAACTAAATTTGAGAAAGAATGGAACGCGTAAATAACCCCTTTAAGAGCAGAGCCAAGCTGAACGAAGACTAATAAAATAAAAACACCCGATCACACTTTTTGGGTGTAAAATCGGGTGTAAAATTTGCAATTAATTCATTTTCAGAATTATTCGTGGAGCTGACGGGAGTCGAACCCGTGTCCAAACAAGAAACAAATATGCTTTCTACATGCTTATCCGCTTATTGATTTTCGAATGTTAGCCGGCAATCGGCAACCTACTAACATCTTAGCTTCTAATTTTTCGTTGCACTGACGAGGCGGCATTGCAACTATTCCCGGCTCACGAGCGCCTCCGGATCGCAAACCGCGGGACAGGGTTTGCGGGAAACGTCTTGTCCAGTACCTTGTACCGGATAAAGCTAATCTACTATGATTCGATTAAGCTGCAAGAGCGTAATTATTTTCGCCATTTATTGTTTTGTGACCCGGATTTACGAGACATATCACGTGGCTCGGCATGCTTACAATACCCATTTACCTTGCTGTCAAAACCAAACAGCCCCAATGAGTTTGTGAATTACTTATTTTCAGAATATTTATATCAATAATTGAGCCATTCAATAACAAATGGGTAATCAATATGAATAAAACCATCCAATAAACGTCACGACAAAAGTATAAAAATTTTACATTACTCAAAAAAGTGTAATTTTGTCATGTGACGGGTTGCCCATCTAATTTTGAGTAGATGGATAATTTTTTATGAGCGTTTTTCGTCACATGAAGTATGAGTTTGAAAATAAGCGACTCAAATGATAAAAATAACAGACCACAGACTACCTGTCGTTGAGGCAAGTTTTTGGTTGATAAACCCTGAATTTATAAATTGTAACATATTTCAATAATCCACAATAATATAAAATATGAAAGCTGAAGAACAATTCGCACAGTTGGGATTAACTCTTCCTCCCGCGCCTGCTCCTCTTGGGGTTTACAAGCCATGCCTGATTGATGACAAGCATCTGTACTTATCCGGTCATGGACCGGTACAAAATGACAAGACGTTGATAATCGGACGTGTCGGAGCCGACATGGATAAAGATGCCGGAAAAATAGCTGCCCGACAGGTAGGCCTCACTATGCTGGCTACTATTCGTCAAAATTTGGGAAGCCTTGATAAGGTAAAGCGAGTGGTAAAAGTATTCGGAATGGTTAATTGTACTCCTGATTTTATGAGCCATCCCTATGTAATTAATGGATGTAGCGAGCTATTCTCTGCCATATGGGGTGCCGATCACGGTGTCGGAGTCAGGAGTGCAGTCGGCATGGGATCATTGCCCGACAATATCCCCGTGGAAATAGAAGCCGTCTTTGAATTGTATTAATTGAACAGAAAAGTTACAAAATCGTCATTTGCTCTTGTTCGATCATTTTTTCGCAATAATGGCATTTGAGCGTGACGGGCTTTTTGGAGACGACATAGAATTTGGTGGTAATCTTTTCGTTGTTAGTGATACATTTGGGATTGACACATTTCACAATTCCTGAAACCTCGTCGGGAACAGCCACTTCACGTTTTTCAATGACTTTGTAGTCACGAATGGTGTTGAGCTTGGCTTCGGGAGCAACCAATGCGATCTTGTTGATTTCTTTGTCGTCAAAAAATTTGTCGGTAATTTTAACAATCGCCTTTTTTCCCATTCTCTTGCTGGTCAGATTGTTTCCAAACGTGATCTGTGTTCCAATTTTTTCCAATCCCAAGATGGAGATCACTTTGAAAAGGCTTTGAGGTGGAATATGATCTATGGCAGTACCATTTTGAATGGCGCTGACTACAAGTTCTTCTTTTTTCAGTTCGCTCATAAAGATGATTAATATTCTTCGGTCATAAAATAATGATGTTCAGCACATGAGTCAAGATATTTTCAATCCATTTTCATCAATGCAACTCAAATATCAGGTATTTCCGTTGGCTTCAAAGGTAAATAAAAAATCAAAAACTCACCCAAAAGAAAAGATGAATATTTATACAGTTGCTTCTCCGAATCATATTTCAACTTAATGTACTCATATTCCTACGTTTAAACATAAAAGCAAGACAGTGCAACTTATTTTATTATGTTAACAAAATAAAAAACTATCATAAAAATTAACAAATACTAAAATTAATTCATAATATTGTACCAGTCAAAATTAAACGACCTTTAAGTTTTATTACCTTATGAAAGTATATAGTACAAACCAGATCAAAAATTTTACCCTCCTTGGAAATACCGGTTCAGGTAAAACCACATTGGCGGAGGCGATGTTGTTCGAAGGCAAAGTGATTGAGCGCCGGGGCGAAGTAGAAAACAAGAATACCGTGTCGGACTACAGCGATATTGAGCGTGAAAACGGCAGTTCGGTGTATGCTTCGGTGCTCTATGCTGAAATTAACGACAAAAAGCTCAATTTTATCGATCCTTCTGGATCCGACGATTTTGTTAATGGATTGGTTGCAGCGCTTTCGGTGACTGACATTGGGGTGATGGTAGTCAATGCCCAGAATGGTATTGAAGTAGGAACGGAAATCCATAACCGTTATCTCGAAAAATATAAAAAAGGATGTGTACTGGTGATCAACCAGCTCGATCATGAAAAAGCTAACTTTGACAAAGTGATCGAAGAAGCGGTGGAACGTCTGGGTAAGAATATTACCATTATCCAATATCCACTTAACGAAGGTGCCGGATTCAATTCCTTTGTCGATGTGCTTTTGATGAAAAAATATACTTATAATGGTGATAAAGTAGAAATCAGTGATGTGCCTGCCGATCAGATGGAACGTGCAGAACAATTACGTGGTGAACTCATCGAGAAAGCTGCTGAAAATGACGAAGGATTAATGGAAATTTTCTTCGACAAAGGGTCGCTCACCGAAGATGAAATGCGTGCAGGTATTACTAAGGGGCTTGTCCAAGCCGGCATTATTCCCGTTGTATGTGTTTCTGCAAAAAAGAATTATGGAGTAGGGCGTATGATGGAATTTTTCTCACGTGTATTTCCTTCACCCAACGAATTACCGGCACCCATCGATACGGCTAGCGGCAATCCGGTAAAATGCGATGCTTCGGCACCGGCTTCGGCTTTCATATTCAAGTCAGCTGTAGAACAACACCTTGGGGATGTGAATTATTTCAAGGTGATGTCGGGTGAAATTGCAGAAGGTATGGATATTGTCAACAATAAGACAAACAATAAAGATCGTATCTCCCAATTATTTGTGGTTGCCGGGAAAAATCGCACCAAAGTTCCCAAATTGGTAGCTGGTGATATCGGTTCGACTGTTAAATTGAAAAGTGCCCGGTCTGGGCAAACCTTAGCTGCACCAGGGAATAATGTGGTTTTCGAACCAATTGATTTCCCTGAACCAAAGTTCCGCACAGCTATCAAGGCAGTGAACGAAAGCGATGAGGAAAAGTTAAATGAAGCCTTACAACGCCTGAACATGGAGGATCCCACCATTAGAGTGGAATATTCGAAAGAACTTAAACAGACTATTCTGTCGGGACAGGGTGAGTACCATCTGAATATTCTCAAATGGCACCTTGATAATATTTATAAAATTGCTACCGAATTTATCAAACCCAAAATCCCGTATCGGGAAACCATTACAAAGGTAGCCCAAGCCGATTATCGTCATAAAAAGCAATCGGGTGGTGCCGGACAATTTGGAGAAGTACACATGGTGATCGAACCCTATGAAGAAGGCGCTCCTGATCCGGTTATGTTTAAAATTAATGGCAAGGAAATTAAAGTAAGCGTTCGCGATAAGGAAGAATACAATTTGCCTTGGGGTGGAAAATTGATATACTATAACAGTATTGTGGGTGGCAGTATCGATGCCCGTTTCATGCCTGCAATTCTAAAAGGTATCATGGAAAAGATGGAAGAAGGGCCGCTCACCGGTTCATATGCCCGTGATATTCGTGTAACGGTATACGACGGTAAGATGCACCCGGTAGATTCCAATGAAATATCTTTCCGATTGGCCGGACGTAATGCTTTCCGCGAAGCTTTCAAAAATGCCGGTCCTAAAATCATGGAGCCAATATTCAACGTGGAAGTTTGGGTTCCTGCCGACCGTATGGGCGATGTGATGGGCGACCTGCAAACCCGTCGTGCCGTGGTTCAGGGTATGACCAGCGAAAAGGGATTTGAGAAAATTACCGCCCGCGTACCTTTGGCCGAAATGAACAGGTATTCCACTGCACTTAGCTCCATTACCGGAGGACGTGCTATGTATTCGATGAAATTTGCCGAATATGCACAAGTGCCGGGTGATATTCAAACCGAACTGATCAAGGCATTCGAAGCCGAAGCCGATGAAGAATAGGTGAGGTTGTTGTAATCAGAATATGTAATATACCCCGGAGTTTTTAAAAACTTCCGGGGTATTGTTTTTTCAGGATGTCTGAAATAAGATCATCTGTTTTTGTATAAAAAGGGATTACCTGACTTTACTCAATAAAAGGAACATTTTCGACTATTATTCTGATATCGTAAAAAATCAAAGACTCTCCTCTCCTACTATGTTACCGTCCGGGTAGCGTTGATCATTCCTTTCACCCTTTTCATCCGGTTAATCAGGGAGTCTAAAAAATCGGTATCCTTTACCAAGATAGAAATGCTTCCTTCGAAAATTCCATCGTTGGTATGCAGGGCAATCAAACGTATTTGTGTGTTCATGTCTTTGGAAATGACATCGGTCAGACGGTTGACCACTCCTATTTCGTCGTAGCCGGTGACCCACAAATCGGCTTGGAACAGCGAGTCCTGTTCGGTATCCACCCAACGGGCGTTCAGCATGCGATAACCGAATTTCTCAGCCATTTGTTTTGCATTCGGACAGTTTTCCCGGTGGATCTTCACGCCTTCGTTGATAGTGACAAAAGCAAATATACGATCGCCATATACCGGGTTACAGCATTTGGCCAATTTATAATCCCAGCCTCCCACTTTGCCATCAATTGCAATAAAATCCCGACCGTTGTCTTTCCCCTGCCGGGGACGGGCAAGCTTCACCACAGCCTGTTCGTCGATCCGTTCGGATGTTTTGGGTTTATCCTCTTTACCCAAGATCAATTCCTTCAAAGCCGGAAAGTCGATCTTGTCATCAACAGCCAATGCATATACCTCGGTATAGGTTTTAACCTTATACATTTTCTGTACAATTTTCAATACATTGTCATCCAAGGTCATTTTCCAGTTCTTGAACCGACGCATCAGAATTTCGCGTCCCTGTTCGGAAATTTTACGTTCTTCATCCTTAAGTAGAGCCTTGATCCGGTTGCGTGCTTTCGATGTCACCACAAACGACAGCCAGTCGGCATTGGGCTTTTGATTTTTAAACGTACTGATCTCCACCTTATCGCCATTCTGAAGCACATAGCGGATGGACATGTTTTTCCCGTTTACTTTTGCCCCTACGCAAATCGACCCCAATCCCGAATGGATATCAAATGCAAAATCAAGTACAGTAGATCCGACAGGGAGTTTACGTAAATCGCCTTTAGGTGTGAACACAAAAATTTCCTTCGAATACAGATTCAGCTTCATATTGTCCAACCGTTCGGACAAATCGGGATCCGGCGATTCAAGGCTTTCGCGTATCTGCCCCAGCAATTTCTCCATATTCTCGTCGGCTTGCCCGCCCTTGTACTTCCAATGTGCAGCCAACCCCTTTTCGGCTACTTCGTCCATGCGGACGGTGCGTATCTGTATCTCGACCCATCGCCCTTCGGGTCCTACCACCGTAGTGTGGAGTGACTCATATCCATTCGATTTGGGAACCGAAATCCAGTCGCGCATCCGTAAAGGATTGGGTTGGTAAAAATCGGTCACAACAGAATACACATGCCAGCAATCCGATTTTTCTTTTTGCGGCTCAGAATTCAATATGATACGTATGGCAAACAAATCGTATACTTCTTCGAAATCGACCTGCTGCTTCACCATCTTGTTGTAAATGGAATATATGGATTTGAGCCTTGCCTTGATAGAGAAATCAAGCCCCTGCCGTGCCAACTCGTCGTTGATCGGCTGGATGAATTCGCGGATGAAACGATTACGTTTAGCAGTCGTTTCAGCCAACTTGCGGGTAATATTGTGATATGCTTCGGGTTGTATCTGCTTCAATGAAAGATCTTCCATTTCCGACTTGATATTATACAATCCCAAGCGGTGTGCCAACGGAGCAAACAGGTAAAAGGTATCGGAAGCAAACTGATAACGTTCATTTTCGGGAAACTGATCTAAGATACGCATCAGTTTCAATCGTTCGCCCAGTTTGATCAGTATCACATTGATGTCGGTAACCATCGACAGCAACATATTACGAAAATTTTCGGACTGATGTACTGTGTCATTTACACTAATTCCCGATATACATGCCAGTTCGCCGGTAATAGTTTCGACTTTTTTCCCAAAAGTTTCGCGTATCTGCTCCAATTTGATCAAGCCTGCGGGTACAAAATGATAAAGCAACGAAGCTAAAACGGCAGATTTACGAAGCCCCAATTCCTCTACTGCAATCAATGCCAGATCGAGGCCAAAATCTAAGGCCGGTTGCCCGTAAAGTATATTGTTTTTACCGGATGCTTCCAGCACCATGTTAAATGCTTTCCGGATATCTTTATGGGCATCGGGCTGCAACACAGTTTTTCCTGCCTGGAGTACCATCCGGTATTTACGTTCGGTTGTACGGTTTACAAATATCTTATCTGAATCGGTCCTCATCAACTACAACTTTAGTGTTAGCTCACCATGAATGAATAGACAATATTTTACTACTCTTTGTTTTCCTGTTTTTGACAAAAATACCATTTTTTTAATTGCGGCCGGAGTTTCTGCTTGCACTATCGTAAAATTATTGTGACAAAAATAATACGTAACTGAGCTGGTAAAATATTGACAATATGGGAGTAAATAGACGTGGGATAGTTTGTTACATTTAATCAAAAATGAGTAGTGTCGTAAATAAACTGACAGTTTACTACAAGCATCTAATTATCACAGTATTTTCTGTAAACTTAGCTAATTTGTAACGCCATCATAAAAATAAAATAACAAAACCACCGTCAGGTATAACATGTACCCAACGGTGGTTGTATAATATAAAAACAAATTTCTCCTGTTTATTGAGCCGAAGCAACGAATTTCCTTTCGGCAATACGAGCCTTCTTGCCGGTAAGGTTTCTCAGATAATAGATCTTTGCACGACGTACTTTACCATATTTATTCACCTCGATCTTTTCGATAAAAGGGGAAGCGACCGGGAAAATTCTTTCCACGCCTATTTCCCCCGACATTTTGCGGACGGTAAAAGTAGCAGCAATTCCATTGCCGCCTTTACGCTGTATCACTACACCTCTATATTGCTGAATACGCTCTTTGCTACCTTCCTTGATTTTGTAATGAACCGTTATGGTATCGCCGCTTCCAAATTTCGGGAAATCTTTTGTGGGAGCGTTCTGCTCCTGAACTAACTTCATCAAATCCATTGCTGACAAATATTTATCTTAATCGTACTTTCTATTTTGGCGTGCAAAGGTAAAAACATTTTTCGAATCCAACTAAAATTATCTTAAATATTATGTAATTCTATGAATATTTTGATGATGTGAAAACGATTATTCCCATTTTTACACAGACAAAAGACTATTAACGAGTGACTATCCGGCAATGATGAAACTTATTTCAACACTGTCCCTGTGAAAAACAGGCTTCTGGTAAACTTTTTGTACTTTTGTCATCCCAAAAAATAGAGGAAGAATAGTGAAATATTTGGTTGCAGGGTTAGGAAATATTGGTGATGAATATGCGAATACACGTCACAATATCGGGTTTCAGATGCTGGATAGTTTGGCTGCATCTGAAAAACTTGTTTTTGCTGACAAACGTTATGGTTTTGTTACCGAATATAAATACAAAGGCCGCATCTTTGTTTTGTTGAAACCTTCGACATTCATGAATTTGAGCGGCCGTGCTGTTCATTACTGGTTGCAAAAGGAAAAGCTCGAACTTGACCATTTGCTGGTGTTGGTGGATGATCTCGCTTTGCCATTTGGCGCTGTCCGGTTGAAAGGGAAAGGAAGTGACGGCGGACATAATGGACTGAAAAACATTAATGAAGTACTGGGTACGCAGAATTATGCTCGTTTGCGTTTCGGCGTCGGAAATGACTTTCAGCAGGGACGGCAGATAAATTACGTACTGGGTGAATGGAGCGAAGAAGAAGAAAAGGCATTGCCCGAAAGGTTCAAACTGACATCAGACATGATCCGGAGTTTTGGTACCATCGGGGTTGAACGAACCATGAATTTTTTCAATAACAAATAACCGTATTTCGTATTGAAAAACAAAACCTTGTAATCTGAAAATTTAAACTTAAAATTCAAAATGGAAACCGTTCGCATTGATAAATACTTGTGGTCGGTAAGACTATTTAAGACCCGCAACCAAGCTGCCGAAGCTTGTGAAAAACATCGTGTTCTGGTCAATGATATGGATGTTAAGCCTTCGCGCGGAGTGAAGGTGGGCGATGTACTTATGGTGAAGAAACCGCCAGTGGTACATACCTATGAGGTGATCGGGTTGATCGATAAGCGGCAACCGGCTTCTTTGGTAAAGAACTATATCATCGACACCACGCCACAAGATGAACTGGACAAAGCAGAGATTTCCCGGATGACTGCTTTTGTACAACGTGATCGCGGCGCCGGACGACCTACTAAGAAAGAACGCCGGATCATTGATAAACTGACATCATCATGATTATCGCACAACAGAAAAAAAAGGAAAATATTGTCGAATACCTGTTATACATGTGGCACATCGAGGATCTTTTACGTGCCAATGATTTCGACATAGACAAGGTCAGGAAAAATGTCATCAACCGGTTCGAACAACCTGCTGGAGTATTACAACAGATGGACGATTGGTACGGCAATCTTATCCGGCAGATGATCTCCGAAGATATACAGAAAAGTGGTCACCTTAGTTTTTTGACTGAACAAATGCACCAACTGAACGACTTTCACCTAAACCTGATCAACGACCTGAATGAGCCACAATACCGCCAGGCATATTTTCAAGCTGAACCTTATATTATGGAGTTGAAGAAAAAATCTGCTCCGGGAAAAACTGAAATTGAAATCTGTCTTAATGCTTTATATATGCTGATGATGATGCGGATCAAAGGTGTGACACCATCGGCTGAAACCATCGTTGCCATTGATAGTTTTAGTAATATGCTGGCTTTATTGAACAGCAAGTATCTAAAACGCTGATACTACAGATTATATTCTATACGTAAAAAGCCGTTTCCAAATAAGGGAAACGGCTTTTATGATAATTTACTCTTTTGGATTAAAGGATTAATTCAATATCGGATTTTCCGGAAAGGTAGTCCATATCTTATATTGATCACCCATATCGTTTACCGATTCCTGCCATAGATTTGTCGATGGAGTCATGATATATTTCGAGGAAATATCGCCTACCAACCACGAATCACTCTTCAATTCATCATCCAACTGTCCACTACTCCAACCCGAATAACCAAGAAAAAAACGAATATTTTCGGGTTGCATAATCCCTAATGACAATAATTTACGGATCACTTCAATATTTCCACCCCAATAAATTCCTTTGGTTACTTCAAGAGCATCGGGTATATTGCTGACAGTATGCAGGTAATGAAGCGTATCGGTACTTACCGGACCGCCAATGGATAATACTGATTCGCCAGAAGGAAAATCTTCCATCATCTCGCCCAATGTAATATTCAATATTTTATTCAATACAAAACCAATGGCTCCTTCTTTCGAATATTCAGTCAATAATACCACCGAACGTTTGAAACAACCATCGGAGAGAAACGGCTGTGAAACCAATACCCGTCCTTTCTGCGGGAGCACATTATTGTAAATTATGTTCAAAAAATCACCTAGTTGGTCCATTTTAAAATCAAGGTTAATGTAAGAAAATAACCTACAAAATTTATGCAAAAACTATGTGGCTCTTTTATAGAGTCTTTTCGTATATGGATTCAGCCTGTTTCCAGTTTACCACATTCCAAAAAGCCTGGATATAGTCCGGACGTTTATTCTGGTATTTCAGGTAATAAGCATGTTCCCATACATCGAGACACAGGACAGGAGTGCCTTTTACTTCAGCTATGTCCATCAGGGGATTATCCTGGTTGGGAGTCGAAGTGACAGTCAGTTTGCCTTTATTGGAAACCAGCCATGCCCATCCCGATCCGAATCGTGTAGCGCCAGCTTTGGAAAATTGTTCTTTAAATGCATCGAACGATCCGAAATCACGTTTGATAGCGTCGGCCAATTTTCCTGAAGGCTCACCGCCGCCATTGGGCGAAAGAAATGTCCAAAACAGATTGTGGTTATAATATCCGCCGCCATTATTACGTACTGCTACCGGATACTTTGAAATATCCTTGAATATAGCTTCAATGGTTGTAGGGACAGGCGTCGTAAGACTTTGCAACGCATCATTAAAGCCTTTGGTGTAAGCCGCATGATGACGGGAATAGTGAATTTCCATAGTCATGGCGTCGATATATGGCTCCAGCGCATTGTAGGCATAAGGCAATGCCGGCTGTGTAAAAACAGGTGTTTGACCCTCAGCTGTGAGAGCGAAACATATCAAAACACACTGTACAGGTAAACTGTTGTTTATACGAACAATCTTTTTCATGGTATTCTAAATGTTTAAAATTATTTTTATAATAAGAGTACAACAATCGAGCCAAGGGTATTGTTCAAGCCACAAAAATACATCTTTTAGAAGATATAGTCTGTTGTTAAACAACCCATTAATTAGTCAAAATGGAGGAAGCACCCTCAAGTAACATGGAATAATATTTTGTTTGATAGTGTTTTGTGTTCATTAAAATTATGTTTCTGAGATTTGCGTTAACCATTTTTGTTTTCACAGATCTATCAAATTTAAAGTGTACAGAAATTAGAGGTGGACAGTAAAATATTTGCTATATTTGCGGCACAAAAAAGACGGATGATCCGGCTTTTTATGTATCTGGCCTCATAGTTCAAGGGATAGAACGAAAGTTTCCTAAACTTTAAATTCCAGTTCGAGTCTGGGTGAGGCTACAATGTGTTTT
Organism: Bacteroidales bacterium; assembly: GCA_031551645.1. Classification (GTDB taxonomy): domain Bacteria; phylum Bacteroidota; class Bacteroidia; order Bacteroidales; family UBA4181; genus JAIRLS01. The sequence continues at coordinate 20,815 of JAVBNI010000080.1, read as the reverse complement.
CTTGTGCATCCGGCATAGTTATATAACTGCAAAACATGCAACAGAAAAGAAAACAACGAATGAATAACTTTTAGAACCATTATCATGATTCTTATCCGGCAGGATGTCAATCTGCTCCCCTACAATACTTTTGGCATACCAGCGACAGCGGCCTCTTTTGTCGAGTGTGACGATGCGTCCGAATTGGTCGATTTTTTTCGTTCACATTCCCAATCATCATCATGTTTGATTTTAGGAGGAGGTAGTAATATGCTGTTTGCATCGGATCATTGCGATTGTATCGTGCATCCTGCAATTAAAGGAATTGAGCTGATCGATCAGACCGATGAAGAAATATTGATACGGGTTGGCGCCGGAGAAGTCTGGGATGATTTAGTTAAATGGTGTGTCGAAAAAAATTATGCAGGGCTGGAAAATCTTTCGGCTATACCTGGAATGGTTGGCGCTTGTCCCATACAAAACATAGGCGCTTATGGCGTCGAGGCAAAGGATGTGATTGAACATGTCGAAGCTATTGAAGTAGTGACGGGCAAGGAATTAGTTTTTAATAACAAACAATGTAATTTCGGCTATCGGGACAGTTTTTTCAAACGAAATAAGGGAAAATATCTCATTACCGCAGTACAATTTCGCCTGTCAAAAAATTTTATTCCGAACGTCAAATATGCGGACATCCAGATGGAACTGGCACGTGTTCCTATTGTTTCGATCGATGTTGTACGAAAAGCCATTACGGATATCCGCAGCAAAAAATTACCTGATCCGTCGGAATTGGGCAATGCGGGTAGCTTTTTTAAAAATCCGACTATCACTACTGAAAAGTCCACCGAAATTAATCAATTGTACAATAATAGCGTACCGTTGTATCCTGTATCGTCCAATTCCTGGAAGATTTCCGCAGGCTGGTTGATACAACAATGCGGCTGGAAAGGTGTTCGTGAAGGCAATGTCGGGACTCACAAAAGGCAAGCTTTGGTAATTGTAAATTATGGCGGAGCCACCGGCACAGAAATTCTTGATTTTGCTCAAAAAATCATTGATTCGGTAAACGAAAAATTTGGCATCCGGCTCGAACCGGAAGTAAATGTTGTATAGACGGTCAGACTCGACGACAGTTGAACATGCAGGTCTGCTGAAACGGATTGGGTTCGGACGTAAGTAGTGCTTCCGGAACTTTTGGGACGTATAGGACCACGAAAAGTTAAAATCGTATGGATAATAGCACAAGTGATATCCGGTTGGTGCTGAAAAAACACTGGGGTTACGATACATTCCGCCCCATGCAGGAAGATATTATCCGTTCGGTACTGGCAGGTCGCGACACGCTGGCATTAATGCCCACCGGGGGAGGGAAATCTATCACCTTCCAAGTTCCGGCCATGGCCCGTGACGGGCTGTGTATAGTTGTCACTCCCTTGATTGCCTTGATGAAGGATCAGGTGGAAAATCTCAAAAAGCGTCAGATAAAAGCAGTTGCTATCTATTCAGGATTAACATCGCAGGAAATTGACATTGAACTAACTAATTGCGTCTATGGCGGATACAAATTCCTGTATGTTTCGCCGGAGCGGTTGAACTCCGAAATGTTTCTCACACGTGTCCGCCAGATGCATGTGAACCTGATTGCCGTTGACGAAGCTCATTGTATTTCCCAATGGGGCTACGATTTTCGTCCTGCATATCTCGAAATAGCTGGTTTACGTGAAACGCTACCTGATATTCCGGTACTGGCGCTTACTGCTACCGCTACCCCACCGGTAGTCGCCGACATACAGAAACAACTGAGGTTTGAAAAACCAAATGTGTTGCAAACGAGCTTTGAACGTAAAAACTTAGTTTACCTTGTGCGTAACATCGAAGACAAGCAACGTTATTTGTTGAAAACGCTTGGCCGTTTTGCGGGGAGCGGAATTGTTTATGTCCGCAACCGGCAAAAAACAAGGGAAATAGCACAATTCTTACAACGGAATGGCATTGAAGCGGATTTTTACCATGCCGGGGTGAGCAATGAATTGCGCTCGGAAAGGCAGGACCGGTGGAAAGAAGGATTCTGCCGCGTGATTGTCGCGACTAATGCTTTTGGAATGGGGATAGACAAAGCCGATGTACGGTTTGTCATTCACATCGACCCTCCTGACACGCTTGAAGCATATTTCCAGGAAGCCGGACGTGCCGGACGTGATATGGAAAAGTCGTATGCAGTACTATTGTATGAAAAAGCAGACGAAAACAAACTCAATCAACGTTTACGCGTAAGTTTTCCCGAACCGGATATGATCCGGAAGGTATACCATGCCTTGGGTAATTACCTGCAAGCGCCCTTGGGTGGAGGCCGCGATGTTCCTCTTGATTTTTCGCTTGAACGATTTGCAGCCACATACAAACTCGAGGTGTTGTCGGCTTATCATGCGCTCAAGCTATTGGAACGGGAAGGTTACATTCAATATGATGAAGATCCGCGGTCGGCTGCCAAGGTGCATTTCATTGTCATGCGTGACGACCTGTACAAATTCCAGGTTGCTAATGAACAATTCGACCAGTTTATCAAGCTACTCCTACGATCATATACCGGTTTCTTTTCGGAATACATCAGTATCGACGAGGCCATGCTGGCCAAAAATGCCAAAGTGAGCATCGATGTCATTTATGAATACCTGAAGATGCTCGACAAAATGAAAATCATCGATTATATTCCCCGCCGAAAACAATCAGTGATCACCTACATTCGCGAACGTATTGATGAGAAATGCCTGACTATTTCGACGGCCAACTACAAGGTACGTAAGAACATCATGCAGGACAATATAGGGGCCGTGATGCATTATGCGACGAACAATGATCGATGCCGCAGCGTAATGTTACTGGAGTATTTCGGCGAGAAAAACGTCACGCCGTGTGGTCAGTGCGATTACTGCATCAGGCATAAAGAGCGGGAAACATCGCTGGATGAACATGCTCGAATTGTCGAAGCCGTTCGCAGCATACCGCCGGATCGTATTCAGGTGGAAGCGCTCAGCCGGGATTTGGGCATTAAAGAGCATAAAATCATAGAAGTAATTCGCAAAATGAAAGATAACGGACTCTGAACAATGGAAACTGGAGAATTGAGAATGAATTTTTCGGCTGTCAGTTACTTATACCAAGCTTTGTGCAAAGTTAGATTGCTTCATCGCTCGTACCTCGCGATTCGCAATGACGCGCTACCGTTCGTCATTGCGAGAGCCTACCCCAAAAAATGTGGCATAATGCGGTTATGACAGATTGTCTTAAAATCAGCGATTTACGCAAATCTGTCATTGGTAGGCGGCAGCCGAAGCAACTTAGCGTAAGCGATCTCACCGTAGGTAATCTTAAATTTGAATGCACAAAACTTGGCGGCGCGAAGTATAGTATATTTTTAATTCATTTAGTTCGATTAATTTTGTAGATCAAATTCAATATTCATGGATCATCTGACATCAAATTTTGAAAATCAACCGATACAACGCAATCCTGATATGCTGTTCAGCCACATTGACGACGAAGTGGTAATGATGAGTATCGAAACAGGCGAATATTATGGCTTGAATCCGGTTGCAAGCCGGATATGGGAATTGTTGGAACATCCACATACCATGGAACAACTTATTGACAAACTGTTACAGGAATTTGACATCGACGAATCAACCTGTCGCAGAGATGTTCAAACGTTTTTGAAACAGTTAGCCGGGAAACAACTGATCGTAACAGTCGATCCGCTTAAATAGGAAAACTTGCCATTTAGCAGCTATTTTTTAAAATCGACATCGCCATACATACCAATTTTAATTAATCCGTCGGTATTAGCAACGGCAATCTTCACGGCATAGACTAAGTTCTGTCGCTCATCCTGTGTCTGGATGGTTTTGGGTGTAAATTCAGACTTATCTGAAATCCAGGTTACTTTACCGGGATAACTCCTTGTGTTACCATCGGACAAGGCGACAAATACTGTAGCATCCTGCCCGATCTTGACATTCTCTAATTGTCCCGATACCACATATGCCCGCAGGAACATATTGTGTATATCGGCAATTTTGTAGAGCGATTTACCCGGCACTACAATTTCCTTAGCTTCGATGTATTTGCTCAATACCGTTCCTTCCACCGGATTGATAATCCGGCATTTGGCCAACTGGTCGTTTACCTGTTCGATTTGGATATGATATGTAGCGCTTTCTTCGTCCAAACTATTGACTGACGTCGACAGCGAGTTCATCTGTGCCGACAGAGTACTTTCCAACACGCGAAGTTGCGAATCGGCGTCATCCACCTGTTTCTGCGTGGCTGCCCCATCCTTGAAAAGATTCTCTACACGCGCCTTCTCCAATTTGGCCTTATCGATTTGCTCCTTAGTGGCGGCAATCTGTTTAGCAATATCGGGCCGACGAGCTACTACGGCTTTTTGCGCTGCCAACAATTGCATCTTTTTCAGATACAATTGAGTGCTGTCGATATAACCCACTTGTTGCCCTTCGGCAAGACGGTCGCCTTCTTTCAATTCGAATGCTTCCACCTTGCCCGACGCCTCAGCGGAAACAATCACTTCAGTGGCTTCGAACGTGCCGGACGCATCATGTTTGGATTTGTTGTGGTTGCATGATATCATAAATAAAACTATACTTGCAATGAGGATTAATTTATCCAGACAAACTATCTCTTTATAGCACCTCCTACCACCTTCATTATCAGATATCATATCCTTTATTTTTTAGTTCAGAATAAATTGAAGTAAATACTTTTACCTTTTTATGATACAATTATGAATCTATGATTCATTTCTTTTCTGTAATCATTTAATTGCCAGAAATAACTACATAATTATATATACTCATCAGATACTGCACTTCGTGTAAAATCCTTGCCTGCTGCGACTGACTTTCGGCATTGATGTCCTTGATCAGGTCATTAACAGTATAGACACCGTTTGCATATTTGCTTTCGGCAGCCATTTTCACGCGGTGGCGCAAGTTAATGATTTCCTCATCATTTTGCATCAGTTCCTTTGACTTCTGAATTTCTTGCCAGGCCTGCATTAGTTGCAGATTGGTATTGAATACAAAAGTCTCCTGTTGTACACCTACCATGTTTTTGCTGTTGGTAAGAAGATTACGTTCGTTTTTCGACGAATAGAGATTACCAAAATTCCAGTTGAGCCGGACGCCACCCATGGCAAAGAACTCGAAATCGTTCGACAGCATGTTCAGCCCCGGTTTTCCATAACCACCCTGCACAAACAATGAAAAACGCGGCATATTGCGAGCGGAGATATTACCCATCTGCGCATCGAAAAGATCATTTTGCCGGGCAAAGAGTTGCAGCTCCGGACGGGTAATATTCATTTGCGGGCCAACAGGTATTTCCTCTGGCTTGGTTAAACGTACGTTCCCATCCACTGTTTCGCCGATCATTGCCGACAGCATTCCGGTGTATGCCTTGCGGAATGCAGCCAGTTCGATCCGTTTCTGACCCGTATTGAGTATTTCTACCTGTACGGCATCCACATCCGACTGCATGGCCGTACCATTTTGCAGAAAAGCATTTACCAGTTTAAAACCGGTTTGCAGGTCCTCTTCAAGAATATCCAGTTGCCTCAACTGCTCGTCAATGGTCAGGATACCGAAATACAACTGGTTGACCCGTTCGCGTAATGTATAAAGGTTCACTTCCACGTTTTGACGCTCCACATCGTTATTGGCTTCGGCTATTTTCTTTTGCGAGCGCGTGGCGCCGCCATCCCAGACGGTCTGCGACACATCAATGGTAGCCCGGTACTGGTCTTTGTCGATGGTCGGGATGCCCGGTATATCGATAGGAATACTTACCACGTCTGACTGGTATGTGGCCTGCGCATTAAGCGCTATTTGCGGAAGCCATGCTTTACCGATATTCGAGATGGTGAATTGTTCCGACAGATCGATCAGACCACGTTGCCGGATAAGCGGATAATTATTACGCGCCTTTTGCTGGCATTCTTCGATGGTAAGGCTTTTCTGGGCAAAAAGGGATGATGTGGCCAAAAGAAACACAAACGTAGCCTTGAGATACAGAGAACCACAGAGTTTGGGAATATTCAGCATAATATTTTCGATTTTTGATGGATGCTTTCTGTAAATCAATACCTATTAATCACTTATTTGCAACATATTTTTGATCCATACCGGTATTAATGTTTTTCGCTCATTCATAAAATCGCGAAAAGCATCCTCATCCATCTCGGTCAACCGTTGGATCATCGGCTTCCCTATAAAGGGAAACAAGATCATCGACAGCATGTTCAATACAATATGAAAGGGATTTACTCCATTCATTCCTATTTTTTGCAATTGACCATGTAACTGCCGGAATGCGCCCGATTCGGCAACTAATTTCCGGTTTATTCCCAGTTTAGCCTTCAGTCTATCGGGATTGGCTTGTATCTCGCCCAGCACAAATATCGGCAGGTTGGGATTTTCCAATAGCATGTCGATATACGCTGCTACCAGAGCGTCTATTTTCTGTGAAAGGGTGGTGTTTTCTTCGCTCATGATGGAACGTATCAACGAAAATAACTGACTGAACCCTTCTGCCATAACTATTTCGAACAGCTTCTCCTTGCTGCGAAAATAGTAATTGAGTAGCGCCAGGTTGATGCCTGCTTCCTGGGCAATATCACGCGTACGTGTAGCGGCATAACCTTTTTGCTGGAATATTTTCCGGGCTGCTTCCTTGATTCTTTCTTCGGTGGAACTGTCTTTTTCCATTTTCACCTTTTTAATCATACAAAAGTATGATATTATTTTTGATTAAAACAAATAATTTAATCAAATGTTTAAATTATTTTTATTCGCTTTGTCATATAGACAAAGATCAGATAATGTGATCTATCCCAATAATATTTTCTATTTTTGCCATAAACGAATTCAAACAAAAAGTCATGACATTTAAAGATATTGTAAATACTCGCAGGTCGGTACGCCAATACGACCCGCAGATGATTGAACCTGAGAAGCTGGATTACATCATAGAATGTGCACGGCGGGCGCCTTCCGCTGCAAATCGCCAACCCTGGCTGTTTATCATCGTAAAAAGTCCGGAAATGAAACAAAAATTACAGCAATGTTACATAAAGGAATGGTTTGCTTCTGCTCCTTTATATATCCTGGCATGTGGCGATGTGTCACAATCTTGGAAACGCAATGCGTTTGACAACAAAGATCATTGTGATATCGACATGGCCATAGCCATCGAACATATCTGCCTTGCTTCTGCTGAGTTGGGACTGGGGACATGTTGGGTTTGTAATTTCGATATTAAGCTATGCAAAACCCTTTTCGAGCTACCCGAACAGATGTATCCCGTAGCCATTATTCCGTTGGGGTATCCTGCTGTCGGTGAACAGACACCCACATCCCGCAAAGCAAAAGAAGATATATGCCGGGAAGTATAAGCCAACGCATTGTGATGCTTGCAGCAATCCAACAAGATTTACCTGATATTGGCTAAAACGGATTACACAACAACCCTATCAGATTTTGAACTGAACTTACGAGTTCAGCAGGACTAAATCCGATAGGGTTGAATAGAATTCTGTTTGTTAATTCTCTGCCCCACCCATCAGCAATTGTTCTACAATCTCGGTATAGCCACGTTCACCGGCGTAAGCCATGGCACTCTGTCCGCTATTGTCGGTAGCATTCACATCGGCCCCGTTTTCAATCAACATTGCGGTGAAATCGTTATGCCCCAGTTTAGCGGCCACAATCAATGGCGTTTCGCTGTATTCGTTTTTGGCATTTACATCCGCCTGGTTATCAAGCAAAAGTTTACCAATAAACTTATTCCCGATTCCGGCAACATAATGTAGAGCCGAATTGCCGTTCAGCAACCTTAGATTGACATCGGCGCCGTTCCTGAGCAGCATTTCCACAATACCGATATTCGAATTGTTCACAGCCAATATTAAAGCCGGAGCACCTTCGTCGTTCAATTCGTTGACATTCGAGTTGTCGGCCTTCAATAACGCTGTTACTGTTTCGCTTTGACCGTTGTATACGGCCTGATGCAGTGGTGTATTTCCATTGGCATCCTTCTGGGTGACATTTCCGCCAGAAAGAGCAACAACGAGATCGCGGAGGCCATTAGCTGTAGCATAGTCCAACGCACTATAGCCACCATTATTTTTCAGTGAAAGATCGGCGCCCAATGAAAGCAAGTATAAAGCTGTCTCTGTTTTCCCATTCCTTACGGCATAAATCAGAGCTGTGTCACCATCCTTATTTGTCGCATTGATATCCGCATCTTTTTCCACCAACATTTTGACAATATCCTTGTTCCCGTTTGTGGCCACGCAATGCAAGGGTGTTTCGCTGTTGTTGTTGGCCAAACTTACGTCGGCTCCGGCATCGATCAGCATTTTTACGATATCCTTTGCACCTTTCAGGCATACATAATAAAGAGGCGTATTACCCATCGCATCCCTCTTATCAATATTGATTCCTCCTTTTTTCAGGAAAGTCTGAACAATCCCTTTTTGTGCATTTTTACATGCATTTAAAAATATATTATCCATTTTCGATGATAATTTTTATTTTTGATTTAATTGTTTTCCGCAGATAACGAGACAATTACCTCAACAGCAATTTCACCACGGCTTCATTTTCTTGTTTAACTGCTATATCGAGAGCATTTTCTCCCCGGTTATTTACTTTATCGACACTCGTATCGCCAGCATCAAGTATCAGTTCCACGATTTTTTTTGCGGAAATTTTGTCCGGATTACCGGCAGCATACATCAGTGCAGTGTTGCTCAACTTGTCTACAACACCTGTATCTGACTGATGATCAAGTAAAAATTCCGCCAGGTTGTATTTAATTTCGTTACCGGCAACAGCAAAGGACATAAGCGGCGTTTTCCCTTCCAGGTTGGACCGGTTGATATCGCAACCGGCATCGATCAGTTCTTCGGCTGCAGGATAACTTGTCCCACCAAAATCATTACCATAGCTTACTCCACAAACCAGATTCAATGCCGTATTTCCCTTTTCATCTACAAAAGCGTTCACATCAAGACCTCTGTCAATCATGGTTCGCAATATTGGTATCACTTCTTTGAGCGGATCTTTCATCCGCGAAATGAGATAACGGGTGCCATCCCTGAAAAGATGAGCAATAGCTGTATTTCCGGTTTCACCCGAAATATGATTGATATTTGCTCCTTTCCCGACCAGATATTTGACAACCTCAATAGACGGATAGTAACACGCCCACATCAAAGGAGTCAATTTTTCCACTTCTTCGTTGATATCAGCACCGGTTTCGAGCAAAGCATCCATTGCTTCTATGTCCTTACTAAGCACGGCTTCCCGGAAATTTTTACCGCCTGTTCGTGCTGCACTCTCATCGCCAGTGAGTAATGCTGCAATTTCCTTGACATTGTTTCGCTGCGCATAAGTAAGTGGAGTGGCCTCGAAAATATCCTTGTCCTCGGGATCGATGCTTCCCGAATCGAGTAGTATCTTGACGATCTTAAATGTCCGTTCGGCATCTTTATTGTATGCCAGCATGTCGATGACCTTATGGAGAAGGTTCTTTCTTTCGTCACCCACAGCATCCATCTTTACCGAAGAGTCAGCCATTGCGCGAATAAATGGGTACATACGTTTTACGCCAGCTTCGTAATAGGCGATTTTATCATTTTCATTTTTCTTTTTCGGATTGACACCCAATTCTAACAGTTTTTTAGCTGTCCGGTAGATTGCTTCTTCCTTCTTCTCAAAATTGGCGATATCGTTGATATAAGGACTCTGTACCATCTCGTGTAACGGGGTATTCCCACTTTCATCAGGACGGGGCTTGACATTTTCAGCAGCTAAATATTCAACAGCCTCATAGTCAAAAAACATAGCGGCCAGATGATAAAGATTCTTTCCGCTGCTGTCAGTAATGGTTTTATCGGGAAGCGCTTTATATAAAGCCAATACATCTATAGTTTGGCCCTCTCTTGCAAACATGTTCTGCCGGTATGCCTTTAGGATTTCGTCCATTTTTCAATTATTATTTAAAATGTAATTTTCAGTTTTTAATCTTTTCTGCTGCAAGAGCCTCCGCTACATTTCGGTAATCTTTGGTTCTCAGGAGAGCGGCCGTTTCAATCAGTTTATTCCATTGTTTTAAAACCAGGAAACAATCCACTTTCAACCGAAGAATATTATCCTTCATCATATCGGGAAAATGAGACACATATTTTTCATCTATACCTTTCCGGTAACTATCTGTCTTATTTTGAGCAATAATTAAAGCTTTGTATACATCATCTTTTTGCATGGCATCATGGCCGGGCATGGGACGGAATACCGACAATGCTTCGTCCAGCCGGTAAAGCGCTTGCTGGTATTCGCCTGCAAAATAACAGCACAAGGCAAGGTTGTACCGTGACGATACTCTTCCTGCCTGTTCTTTTTTCAACAACAAATATGCTTCAGCATAACATCCGTCGGACATTAATTGTAAAATCCATCCTTCGTTTTCCTGTGGTATGTTTTCCTGGCGGGAATGATTGTTTCCTAACAACATATTATTGTTTCTTTAATCTCAATAAAATTTCTTCCGCATTGATATTTTCTCCGGATAACCAAGCATTATTATTCAGAATAAGGTACTTTTCCCTTGTCCCGTCGCTATTTTTCATTATAACCGAAGTAAATAGCAATCTTTTGTATCTGAATGAAGAAGGATATCCGATTTTATCGAATGTGTATACCTTTTCGGGACGAAAAATCTTCTTGAACCGTATTTGGGTACCGTCGGTCTTTACTTCGGACAAAAAATGAAAAGGTAAGCGGTTAACCCGACCAATGCCAGGTATAATAAACATGTCATCATTTTACCCGCAGTTACCTTACCAGTCAAACCAACAGAGTAAAAAACAATCGGGGGAAAAACCACCCATAATCCAACCATTAGGATTAGCATTGGTTTTGTCCAACTTGATGAAATCCGATTTATCATATTTTCTGGATTTTTATAAACTGATTTTTAAGTATACGGAATTACCTGTGGTTTGTTTCACCTCCAAAACCATAATTAGATTTAAAGTTAAAAAACTATATTTGCTACCCTAATTCTAAAAAAAGCGCAATGAAACATTACACGTTCTTTTGTTTGTTAGTCTTACCAGTCATGGCTTTTCTCATATTTTCCTGTGCACAAAACCATAAGGAAGCCTTATCGTTGATGGAGGCACCGGTAGCTATGGATGTAGCCGAGGAAATTCCGCTCGTCCAATCATCATCGGAATATACTGCAGTAGATTTTGTATCGTCGTCGGCAGCAAGGGAATATACTGCTGATACCACGCGCCGGTTTATTCGGACAGCCGATTTGCATTTCAAAACCAAGGATGCTATCCTGGCTACTTATGCCATCGAAGACATCATCACCAAACATGGTGGTTTCGTGGAAAATACCGAATTAAGAAGTATCATTGATTATTCCACATCCTTACGTGTGAGCCGCGATTCGACTCTCGAAAGTACTTTCTACACCATCAGCAACGCGATGAAACTACGCGTTCCGTTCCGACAACTCGATGCAGTACTGAAAGAGATTGCGGGATGGGCCGAGTTCATGGATTATCGTAAAGTAAGCGCCACTGATGTCCGGCTAAGCATTCTCCGCAATGACCTGACACGGCGGCGTGTGGCCCGCCAGGAAAAAAGACTCGAAGAAGCTATTGATGAAAAAGGGAAGAAACTGAATCAGATAGCCGACGCGGAAGACCGATTGGCAATCCGCCAGGAACAGGCAGATAATGCCCTGTTATCAAACCTGGAATTGAAAGATCAAATAGCGTTCAGTAGCATTACAGTACAGTTGTGGCAGGAACGCACCTGCAAACGTTTGGTAAAAGCCAACGAAGAAAATATTGATGAATACCGTCCCGGTTTTGGCGTACGTTTCGTTGATGCATTGAAAACAGGCTGGCAAGGATTTGTTACATTAGTTGTTGTGATGGCTAATTTCTGGGTGCTATGGTTGATCGTTGCGGGTGTTTTTGCAGGTGTCAAATGGTACAAATGGAAAAAAAGAGGTAAAAAATGAGGAACCGTCCTTACTGAAAATCCGGCAAAACTTTCCGTGTCATTTTGCAAAGGCACGGAAAGCTGTAAAGGGAATAATGAACCGCAGGAAGGGGGATAAAAATATCCGGAGCCAGTACATTATATCACTTTTGTGGTGCCACCACCATTCAAGGTTAGGTCAAACTCACGATTAGTCGTCCACTTGCCGCAGGTGAAGTCGGGAATATCAATAGCAGCCGATTTATTGGCCACCGACCATATGCTCAATGGGATAATTGAACTCCACAGAGCGGCATCATATACATCCTGGTCGAGCGGCAAGCTATTGCGCAGGCAGTCGATCAGCCGCCAATCCATCAGGAAGTCCATTCCGCCGTGTCCCCCGACTTTCTTAGCCATGTCTCCGATACGTTTGACTAATTCGGGAGTGTATTGTTCCTCTATTTTTTTCATTTCTTCGGCGGGCACCCATTCGTCGCCGACGGCAACCTTTTCGGGTAAGGGATATTTTTGTGCCGAGGCTTTTGTCCCGCTAATCAGGTGAATACGCGAATAAGGCCGGGGTGAAGAAAAATCATGCTGTATCATCATCGAGCGGCCTTTAGCGGTACGGATGGAAGTGGTGTTGATGTTGCCGCGAAAACTATCGTTCACGAAAGGTTTGAAATCGGAATCGGTTGCTGCGAGTTCTTTTATCTTCGGCCCGAACATAAAGTCATTGCTCGACAGGGATACCAGGTATTCAAGTTTGTCGCCGCGATTAACATTTAACACCTGGCAAACGGGGCCTATCCCGTGTGTGGGATACAAACTTCCCGTACGGCGATTGGCTTTTAGCCGCCACAACTCCCAACGCTGGTTTTTATCAAACAACGATTCGAAACCATCGTGAATATAAGCGCCTTCTACATGTATGATATCTCCAAAGAAACCTTGTCGCGCCATATTCAGGGTAAGCATCTCAAAGAAATCATAACAACAGTTTTCCAGCATCATGCAATGTTTCTTTGTCCGTTCGGAAGTTTCCACTAACTGCCAGCACTCATCAATGGTTTGGGCCGCGGGTATTTCCACAGCCACATGCTTGCCATGTTCCATAGCATATAGCGACATAGGAGCGTGCATATCCCAAGGGGTACAGATGTAGACCAAATCGATGTCATCCCGTTCACAGATTTTTTTCCAATCATCCGTGCCCGTGTATACGTCGGGTGAAAAAACGCCTTCGAGAACTTTTCTGGCATTTTCCGCCTTTTCTTTCCGCACGTCGCACAAGGCCTTTACCTCAACGCCTGCAATATGAATTATTCGCCTAAGCGCTCCCGTGCCCCTGTTACCTGTACCTATGTATGCGATGCGAACGGTTTCGATAGCAGGGGCAACATATCCGCACATATTAAATGTTTGACTATGTGGTTTAAGCGATGATTGACGAATGTCGTCCAATGCGTATGCTGTTGTTTCTTTTCCGTTGCCGTAACATCCCCAAAGACCAATACCAAGGCTTCCGGCTCCGGCAAGTCTGATGAAATCCCTTCTGCTACTCATGATGATTTTTTTCTTTATTTGCTTTTATTACTGCTTTCCCTCTGTTCACACAGTTATCAAAAACAAAGGTATTGAAAAGTATGTGAAATGGCAACTTATCCGAAAATAACCCCAACGTTACAAATCGGAATATTTTACGACATGTTCCAGGTGTTGTAAATATTGTGATTCTATTCCAAAAGAATCTTTTAAGGCTTATCCAATTTCTGATTTTCAATCAGTTTGTCTATCTTTTTATTTAAATCATCCACCTTTTTATTTAACTCGTCGTTGTTATCGCTAACCATAGCATCAACAAATATTGAATTGATAATAGATAGTCCCAAAATTCCGCCGATAAACAAGAATACAACAAAATAAAGTTTTGCGAAAAAGCCTATGTAGGGCGATTGAACACGTGAGGCAATCAAATCGGGTATTTCATACCATCCTTCTATAGTGAATAACCTGAAAATAGCATACAATGATGTGACCGGTGTTTCGAAATATTCAGGTGCAACATTTTTGAATAGGGCGCATGTTAAAGTCGAAACAATGAACAATAGAATAGCAAAGGCAATGATAACGACATAGGATGCTTTTATTGCTCTTTTCACTCCTGTAATAATAGATTCGACATGGGGTACAAACCTGATCAGCCTGAATGATTTAAAAATACGTACTATCCTGAATGACAATACGACGCTTAGCGACGCGATATCTTTACTCAGGATAAATTGAAGAATAGAAAGCCAGGCTGCTACAACAATGATAAAGTCTGTCTTATTCCATCCTTTCGACCAATATTGTTTGAATCCATATGTGTCAATTTTCACAAAAAGCTCAATAGTGAATAGTATAGTAAACAGAAAATCAAGGTAGTTTACCCAATCCGGATAAAAATCAAATTCCTGAATGAATATCAGTAAAGCATTTGTTACGATTAATATCAGTATAAACTTATCGCTTAAAAAAAGCTTTTTGATTTTCTCCATCATCCCAGTCTAAGTCTCTGAATTGATCATCACGAAAGTATCAAAAAAACAATTGTAGTTGTGCAATAAATTTATTTGCGTCAGGAAGCCCGTAACTATCCGAATAATCGGAATATACATAATTAAGCTGTATCCGGTTAAGTCGTGCAATATAAAAATTGAGTCCTGTCGTATATTCGGTCACAATTGCATCAATGTTTTTGTTGGTGTTAAAACGATCTGCCTTGACGAATGTTTCCCATTTACCGGGGACAAAACGCCATGTTACCGTACCATAAAGTGCTTCCTTCTTGATGCCGCCATCGTTGGCATGAATCCATTCCGAACGGGCATAGATGGGACCGCTGTTCAAATATTCGAATCCTACGCTCCATCTGTCGCGCACATGATTATTCGCTTCGATGTCGCCGGGAACAACATAATAAGCCTGGCCGGAATACATGCTGGCAGCAAAACGCAATCCCAATAGCGGCTGAATGACTAATGTCCCGGCAAAATCCTTCGTATTGTTGTTTTCACGCTTATTGGTGCCAGTTCCCTGAAACAAGCCTGCCCAATACTGTACCAGGAAATGATTTTCCTGTTTGAACAAGTTTCCTGAAACCTGGAATCCAAAATCACGTCCTGTTTGTTTCCCGATCACATCACCGTTGATGCCGGCCAAAGCAGCTACCGACCGGGTATATCCTGCACTTTCCAGCCGGATAATTGCCGACGGATTTTCAATGGTGAACGGTACTTTGAATTGTCCGAATCGTGCGCTGAAAAAATCAGCGGGCACCCATTCGATATATACTTCGTCGAGATTCCACACGGAAGCATCGAAACCAAACATATAGTTAAAATTTTTGGCTATGCGCCCTTCTGTCCAGAAAACGGCTTGCCGCACAAGAAATTCAGTGTAGACAGGTCCGCCATTGGCTGCAGGATTCAAATCCTGATCGGAAGCCTGGAAAAAAAATTGCGCAAACCCACCAAGCTTGGCATAAGGGGTACTGAATATATCTCTTATTTTCTCAATTTTTGGCAGGGGTGTTGTGTCCTTCAATGCGGGAAGCTTGTTGTCGGCTCCGATTAACAAATTATCACGCAGCGATTTGTCTGTTGCATCGCTTTTCAATATAGAATCGGCTTCGGCAGAAGAAATAACATTTCGTTCGACCAGAAGTTGAAGTAACTTTTCGTTTTGTGTCTGAGCTGAAATGAATGTTGCAATCAAGCAGGAAATGATAAGCGTAAAAAACTTTTTCATTTGAAAGTGTGTGAAATGGGTTATTTATATTAAACATTACTGGGGTGTTTCAAATATCTATATACGATACAACAAATAATAAAGTTACAGGTAATGTTGATATTCATTTCGAAAGTGCGAGCCTTCCGGATTATTTTTTACACATTACCAAGGGCACTTTTGGGGATATCACAACAGTACCTTTGGAGGTGTCGCAAAGCCGGTTTTGTGACACTTCCAAAGCATCCTTAGAGTGCGCTAAAAGTAGAACTCGATAAAAACCTGAATTAACCTAATTGTGCTTCTCAAGCCTTTGCTCTATATGTTCTCCTATTTTGTTTTGTTCATAAGCATCCGAAATGCGAATCATTTCGCCTAAAAAAGCCTCATCTAATTCCGCTTTTCTTTTTACTGATTCGAAAAATTCCTGAGGCAGTGAATAGAAATAATTTATTTCATCCAGACAATAATCGGCATGCCCGGTAAGCAGAGCATTGGCCTTATCAGTTTGCCCGGCACGGTATAGGGCTTCGGCCTGCATCAGAGAATAATGATCATAAGGCACCTTATCGACGGGAAACAATTCCAGGCTACGATCAAGCACTTCCACAGCGCGTTCCTGTTTGTCTTCAGCCAGTAATTGTAATGCTAATCGAGTATACAGGTACCGGGCACGAACGACCAAAAGCGTCCGGATATTTTGGCTGTCGAGCCATACATCGGGTTGATTGAGGCGACCCCAACGGAAAACATGCATCAAGTGGTCATAAAGTATGTCCGAATCAATCCGTCCTGTGAATCCCCCTTCGCTCGGCGTTTTAATCGGCACCAGCCGGTAAGCGCAGCCCTCCAACTGCATGTAATCATCCAATCCCACTGTCCCGCTATGATTACATGCCGTCCAGTATACCGGGCGTTCCCAATTATTTGATGCAATAATTTCGAGTGCCATCCACTGTTCTTTAAAAAGAACAGATGATTTGACGCGAAACGGTAATGTATCCAGTATCTGATCGGCATCTTCCGGTTTAACAGTCCCGTTGGCCAATACTTTTTGCTTGTCAACAGACAATGCGAAATTTTTTGACATGATATAATCCAGCTCAAATCCCGGTTCGGGGATAAGGCGCGTCCGCGGATCGTCACTATTAATAAAATCCAACGCCTGCCGTAATGGGATGGTATCTTTGGAACGTTCGATCAGGTATACTACATCACGTCGTCCGGTCAAATATTTTTCTTCCGGGAGGGTCACAGGCAATGGAGGCGAATCATATACTGCCAGTTTCAACTGGTTAATGTACCAGTCGGCACGCAACAACATCAGGTTTACCACACGGACATCGGTCCGCACTCCTTCCACTTCCTGCAGATACCACAACGGAAAAGTGTCATTATCGCCTACTGTGAATAAAATGGCATTGGGAGCGCACGAATTAAGATAATTGTAAGCAATATCACGTGCCGTGTAACGTCCCGAACGATCGTGGTCGTGATAGTTTTGTTGCGCCATGATCGCCGGAGCAGGCAAAGTCAGGATACATGCCATGATTGCCGAAAGTTTTGCAGGAAGTTTTCTGCTCAGCAAATCGTAAATAGCCGCAACCCCCAACCCGATCCAGATTGCAAATGCATAAAACGAACCCGCATAAGCATAATCCCGTTCGCGGGGCTGTAATGGTGTTTGATTCAGATATATCACAATAGCAATTCCTGTCATGAAAAAAAACAGCATCACCACCCAGAAATATTTCACATCACGTTGCAGTTGCCACAACAAGCCTATTAAACCTATGATCAATGGGAGCATGAAATAAACATTCCGCCCGGCATCATTTTTCATTTGTGATGGTAAATGATCCTGCGGGCCGACACGGGGAATGTCTACAAATGGTATTCCGCTCAGCCAATTTCCGTTAAGTATACTTCCATCGGCCTGTACATCGTTCTGCCTTCCGGCAAAGTTCCACATGAAATAGCGACCATACATATGTCCAAGCTGATAGCTGAAAAAAAATCTGAGATTTTCGCCAAAAGTCGGCTTATAGATGATGGTTTCTTCGCCATTTTCGTTTTTGACTTTTATGGGACGTCCTTTTATCTTTCCCCAAGCCTTATACATCTCAACGTGCGACGGTTCGGAACTATACATCCTTGGGAACAAGGTATTAAATCGCGGATCAAATTTTGATTTTATATTGTGAAAAGTGATTTCATAACGTCCATTCAACTTGGTGTATATCGGGCTTGTTTCAATCCGGTCTGCTTCGGGTGCATTATAATAATGTCCATAAAATAAGGGACGCTCACCGTATTGTTCACGGTTGAGGTACGACATCAATGCAAATACATTGTCGGGGCTGTTCTCATCCATTGGGGGATTAGCCAACGAACGTATCACAATCATACTATATGATGAATAACCGATCACAATCACCGTTATAGCCAGCAGAACAGTATTAAACAAATGTTTCTTTTTGATATAGGTCCGATACAGACCAAATATCATGGCCGAAACAAGAAGAAAAATGTATATCAATACACCCGTATTATATGGTAGTCCGAGCCCGTTTACAAAAGCCAATTCAAAATACCCTGCGGCCTTTACCACCCACGGGATGATTCCATAAAGTATTCCGACCAGAATCAATCCCGAACAAAGAAGTGTAAGTATAACACCTTTACGTGTAGGACTGTATTTGCGGAAATAATATATCAATACCATTGCCGGGATAGCCAAGAGGTTGAGCAGATGCACACCAATGGATAATCCCATCAGGTAGGCAATCAGGATCAACCAACGGTTGGCATAACGCGTATCCGCTGTTTCCTCCCATTTCAGCATGGCCCAGAACACAATTGCCGTAAAAAAAGACGAAGCGGCATACACTTCGCCTTCTACAGCCGAAAACCAAAATGTGTCGGAAAATGTATACGCCAATGTTCCGATGCTACCACTTGCTAATACAGCAATCATATTGGCAGAGGAGAATTTATTATCTTTAACGAACATTCTCCGGGCAATATGTGTTATCGACCAGAACAGAAACAGAATAGTAAATGCACTTGCCAAAGCCGAAAAAATATTTACCATCAGGGCTACTTTTTCAGATCCTGGCGCAAAAATTGCGAATACACGTGCCAGTAACAAAAACATAGGCGCTCCCGGAGGGTGTCCCACTTCAAGTTTGTCAGCAGCAGCAATAAATTCACCACAATCCCAGAAGCTTACAGTAGGTTCTACGGTCGATAAATAGGTGCAAGTAGCAATGGCAAAACAACACCATCCGGTTATATTATTCAGAACGTGATATTTACTCATTTTTATTTTTATTTTCGACAAAAGTAAGTGAAAATGAAATCATATTCGGGAATCAAAAAAATAAAAAAATTGAAAAAAAATAAAAAAAAATTTCATGAACAAAAATCAAGCAGAGAAGGCATTTTGATGAAATTCATTCGTCACCAAAAAAAGTACGTTCGTCAAAATTATCAAAATTCAACAAGTGTTTAATTTTCTTATTTTTAACAATTTACCATATGTATATTTTTTGAAACCCCAGCATTTGTCAAATGTAACTATTTTTTTTCCATCCCGTATAATTTAGTAAATTGGATAAAAAAGGTAAAGTAAATATTTTAAAAATAAAAATAGTATGAAAAGTATAAAATTAGTCGCATTCGTTTTCTTGTTAACGACACTTGCTATAGGATGTACTAAGGAAGATGATATAGTTGCACCAGATGAGCAAGAAAAGGAACAAGTCGATCAAAAGAATGATGAAACCAACGAAGAAGAACCTGGCGATACGGAAGAACAACCCAGCGAAAATCCAGATGAAAACAATAATGGCGAAGCCAGTAACAATGATAATACCGAAGATACTGAAACTCCCGGTAATGACAACAACAATAGCAACACCCAACCAGATAACGATATAGTACCTCCGGCCAATAACGAACCTGAAAATTCAGGAGCTTCGGATAATAACAGCGAGGCTGCTGGTGGTTCCGGAAGTGCTAATGCTGTTGCAAATATATTAAAAGGAAAGGTTGAAATTTATCATGATAATATTAAGCTCGGCCAAGCTTCAGCCTTTAAAGTAGAACTGTTGAACAGCAAAGGTACTGCAGCAATGTCTACCACAACAAAAGCTGACGGATCGTATACATTCAATAATATACCAAAAGGAACGTACAGTGTACGTGTAAGCAAAGACGGATATTACAACCGTGGTTATTCCACAACAACCGAACTTAACAATAATGTTAAAAAATATACTTTCGGCGCAACCTCATCCACCATCAATGCTGACTTATATATCATATATAAGAAATCGGCAGCCAAAGTAACCGCTGTCAAATGGTATCAGGGCACACAAGGTGTTCATATGGATATTGATTTCGAAGGTCTGGATCTTCCCAAAGATGAAAAATATGTATACATCTATGTTTTTGTCGGTGACGATAAGACTGTATCTAAAGACAAATACCGGACAAAATTGATGGATAAGAACAATTATGGTCGCAATGGATATGTAAAAGCATGGATTCCTGTAAGTGAGATCAAAGACAATAAACTCAGGAATTATTGGGTAAGTGATTTTTGTTCTTGGAGAGGCAAGTTTGGTGCATGGGGAATTAGCCCGTTACCTAAATATTATGCCATCTATGTCACAACGACAATCGTAAAGCAGGATTACTTTACCGTCTGTGGTGATCAGTACTCCGGAATAGCAAAAACCGGCTTAGTTGTAGGTGATTACGGCACTGCTATTAAATAAAATATTTCGACCCAACTAGTGAATATAGAAAAAGGGGCTGTCCAAACGGACAGCCCCTTTTTTAGTGTGCCGTGCATGATTGATCAATTTGGTGGTGTAAGTCCACTACGGGGGTAGATAGCGACCAACCGTTAGCCGCAGGCAAGGGTGTCTACCGCGAGGGGACTCTGAAAGAAGCTGCAGGCAAAATCCCGGTCT
>JAVBNI010000265.1:0-11204 GCA_031551645.1 Bacteroidales bacterium | reverse complement strand
GATTTGTTTGAAAATGGGCTTGTCCGATTTTTTACCTAACTTTGTACTCATGAGAAAAGTTCTTGATGGAAACCTTGGGATTTTAGTCGACCGTAAAGGTAATCATCTTTGAACTTTTCTTTTTGTTCGGACACTTATGAAGCCGGATCGTATAAAACAAATGAGCGATTTGGAAAAAACACATCACATGCAACAGAGTTATCTTCGCGAAGAAAATCCCGTAAATGTGTATGTGTTAGACAGTATCTGGCATGCGGAATTATTGAAACATGGGATATCGGCCCGAATAGCCGTTCGATATACGGATCATGCCGCCGGCAAAACATATATGAGCAATCCGGATTCGAAGTTTTATGAGTCAACGTTGCAAACGCTTCCGGTTACTTTGGGTATTGAGGAGGAAGTTGAACTTCAAGGATTTGCCCGGCTGATGTTTTTTGCGACCATCCGTAAACATCTAAAAGAGCATGCCGTAACCCTTGTTTTGTGGATTGTTTGTATCAGTTTTATATCAATTATTTCATATCGCAAGAAAAAGGAAATTCCCGCCCCAATACCAGCCGAAGCGGCGGTATCCGTTCCGGATCAAGAGTCAGGATGCCATATTGCGGAATATATGCATTTTTACCCGAAGAAACACCTTCTTGTTTATCGTGGCAAAGAAATAAAACTCACCAATCATATGACACAGCTTTTGAAATTACTTTGGGCCACTACGGATCATTATGCAAGCTATGAAGCGCTGATCGTTCCATTATATGGAAACATCCATATTGATAAAGGGGAGGATCGCCTTATTCAAACTGTTAAGCGCCTAAAAAAGGCGCTTGAGGGCGTCCCGGAATTAGTAATCGAAAACGTTCCGAAGCAAGGATACCGGATCCTATTAAAACCGAATAAACCGGAATCTGCGGCAAGTGAAATAACCGGAGTTGTTTAGTATTCCGTACTGCTAAACAATTGATTATCGTCGCTTGCCCATTTTCAACTTTCAACCCGCCCACTTCGTGTTCGGGCAAGCTTTCAATTACTTCATGTGATATTTAATTATCGATTACCAATCATCAGAAATAAATGGATAGTTTTTGTACCTTTGCGAAATGTATAGCAAAAACTGGATCATAAAACCAATCCCCGACACATCTATGGTACAACATCTTATTGATGTGTTGGGTATTGATAATATATTGGCCGGCTTATTAGCACAACGAGGCATCACAGACTTCGAGAGCGCCAAGGCGTTTTTCCGACCTTCTTACGAACTTCTGTATTCTCCGTTCCTCATGAAGGACATGCAGCGTGCAGTCGATCGTATCAATCATGCTATACGCCATCGCGAAAGGATCATGGTATATGGTGATTATGATGTGGATGGCACTACTTCGGTGGCGATGGTATATTCCTTCCTCAAAAAGATATATCCGAACGTGGAGTATTACATCCCTGACCGCTATACCGAAGGTTACGGAATATCCTACAAAGGGATCGACACGGCAGTTGCCGGCGGATGCAAACTGATTATCAGTTTGGATTGTGGTATTAAGTCCGTGGAAAAAATTAATTACGCCAATTCGAAAAGCGTCGATTTCATCATATGCGACCATCACTATCCCGGCGCTGTGTTGCCGACAGCGTTTGCCATACTGAATCCCAAACGGGCGGATTGTAATTATCCGTACAAGGAGCTTTCGGGATGTGGTGTAGGGTTCAAAATGTTACAGGCCTTAGCGCAAACCAACAAGATCCCGGTAGAGGATGTATACGAATATATCGACTTGGTAGCAGTTAGTATTGCTTCGGATATCGTTTCCATGGACGGCGAAAACCGTGTATTAACAGCTTTGGGGATTCAAAAGTTGAATGAAAACCCTGTCCAGGGACTGAAAACCATTATTAAAATATGTGGTTTGGAAGGAATACCGAAGCAGGTTGAGGATATTGTTTTCAAAATAGGTCCTCGTATCAATGCTGCCGGACGAATGGAGTCGGGTAATCATGCGGTGCGGCTGCTTACCTCGGACGATGAAAAAGCTGCCCGTGAGTTTGGGGCTGAGATTGACCGTTTCAACGATACCCGGCGCAATATCGATTCAGATATCACATGCCAGGCGCTTAGAATGCTGGCTGCCGACCCTGAACAGGAATACAGGAAAACGACAGTATTATTCAATCCTGACTGGCACAAAGGTGTAGTAGGTATCGTAGCGTCGCGGCTGATCGAAACATACTATCGACCGACTATTATCCTGACCAAATCCAACGGTCTGGCAACTGGTTCGGCACGTTCAGTGGATGGTTTCGACCTTTACAAAGCCATCGATTCATGCAGCGACCTGCTTGAGAATTTCGGCGGCCACATGTATGCTGCCGGTATTACGCTTAAGTTGGAAAACATCCAGGAGTTCAGCCGGCGTTTTGAAGAATTCGTGGCATCTGCCATCACCGAAGATCAACTGGTGCCGACAGTGGATATTGATTGGATGATTGATTTCCCCGACATTACGCCGAAATTTGTACGTATCCTGAAACAATTCCAACCTTTCGGTCCGGACAACATGTCGCCTGTTTTTCTGACACGTCGCGTTGTCGATACCGGTAGCAGTAAAATGGTGGGTAAATGCGGCGAACATCTCAAACTCGAAATCCACCAGGAAAATAATCCCGATATCGTGTTCCCGGCTATTGGTTTTCAATTGGGCGAACATTATCAGTCAATTCGTTCGGGAGATCCTTTTGATATTTGCTATACCATCGAAGAGAATACTTTTCGCGGTAAAACCGTGATTCAACTACAGATTAAGGATATTAAACCGTCAACATAAAAACAGACACGGAACATTAAATATGGATAGAAACAAAAACTTTCAGGCGGAAGTTGACCGGCTTCGAGTAGCAACGCCGGCGTATAATGATTTGAAAGTTTATATTGAAACATACGGCTGCCAGATGAATGTCAACGACAGTGAAGTGGTAGCCTCCATCCTCGCCGATGAGGGTTACAGCGTTACCCGCAATTTGTCCGGCGCCGACCTGCTACTGATCAATACCTGTTCTGTCCGCGAAAATGCAGAACAGCGGGTACGCGGACGTTTAGACGTATTCCGCATAGAAAAGAAAAAGCGTCCGGAACTGCTTGTGGGTGTGATCGGATGTATGGCCGAACGCCTTAAGAACCAATTGTTGGAGGAAGAAAAGTCTGTCGACATCGTGGTAGGCCCCGACGCTTATCGCGACCTACCAGGGCTTGTTCGCAGTGCTGGCACAGGGCTGAAAGCCATTAATGTGCTGCTCTCACGTGAGGAAACTTATTCGGATATCAGTCCGGTTCGTATGGACAAAAACCATGTTTCCTCATTCGTTTCTATTATGCGTGGGTGTAACAACCATTGTGCATTCTGTATCGTCCCTTACACCCGGGGTGTTGAACGTAGCCGCAGCCAGGAAACCATCCTGCGCGAAGTACAGGAACTGGTCGATATGGGCTACAAAGAAGTAACCTTATTGGGACAAAATGTCGATTCATACAGATGGAAAAAGGATGACGGCAGTGCCACAGGCTTTGCACAATTGCTGGAGTCTGTTGCGGCCGTGTCGCCTGCGCTGCGTGTCCGTTTTTCAACATCGCATCCTAAAGACATGACTGATGAAGTATTGCAGGTCATGGCATCGCATCACAATATCTGTAAAAGCATTCATCTGCCGGCCCAGTCGGGAAGTACGCGTATACTCGAACTCATGCGGCGCAGGTATACACGCGAATGGTATTTGGAACGTATTGCGTCCATCAAACGTTATATGCCCGATTGCAGTATTTCGACCGATATCATTGCAGGTTTCTGCACAGAAACAGAAGTAGATCATCTCGAAACGCTTTCCCTGATGAGGGAGGTGCATTTTGATTACGCTTTCATGTTCAAATATTCGGTACGTCCCAATACTTTAGCCGCCCGTAAAATGGAAGACGACGTCCCCGAAACCGTTAAGACTCGCCGCTTACAGGAAATCATCGACCTGCAGGGGCAATTGTCGGCAGAAAGCAAACAACGTAGCGTCGGTCATACCTATGAAGTATTGGTTGAGAGTTTGTCAAAAAAATCATCCAGGCAACTGTCGGGACGCAATTCACAAAATATGGTGGTCGTATTTCCTAAAGGAAACCACGCGCCCGGCGATTACGTACAGGTACATATTACAGGTTGTACACCGGCCACTCTGATTGGAAACCTTGTTTAGATGGATTGGAATCAACGCCTGGTCCCGAAACTATTCTTTCTTCATATTTTCCCAAGTCATCAATAATTCCACCATTTCGGAATAACTCCGGATGCCTGCTTGTTGCTTGTTCGTCTTGAGATAACTGTCGTATACCTTGTCTTGCACGGCAGACAAACGGGGACTGATCGCATTTTGCCAATGTTCCTGTATCCGGCGAAAATCAGCAATTACACGAGGATCGATTTTTTCAGCTATTGCCTTGTATTCTTCGGGTGAGATTTTCCTCAGGCTGCCCAGCAGATACGATACTGTCTGAAGATAACCGCTGTAACGAACCAATGGATAATCGCTTGATGTACAAACAATCGCAGCGTACAGGTTGCATTCCGATTCGCTTGCTATGCCTAATTGATGCGCTTTCTCATGTGCCAGGGTAAATGGATAAGTTAAGGGGAGTGCAAAATTATTGACTTGCACCTCGTTAAAGAATGGATCAAAGAATCCGGCAACGCCCATACGTGTCATCAGGCCTTCAGTCATGGTGCGCTTGGTTCGCCGTTTCCCGCAAGGATAAGGCAATTGCAACTGCTCATGGTATTTTTCGTAGGTTATTTCAATGGCGCGATCAATTTCCTTAATATCAAAAGGAGGATCAGCGATATATGCATGGTTCAGCGAATCAATATAACGAATGACAAAGGCTTCAAAAAAATCCTTATCCTCTGCCGGCTGGGCTACAGCAAATCGCTGATGAAACCCGGGACGAAAATAACCGATACCCCACGCCATGTAGAACCAAACGATGATCCAAAGTATGGATAACAGGAAAATATTTGCCCAACAACGTACTGTCAAACGGCGCATGCACATCATGATAATGCTCCCCAGCAATATAACTATAGCTACGATGATTAGCAGATCCAACAATGAAAAGGGTACCCATTGGGTTATGAGTGATAAGACAGTGGCTATAGCCGGATAGCAACGTACCATATAGGCATCGGCTAACAATGGAATACGTGAGCACAGGAAAATAAATGCCAGGAATACGATGGGGATTACAAACCGGATAAATACAGGAGAGCGTTTGGGAAGATTCATGTTTATTTTGTTCCCTAGTGGATTTATGAGAAATTTTTCTAAATTTAGAGCAATTCCCTACGGAATTTGACAATGAAGGTATTACCTGATGTAAATAATCCGGTGGTCAATCAGTATGAAAACAATCCCGATAAGTACCGAGTAGAAAGCATACCAGACAATCGGGACATAGGACTTAGGCGATATACCCAATTTACGATAATTATACCACATCAGCACAAACTTTTCGAGGATATGTATCAATCCAGATCCCAGCGCAATACCTACTATGCCATAATATTGTACCAGAAACAACGAAGTGGGGATGTTCAGGGCGATCTCGATGATAGCCGCCCACATCAGGATGTTGGTTTTTTTCAACCCGATGAGGATTGTTTGCGGAAATACAACACGGCTAATGATCATCAATTGGTATACCATGAATACGTCGGCACTACGCAAAAACTCTGGATTAAAGAGAAAACCAAAAATGATATTGCTGAATATCATAATCAAAATCGACAAAGGATATAAAAAATGCATCTGTCTGAGCGACCTTGTTTTTATTTCCTGTAAGATACTGGGTATATTTTTTTTAATAGAAAAAGCTGGGATCAAGGCATTATTCAATCCCGAAGTCATCATCACCACAAAGGGAAGTTCTTTACAACCATAACGAAAAACTGCAAAATTCTCGGGTTCGAAGGCAATCGTAGCAATCAAGCTATCGACATATTGGGTTGATCCGCTGAGTAATGCGCTGAACATGATCGGATAGCCCACATATAGGTTATTCAGTATGAATGGGAAGGAAAT
Source organism: Bacteroidales bacterium (assembly GCA_031551645.1). Lineage (GTDB taxonomy): Bacteria > Bacteroidota > Bacteroidia > Bacteroidales > UBA4181 > JAIRLS01. Next base: position 5,093 of record JAVBNI010000265.1, on the reverse strand, counting down.
TTTCAGTTCGGCGTATCGGTATAGGAGAAAAAGCAAAAACAGGAAGCGAAGAGCGTTGGCAATAATTAATCCCCATATGGCCGCTTCGAGCCCCATACCCAACATGACCGGGATGCATACGGCCAAAATCTGTACAATGGTAGAAATGATACCATACCAAAAAATATGCAGTGGCTTGTTCTGTATCAAAAAGATATGTTCGATGAGAGGCGAAGTATTACTCAGGACAAAATAGATAACCAGCAAATACGGGTAGGGAACTTTGGGGCTTTCGGTATGTGTTTTGCCGTAACCACTCATCAACAAAATGAGAAGTGCAAAAGCAATACTGAATACCAACAACAAAATAAAAGCATTGAATAGCTCGGGCGATTTTCCATTTACCCGCTTGTGCTGGAAGAATGCCATGCTACGTTGCGAAAGCGGGAGAAACGATTGCAGAATGCCAGTCACCCAGAAATAGCTAAGTGCGCCACTAATTAAAAGCATCATTTCCCAATTACCAATATCCTTGGTTGATAATGATAATGGCACTTTAGTAAAATAGATGCTGATAATCAAAAAACACAAGAACCGCAGAAACTGGAATATCTGAAGTGCCGTAACGTTATTTATTTTGGAAGGGAATGCCACAATGATCTATTTTTCTATGTTAACAAGCAGCATCACCATAAGGTTATCCAAACCATCTTGAGTGTCGTTATTTATCTCGGGTGTTGTCATATGCAACGAACACAAAGTCATTTTCATTAAAAAGAACGGTACAAATATATAAGAAATTTACTTCAAAGGTTGTGTAGATCAAAAAAGATCGCTTATCTTTGCACCCGCAAAACAAATGGTGGATGTAGCTCAGTTGGTTAGAGTAGCGGATTGTGGTTCCGTTGGTCGTGGGTTCAAATCCCATCTTCCACCCAGGGAAGGCTAAGGCAAGAGTCTCCACAAAATAAAAAGCCGTCAAATTCATTGAGCTTGACGGCTTTTTTATTTTGTGCTTGTCTGGAAAAAGACTGAAAAAAGTGTAGGCTGACCTCTCTGCCAATTCTAATCCGTTAAGTCCACTGAGGATGTCACATTATCGAACCAAGTCGAAACAAAAGTCAACTTTGCTAATATCACATCCTCACTAAAACTATTTGAATGCCAGGTATGCTCGCAACGATTCTTTTATTTCGATTTCTGCACCGCCATTACCAACAGTTCCATTATCCATGTTACCATTGAAATTTTTCAGACCCGATGTTGCTATTTCATTTGCCTTTATTTTTAGATTATAGCCTTTATTGGCAGGTACAGTCAAGTTGATGTTTCCGTTGTTCGACAATTTCACGTAATCGCTCACTGATTTCATTGTCACATTCATACTTCCAACCGATATTTTTGCATCTACACTACCCGAAATGTTGTCTAGTTTCATATCTGCTCCCGATGTTTCTGTTTTAATGACGCCATTGATATTGCTTGCCGTAACTCTTGCACCGCTGGTTACTGCGTTGATACTTCCGTTGAGATTACTCATCTTGAGGCATGCCCCCGAAGTTGTAATGTCTATTTTTCCATCACAATTTTTTGCTATAATCCTGGCACCTGATGTTTTTCCAACAATATTACCAGAAACATTTTCAACTGTCAATGAACCACCACTGGTTTGCAAATTGCTGTCAACCTGTTTTGGCGCATTAATTCTGAAAGAAATAATAAATCCTTGCGATTCCCAGTCAGCAAACATACCTTTCTGTTTCGCCGCAACGTATAATTTTCCGTCTTCTACTTTTAGTTCGATGGCATAATTCTCTTCTAACACTTGAATAATCTGTTCGTTCATTCGTTTCATCTGTTTGTTTAACCGTCCATTACGATTAACGTATACCTCAACTACTGCTTCCGAACCGGCATTGCCGTTCACAGTGATACTGCCGCCCGACGTAGAGACTTCTAGCGATTTGATTGACGACGCAGGAAAAGTACGGGTCATGTACGGAGCTCTTTGCTGTTTTTTGGCGACTGCCGTAAACAGATTTGCGATTAACAAAACGCTGACAAATAATACTCTTAACTTTTTCATATCGATTTTATATTACTACTTTCTCATGAAGACGATGCAAATTCAAATTTGTTACATATCTCTTTCAACTTTTCGCGTCATTGTCCACTGCGTTTTGACGTTGTGTGTTCGTGCATTCTTCCGAGACTATTGTCTGTATCGGTTTCCACATAATTGTCAAACTGTACTTAATTTTTCCAAGTAACAACTGTCATTGATTCATTATTGTTTTTCCCAAAAATACTCCTCGAAAACACTTTGTAATTGTTTTGTAATATTTTCTTTTTCTGTCGGATCTCTATCTTGCATGATAGATTTGTTATAGAATGTCACATTCTTTTCTTGATTATCAACTATCACGACATACACTGTTGAACCTGACTTTATTGGACTTTGATAATAAGCCGTACCTGTTGCAAGTCCCGTCAAAACCCCCATTCCGATTGCTTTTGCTACTTGACCTCCATAATTGCCTTTTGCTCTTGTAAAACCACTTTGAAGGATGAGCAGCCCAAATCTATTACCGCTTACACTCAACAAAGAATCAACCAAAGGGGTAATTTCAATAATGTGGTTTTTTTTCTTTTTGTTACGTTCTGCCTCCCGTATATAAAAATCAATTTCTTGTTCCAACTCAATTCTGTCAAGAGAATCAGCCACATATATCTCTTCCGAGGATAAGCGAAGTTTTGTTCTGAATGTTTCCAACGATTCATTTAGTGCAATTTTTGCAATTTTCGAGATTGAATCATTGTAAACGTCCCTGTCTCCTTTTTCAATAAGCGAAATAAAGGACAATGGCTCGATTTTTATCATTTCATTAATTTCAAGCGACTTAACGTCCGAAGTAAAAAATTTTGACGATGAGCACGAAGCGCTCAAAATTACGACCCATAAAAACAATATTTTTTTCATATTGATTTTCATATATTTATATCAATTCACTCTACAGCTTTTCCGCAAATTTGTCGGCTACCTTTTCCACTACATTGTCGGACTGTACTCGCTTTTCGATACGTGATGCTTCTTTGACAACGCTCTCGGCGCATGACACACAACATATCAATTGTCGCAATTGATATGTGTCAAACTGCCTAAATTTAGGCAGTTTGACGTAACTTTTTGATTATTTATGGCATAAAAATACAATTTAAGTTAAAATGTGCAGTTAAAACTAATACTAAAATTAAAAAACTGAAAAGAAACTATTGATTAACTAATAATAGAGCCGTCAAATTCAATGAGTTTGACGGCTTTGTCATTTTTGTGTATCGGGATAAAAAATGTACGTTTAGTAATTAAAAATCCCGATAAAGAATTATCGAGATTTTATAATTATCTACCTGTGGGTTATCGTGTTGATTTCAATGCTTCATCAATGCTGATACCGAGTGCCTTGGCAATTCCTTCGCCGTAAGCGGGGTCAGCTATATAGCAATTACGGGCATGACGCTGTTTGATAAAAAGTTCGGCATCGCCCATGGCACGGGCGGTATTCTCAAACAATACCTGTTGCTGCGCGGGCGACATCAGGCGGAACAGATCGCCGGGTTGGCTGAAATAATCGTTATCGTACTCGCGCTCGTTGTAATTATAGGCATCGCCGTGAAGTTTCAGCGGCGGCTCCTTCTTTTCGGGCGAGTCCTGCCATTCGCCGTAACTGTTAGGCTCGTAGCCCAGCGTTGAGCCATGATTCCCGTCCACGCGCATGGCGCCGTCGCGATGATATGCATGAAACGGGCAGCGTGGTTTATTCACGGGGATTTCGTTGTGGTTTACGCCCAAGCGGTAACGTTGCGCATCGCCGTATGAAAACAGGCGGCCTTGCAGCATCTTGTCGGGCGAGAACCCAATGCCGTCGACCACGTTCATCGGGTTGAAGGCCGATTGTTCGACTTCCGCATAGTAGTTTTCGGGGTTTTTATTCAACTCCATAATCCCGACATCTATTAAAGGAAATTCTTTTTGCGACCATACTTTGGTCAAATCGAAAGGATTGATGCGGTATTCGTCCGCTTGCTGCTCGGTCATCACCTGTATTTCAACCTTCCAGCGGGGAAAATCGCCACGTTCGATGGCTTCGTACAGGTCACGCTGGTGCGACTCACGGTCTTTGGCAACAATCGCTTCGGCTTCCCGGTCGGTCAGATTTTTGATGCCTTGCATGGTGTGGAGATGGAATTTCACCCAGGTACGGACATTATCCGCATTAATGAAACTGTAAGTATGGCTGCCATAGCCGTGCATGTGTCGATACGAATAAGGAATACCGCGGTCGCTCATTGTGATGGTAACCTGGTGCAGCGCTTCGGGCAGGAGTGTCCAGAAATCCCAGTTGTTGTTGGCGCTGCGCAGGTTCGTGCGCGGATCGCGTTTCACAGCATGGTTCAAATCGGGAAATTTCAACGGATCGCGTAAAAAGAACACGGGCGTGTTGTTACCCACCAAATCCCAGTTACCTTGGTCGGTATAAAATTTAATGGCAAAGCCACGGATATCGCGTTCAGCATCGGCTGCTCCGCGTTCACCTGCAACCGTGGAGAAACGGACAAAGCAATCGGTCTTTTTGTCGATGGTTGCAAACATCGAAGCGCGGGTATACTTCGTAATATCGTGCGTTACGGTAAATGTGCCGTACGCTCCTGAACCTTTTGCGTGCATGCGTCGTTCGGGGATCACCTCGCGGTCGAAGTGGGCGAGCTTTTCGAGGAACCAAGGGTCTTGCACCAGCATAGGGCCTCGTTGTCCTGCCGTCTGTATGTTCTGATTGTCAGCCACCAAACGGCCTGACGTTGTTGTCATTTTCTTCTTTTCCACAACTGTCTACTTTTTAAGATTTGTTTTAGCGAATATTTGAATTGAGATTTTTTCGATATCCAAATTTTCAAACTGCCCGCCTTGCAAGCGTTTTCTGATGAACTCGGTCAGTTCTTCATCCATATAATCCAGTACTTTGCTATCATCAGTATAAATATGGTGATGATCGGAGGAAGTGATGTCAAAATACGGTTTCCCGCTCGGGTGATTGAAGCGTGTTAAAAGCCCCACT
>JAVBNI010000222.1:0-8514 GCA_031551645.1 Bacteroidales bacterium | reverse complement strand
TATCCCTTGTCCATAGGACATTAACCCACCGCAGAGGTTTATCCCCTACGGGGAAAAGAGGTCGAGGCAGCTTCGGTTCTATTGATGTCGATGCCCTGACGGGCAATTATAACATGGGAATTTTATTTTGAACACGTTCCTCACTGATAAATGCCTATCTGGATGGTTCAATATCAGAACATGATGCCGAAATATTGAACGAATGGTTACGGTCTGATCAAGAAAATCTTAGATATTTTGCAGGATTAAAAGATATCTGGGATAGTAGTAACATTTTATCCGATTGTGCTGTCGAACAGGAATCGGCAATGAAACGTTTTTATGATGGTGCACAGAAGCCTCCAAAACACACAATTTATCGTAATCTTAGGCCGATCCAATGGTTTCAGAGGATTGCTGCCGTATTAATCATCTTTTTTTGCACATATACCATATCCCTTTTTCTACATCGGGAAGGAGAAACATCTGAAACAAAGCTTACAGTTTCGACGGGAAACAAGATGATTATTCCCAAAGGTCAGAAAGGACAACTAATACTATCCGACGGGACAAAAATATGGTTGAATTCGGAAAGCACATTGGAACATCCGTCTTCATTCGAAACCGAACGGGAAGTCACTCTCAGCGGAGAAGCATATTTTGAAGTAAAAAGTGATGAAGAACATCCGTTCTATGTCCATACCGGCAATTTAAAAATAAAAGTGACCGGGACGTCGTTCAACATCAAAGCTTATGCAGATGAAGACATTGAAACCACACTTGTGGAAGGACGGTTATCCATTTTGAAAAACGATACGGAAATAATTGTTCTTAAACCTAACGAATCTGCTGTTTATTCGGAAACAGATAATCATTTGTTAGTGAAAGACCTAACCGTAAAAGAAGTCAAGCCTAAAGTAGTTGAAAATGTGTCCGATGCAATCACACCAATGGAATTGTTAACTGTTTGGAAAGAAGATAAACTGATCTTTCAGGACGAATCCCTGGAAAGTATGGTAAATAAGATGGAACGTTGGTTTAACCATAAGATACATATATCCGATCCGGGATTACTGGATAACAGGTATAACGGCAAATTCGTTTATAATGAAACGATTTATCAGGTACTGGACGTCGTTTGCCGTGCAGGCAACTTGAAATATCAGGAAATAAATCGAGAATTTTATATCAGCAAATAATAACGATACAAAAGTAGCCTATGGAATAAATAAAAAGAATAAAAACGGACAGTGTGTTGGAGCACACTGCCCGCAAAGTGTCTGTTTCAAAACAATCCTTTAAAAGTTTCCCGACTTAAAAAGATTGAATTATTAATTTATTAAAACAAACCATTATGCAAATAAATCAATTTTTGGGGAAGTTATCAACCCTGAACAACAAAAAAATGATAAAAAAAATGAAAGTAGTATTTTATATTTTATTTATAACCACCATTCAAATATCGGCGAATGTTTATTCTCAGAATGCAACAGTCAGCATTCATTTGAAAAACGCAGGTATTATTGATGTTTTCAATGAGATTGAAAAACAAAGCGAATACAAAATTTTTTACAAAACGGATAATATCGACAAACGGATACAGGTCTCTGTAAACGAAGAAAGTATTACTGTAAATTCTTTATTAAAAAATGTCTTATCCGAACATCAGTTATCTTTTGATCTGGTAGACAAAGTGATCGTGATAACACCAAATGTCATTTCACAGGATTTGCCCATAACAGGTAGAGTTACCGATGAATCCGGCGAGCCGATACCGGGAGTGAATATTGTTGTTAAAGGGACGACTGCCGGGACAGTTTCGGATCTCAACGGTAAATTTAGTATCCAAGTAAAACCAGGTGCTATCCTTGTCGTATCTTTCATAGGTTACACTTCACAGGAGTTTGAAACAGAAGGTGTGTCAAATCTTGACATCGTATTGAAAGAAAATACCCTGGAATTGGATGAAGTAGTTGTAACAGCCTTGGGCATGAAACGCGAACAAAAAAGTTTGGGTTACTCGGTTTCGACTGTTAAGAGTGAAGATTTGAACCAGGGAGCATCGGTGAATATGTTGAAATCCTTACAAGGTAAGACCACTGGGGTAAATATTGTCAGCCTCAGTTCGGATCCTACATCTTCTACTTTCGTGACAGTTCGTGGCGCCACTTCTATTTCAGCATGGAAAGATAAAAAACTTTCCAACAAATCTCAGCCTTTGTACGTATTAGATGGTATTCCTATCGGGGAAGGTGCTATTAATGACGATAACAAAATAGATATCGGGAACTTTATGTCCCGTTTGAACCCGAATGATATTGAAAGTATTACTATTCTAAAAGGAGCTTCGGCAGGTGCCTTGTATGGTGCGCGTGCCGGCAACGGAGTCGTGATGATCACTACAAAAAGTGGCGCAGGCGCTCAAAAAGGGATCGGAGTTTCAGTGTCTTCTGCGATCACAGCCGACGTAGTGCGTGCAACCATTCCCGTACAAAATGAATTCTTAACAGGTGACCGTTATGACAGTTTTGGTATGGAAGGCGGAAATGGATGGGGAACGCAAGCAGGCTCACAATATGCCAACCAAAATTGGAAACAATGGGATATTGTTAAACAACAGTTCTATGAAGGTCCGGTTTTAAATTATACCACCGAAGACCGCATTAAAGCATTTATGGAAACCGGATGGACCAACACTAACGATGTTACCGTTACCGGAAACTACGATAAAGGGAATTACCGTATTTCTTTTCAAAATTTAACAAATAGTGGTGTTATACCTAATAACCACACTCATAGAAATTCCCTTTCATTTAATGGGATGTATAAAATTTTGAATAATTTGTCGGTTTCATCCAGCGCTTCCTATACACGGACTTATACGCCTAATAAATCGCAATATTCCGGAAACGACACACGTATGGGGATTGTTCAGACGTTGTATAGTATTCGTCCCGAGCATCCTGCTATGAGCGTATGGAAGAGCGCATCGAGATGGATTGACGGATATGAAGGGCGCATGCAAAATACTCCTTTTATAAGAGACAAGGGAACGCTAAATGTGCGGGAGCAATATCCATTGGATGAGGTCAGAGGTTCTAACCCATATTATATTGCTGAAGAAATGATCTATACTTTTGCAACCGATAATTTATTTGGAAAAGTTGAACTGGATTGGAAGGCGTTCAGTCCGCTAACGTTCAAGTTACGAACCGGTGTAGAAAAAAACACATTAGCGTTTGAACGCAGACTTGCATGGGATAGCCGGGATAGGCCAAAAGGACAGTTTAGTTCGCGCAATACTTCCTCTACTAATGTCAATACCGATCTTTTAGCAATTTATAATCAAAGATTTGGCGATTTTGATATTAATGCCATCGGTGGATTCAGCTATGCATTCGGCCAATCTAATATGACGTTTTTAGACACTGATAATTCGGGTTTGTCTCGTCCTAATGATTTTTCAATTGGTGCAATTGCTGGTGGCTTAGGGGCGCTCAAAAATGAATATAAATGGGACACAAGCCGTTCACAGAGCTTATACGCTACAGCATCCTTCGGGTGGAAAAGTATGCTTTACCTGGACGCATCGGTTCGTAACGATTGGTATAATATAACCGAAAGAACTAAGGCTTCAAATCTGTATCCTTCGGTTGCATTGAGTTGGTTGGCAAGTGAAACATTTACTTTACCCGATTGGTGGACATTGGCAAAACTTAGGGGAGGTATAGCCGTAGTAGGTTACGGTGTTCAGTCATACGTAAATGCAAATACCTATGGTTTTGGCCCATCTTATGGTGACATAACCACGGGAACGGTAACTCCCGTATTGATTGACCCGAATTTGAAACCGGAAGCCAATACGACGGTGGAAGGGGGATTTACTTTGGGATTTATTGATAATAGGATCAATTTTGATTTTACATATTTCCAGAAAGTACATTCCAATCAGATTGGGGATGTTCCCATTGTTGCTTCAACAGGTTTTTCTACCATGAAAACCAATATTGGTGAGGTAACTTCAAAAGGTATCGAAATGGCATTGAATTTAGGTATTATTCGTTCTTCTGATTGGACCTGGAATGTAGGGGCGAATTATTCATCCGCTAAAGCTGAAATTACAAAACTCAACGATTCGTTTACTTCTGTTGAGGTTAACTTTGACGGGAATACCAGACAAATTATCAGAAAAGGAGAAACCGTTGGCGGTTTATATGCGCAAAAAGATTTCTATACTGTCCAGACTGGTAAATTTGCCGGTCAGCACATCATAGATTATACCGGGATGAATCAAGGTACCGACACTAAAGACAGGCGTCCATATCTGGGCAATTTGAATCCGGACTTTATCATGGGATTTACTACCGACCTTCGCTATAAGAGACTAACTCTTAACGTCGTAGCAACTATGAGGGTGGGTGGAGTATACTGTTCGCAAACCTGGAAAGTCCTTCAGAACGACGGTTTAACTTTTGATACGTATACCGGCGACGGCGTTTATTATGTCGGAGGCCGTGTAGGATATGGCGGACTGGCCTGGCCTAATCCGGACAATATTGAAATAGATGCATTGAAGACGTATATATCAAATAGCAGAAAAGATTTTAATGATGCAAGCTATATACGTGGCGTATTTGTTGATCCGCGAAGCGGGAAAGAGTCTAATGATGAGACCTTAGGAAATGGTACATTTACATATCAGGGACAAGAATTGCCGTACTATATCGAACAAGGAGCCGATCCTAATGCTACTTTTTATACGGACGCTTCAGGCCCGATTGGAGATACCTGGGATTATGCCCAAACACGTACATTTAGTGCAACTAATTTTAAGATTAGGGAAATAACGCTTTCTTATGATATTCCTTCTTCTTTTACTCAAAAGTTTAGAATTCAAAATGCACAGATTGCATTTATTGCAAAAAATGTTTTCCACTGGAACAAGTCGGGAATCAATGAGGACCCCGAAACAGCCTTTACAGGTAGTGTTGGTGAAAATCAGGGAATTGCCGCTTTTACTCTTCCCTATATTGCCTCTTTCGGCGCTAAATTGACGTTAAATTTTTAATTATTAAAATAATGAAAAATATTATATTATTATGTTCCTTTCTATTACTTTTTTATTCATGCGGGAAGGAATTAAGAGACAGAGAATTAACACAGGCGGAAGATGTGTCTTATGTTACCAAGGCGGAATTTCTGCTTTCCGGTACCATTGTCAGGACAGGTAAGTTTTATAGCGAAAAAGGGTTTCAGTCGGATGACTGGTTCTCGCCGACCATGCAATATAACCAGCTTTTGCATGGAGGTGAACGTGCCAATAATTATATGCTTTATTTGAATCCGCCGGCTAATTGGGAGACCGAATACAAAGAATTATTACAATACATTGATTCGGGTATTTTATGGGCAGGGAATGAAAATCTCCCTTCCAGCTCCGCTGTTTTTCAAATACTGCGTGTATTTGTCTTTTCTTACATCACCGATCGTTATGGTGATATTCCTTATAGCGAAGCGATGAGAGGCAGAGAAGGAATTCTTTTCCCAAAATTTGATACTCAAAAGAGTATTTATGAAGATTTTTTTGTTCGTCTTGATGCGGCTATCCAGCTATTATCCACTGCATCGGATAATTTACCAACCAGTTATGATTTGATTTATCGAGGGAACAAAGAAAATTGGATACGTTTTGCCAATTCATTAAAACTTCGTTTATATTTCCGTTCGTACGATGCATTCAAAAAAGCAGGAGTCGACAATGCTTCGAAGATCCAATCATTAGCAACAGGCGGTATGTTGATGAACAGCAATGAACATAGTGCTTCAGTTCTTTATCTGTCTACGAACGATTTCGCTGCGTGGCCCAATGGTCCGCTTCGTGGGGGTGGTACGCGCGACAGGGAATTTAACAAACGTAAACCCTCTGTAGCCCTTATTGATGCATTAAAAAATCACAATGATCCCCGTTTAACATATTGGATTGCACCCGCCATGGCTCCTATTGCCCCAACAGCTGGAAGTGTTTCACTCACAGATGCATATGGCTATAAATATTCGATCAATGCTGTTGCCGAAAGTGACTTTACTTCAGATGAAATTGCCGATTATCCTGTTGGAAATCGGGCATATGTTGGATCCCCCGTCGGTCCAACGGGATCTTCTGTAACCAATTTATATGGAAATGTTGATACTGAAGGTGGATTCAATAATCCGAGGATATCCAATTATGGGGATATTTTCAAAGATAATGCGAATACAATTTTAAGAATGGTTTTCATGAATGCAGACGAAGTCCAATTCTTACTGGCCGAAGGTGCCCAGCGTGGTTGGATTACAGGAAATGCGGATACATACTATAAAAAAGGGATTGAATTAAATTGTTTAAGATGGGCGGTTAGTCCGGGAGAAATCACTACATACCTGGCAGAACCATCTATACAATTAGGGTCCGATCAGTTGAATCAAATTGCTACACAAAAATGGTTGGCTTTATTTACTGTATCCCAAGAAGCGTATCTTGACTACAGAAGAACAAAATTACCCCGGTTCATCAAGGAAAATGCAGATGCTTCAGGAATGATTACAGCTTCCTTCCCGCTCCGGTTGAGATATCCTGGTGACGAGACGGCAAATAACAATGAACAATACAAAAAAGCTTTGAATGGTCTGGAACCCGCCAGTGGAAGTACGGAGATAGATAGTCAAAATTCTAAAATGTGGTTATTACAATAATAAATTGTAAAATACTGTAATAAAAAATCCGTAAGAAGTAAAAACTTACGGATTTTTTTATACATACTTCGTCTCAAAATTAAGCCACTACACCCAAAGAAGGCAAATTTTTAAGACAAATTAAAACCATCAAACCTATATCTGCAATTATTTTCAGGACGTATTGGTAATATTTTTGTTCAAAAAGGTTCTTCGCAGATTTCTTTCCTTATTTTTGATCCGTAGAATTAGTCGTTCATAAATGCAGCAAAAAGGGAAAATATTAATCATCGATGACAACGAAGACGTATTGTTCGCACTCAACCTGTTGCTTGAACCATATTTCGAAAGTATCCGTGTAAGTACGGATCCTGCGAGAATCGTTCGTTTCATGGAACAATACCAACCGGATGTTATCCTGCTGGATATGAATTTTCGGCGCGACGCCAGCAGTGGCCAGGAAGGGTTTGATTGGTTGCAGCGGATACTTGACATTGACCCACAGGCAGTGGTCATCTTCATGACAGCTTATGCCGATACCGAAAAGGCTGTCCAGGCCATGAAAGCAGGTGCTACTGACTTTATTCCCAAACCGTGGGAAAAAGACAAGTTATTGGCAACATTGTCGTCAGCATTGCAGTTAAGAACAACACGCAATGAAGTGAGCAATCTTAAAAAGCAGATGGCGGCACTACATGATGAGCCTGTTGAAGAAATAGTCGGCAGATCGGATGTGATGCAAAAAGTATTCACCATGATTGATAAGTTATCCGGAACCGATGCCAATATACTCATCCTTGGTGAAAACGGAACGGGGAAGGATCTTGTGGCACGCTCCATTTACCGGAATTCGCCCCGGTCGCGCGAGGTTTTCGTGGCTATTGATCTGGGCAGTATTCCTGAAACTTTGTTTGAGAGTGAACTATTTGGATACGAAAAGGGTGCATTTACCGATGCAAAGAAAGAAAAGCCCGGACGCTTGGAAGCTGCATCGGGTGGGACATTGTTCTTAGACGAAATTGCTAATCTATCGCTTCCGATGCAAGTCAAAATGCTCACAGCTATTGAAAAAAAACAGATTACCCGTTTAGGTTCGACCAAAAACATACCCATTGACGTCCGTTTCATATGTGCTACCAACGCAGATATTTATCAGGATTTAGAGGACGGTCGTTTCCGGCAGGATTTGTTGTACCGGATCAATACCATCGAAGTGCATATCCCACCCTTGCGCGAACGCGGTGACGATATAGTCCTGCTGGCCGAACATTTCATGCATCGCTTTGCAAAAAAATACAGGAAAAACATACAAGGTATTGCAAAAGACGCCTACGAAAAATTGTTGGTCTACCACTGGCCGGGAAATGTACGAGAATTGCAGCATGCGGTGGAACGTGCTTTGATCCTTTCGGATGGGGCGTTGCTGAAAGGAGATGATTTTATCCTTCAACCGGCGCAAAGTCGAAAACGCAAAACCGGTGAACTGCTAAATCTTGAAGCACTCGAAGCCCAAGCTATTGAGAAAGCTTTGGAACATACCGGAGGAAATGTGAATAAAGCTGCTGAACTGCTAGGAATCACAAGATTTGCACTTTATAGAAAATTGAAAAAATAGTCGGTAACGGCAATAGGCAGTAAAAGATGTAATGATTTCACGAGCATGATGCATACAAGTAATTTAACTTCATCGGTATAGGCGCTTAGTGCGCACTAATTAAAAAATGATGCTACCTTTGTAGCATGGGCACAAGAGATCGATTTATGGGGGTTAATTCTATATATTTTTATGAGCGATTTCCGGAAGAAAATGCCTGTTATCGTTAT
>JAVBNI010000117.1:0-3272 GCA_031551645.1 Bacteroidales bacterium | reverse complement strand
TGTCGTTTTTATTAGGCATAAAGAATTTCATCATATAGTATCGCTAAACGTTGTCGAAGGTGTAATACCGCATAGTGTTTACGGGAACGTAGCGTATTAGCCGGAACATGTATGGTTTCGGCTATCGCTTTTATAGGAATGCCGGCAAGTTCCGTCAGTTCGAAAATCTCCCGTTGTTCCGGCGGGAGCTCGGTAAGCGCTGCTTCCAATGCGTTCCATACCAAAGATCGCAAATATTCGCTTTCGGGCGAAGGACTGTTTTCTGATTGAAATAAAATCTCGGAAAAATCTTTGACTATTTCATCTTCTCCTTCTTCATCTTCATATACCGGCAAGGAACTTTCTCGTTTCTTAATACCCTTATTGATGATTGTATTCCGTGCAACACGATAAAGCCATGCGCCCACTTGTTCTATGGGATGCATAGTGTTATCAGCCGTTTTGATGAATTGATAAAAAACATCCTGCAAAATATCCTCTGCATCTTCTTTATTCGTAACACGTTTTCGAATGAAAGATTTTAGGCGCGGATGATACTTTGCAATCAGTTCTTCTGTTTCTTTTGCAGTGAATTTATTCATGGGTTTCTTCAGAACCTTCGCGCTTGTCAAAAAAATGCGCATGATGACAATGACCAAACCGTTCTTTCATCATGTTTTGCATAAATTCTTTACGTTCTTCATCCGACATATTTGCCCATTTTTCGCGGATGGGATTGCCGTGGTGCCATCCGTGCCTTCTACCATGATAGTGCCGGCCGCTCATAAAATGATGCCCGCCGAAACCGCCGAAGAGCAAGCGTGCTAAGGCCAATAATCCTAAAGCTTGCCAGAAACTGATATGCGGTAAGCCGAAAATACCTGGAAGCAACCAATTCCATAGTAACATAGTAGCGACACTGAAAACGGTTAGGGCTACCAAGCCGATAAGCCCCATTTTAAAAAATTTTGTTTTCATCATTTCTTAAATTTTGTTGATCTACTTATGCAGACAAATGACCGGCAAAAATATTTTACAAAAGTACAAATCTTTTTTTGTGATTTTTTTTATCTTTGCTGTCTAAAGTGTAAAAAATGCAACGAATCAGTGTTTTCTGCGGTTCAAATCTAGGAACGGATAAACTTTTTGCCGAGCAGGCTTATCTATTGGGAAAAATATTAGCACAAAATAATATCGGCCTTGTATATGGAGGTTCCAATGTTGGCCTTATGCAGGAAGTGGCCAATGCAGTGCTGGAATATCATGGGGAAGTGATTGGGGTAATGCCCCATTTTATGAGGGATAAAGAATTGGCACATAAAAACCTTACGAAATTGGAATTGGTGAATACCATGCAGGAGCGGAAAACCCGGATGCACGAATTATCGGATGGCGCCATAGCCTTGCCCGGAGGCTTCGGTACACTCGACGAACTATTTGAATTGTTAACCTGGGGGCAATTAGGATTACACCGGAAACCGGTTGCTATTTTAAATACTTGCGGTTATTATACCCAATTGTTGGCGTTTATACATACCATGGTGGAGAAAGGCTTGCTGAAAGAGGCTAATAGAACGATGTTGTTATCGCATGATAACATTGAAATTTTATTGGACCGGATGAAGGCTTATAGGGCGCCGGTTGTAGATAAATGGATAATGAATCACTGATAAAAATAAATTAAAAAATTCGTTTACAGCCTTTTATTCAAAAGATAATCTTCAAAAGATAATTTTATAAAATAAGAGTCTACACAAAAAGCAAGTTACAGCCGAACGAGGACAATCGATTGATAATGTGCGGAAAAATCCTTTGTTTGGCTTTTCTTTTGGGCGGTTAAAGCCACCAATAGACAAAGGTAAGACAAAGTTCAATTACCACATCATTACCTCGCCATATAGTGTGATTTCCTTATAAGTCATTGTATGGCATCCTCTTGCGTTACGTCGCATAACCTCTTATAGCTCAGAGTAAATTAATTTTGTATCATTAAAAACTTTGAGCGATGCGAAGTATATTCAACTCGAATTTCAATCGACTGAAAAACAATTGATTGAAGAAAGAAAAAGAACAATGGGTAACGATATAGAAACGAACGAACTTCTTTCGCCTGCTTTGGTTTACATCGCTTTCAAATAACTATGATGCGAAGATAATACTTATTTTTTATCAAGAAAGAAAAACCACTCTAAAATGTAGTTGCAAAATCAAACTCTTTTCACCAGTTTCTTTTGGTTGTTCGTCCACTGAATAGCTTCGGCGGTATTCTTCACTCCTATGCGGGCAAATATCCTTTTCTTGTGGTATTTAACCGTAAAAATAGATATGCCGAGCAACTTGGCTATTTCGGCTTCGTTTTTCCCGGTGCTTGCAAGCTTTAGAACGGTTATGGCTTTTGAAGTCAATTTTTGAGTTTTCACTTCCACAAACTTCCCCGTAGAAGGCATATACTCATAAACGTCAGACTTGTCATTCATTTTTATATACGCATTTCTAGGCTTATCGTTGGCAGGATGGCTTATAACACATAAGCCGAGCCTTAAAACACCGTTATTCGTAAAGTCCAGCATCGTTATTTTATGATTCATTAAAACGACTTTATTGTTTTTGTCCCGAATCCTGAAATCGTACGTGTAATAGCCTTCCAACCTTTTTCCGACAGGAAGGGAGTAAAAGAACTCGAAGGATTTCGCATTGGCAGGGGCAATCATATCAAGATCTTCCCGAAGAAGAATCTTTTCGTAGTAATTTGATCCATAAGCATTAATATCTTCCAGACTATTGCCCATAAGGAAGGAGCAGTTTTTAGTGGCATATAAAAATTTCTCATTCTTATAGTCGAAGATGTAGGCATCAATATCCATTAATGCCTCAACGGACTTCAACGCTTGTATGAAGTATCGGTCTCTTTCCGAATAATCGAACGTATCCGATTCGTTGAAATGATGCGCGGGATGGGATTGTACGAATGTTGATTTCACTATTTTTTGCTTTGTTTTTCTTGTTTGCAAAGATAGTGAATAAAAAAAATTAACTACTCCTTAGTGTAGTTTATTTTTCTGCGCATACTTTTCGTAATATCTTTGGTGACGATAATTTAATAAAAAATATTATTAACTAAAAACATATAGCCATGAAATTTTATATGAAAATTACTCTGTCAGCTGTTTTTCTGTTGTCGTGTTTTATTGGAAGCGCACAGAATCAGCCCCAACGTAAAAGCTCGACTACATCAGCCTTAGCTACCATCGACCTTATAAGGTTTGTCCAAAAGGGAGAAAAATTGACCGAGG
>JAVBNI010000225.1:0-20674 GCA_031551645.1 Bacteroidales bacterium | reverse complement strand
AAACCTCTGCGGTGGGTTAATGTCCTATGGACAAGGGATATATAATCCTTGAGTGTATCTCTACTGACGTAAAAGCCCTAACGGGCTATTTTCACGTGCAAATAATGATATTTTTGGGCATATTATTTTGTTTTCATTCCTTAATTTACCAAGCTTGCATCTATACCGGCATGATTTTGGGATTCAAGCTCGGTAGAAATATGATGACCACACAATACACGGCATGCCCGTCAGGTATGCTATTTTGCCGGAAAACTCCCATAACCTTTTTGATTTTCCGCGATATGATTCATGAGTTTTTACAACCCAATGTTTAACTACAATCACATCTAACAGTCAACTCCTTATCTGCAAATACATATGGCGATAGTTCATAGAAGAAGCCGAAAAAGACCTGGAGGTCGTTCGCAAATAATTTTTACAAATAAGGTAATAAGGTTATTTTCTACGGGATACCCAATGCCACTAAGGTCACTTGCCAAAATAAGGTTTTAATCGCTAAAACCTTATCTCTGAAGGAAACCTTATTAAAATGGACACTCCCAGATCAATAAACCTTATTACCTTATTGATCCAAGCATCAAAAAACGTAAAGATTATTTGCGTACGATTCCTTATCCTAAAATTACAATTGTCGGCTACGTTTTGAAAAGATAAACATGACTAAATAGAAATCTATTTGAATTATCAAAACAAAACCGTATTTTTGTATGACAGTAGTACAAAAACCTTTTACCTTCAAATTGGTTATACATTAGTTAGGTTGTAAAAAAAGCATAAACAGAAAATCATCATGGAAAAGGAGTTGAAGCGATTCTTCATTAAAGTATTTTTTTTATTCCTAACAGTTTGCTTCGTATCGCAGTTGCTTTTTTTGACGGTTTTTGAAACTTATAATTTCCCGGGACGTATAATAAGTGTTGTTTTTGTCTGGATCGTTACCTGTGCATTCCATTATTGGCTGATGACAACGGTAAATAACAGACCCAAAGCCTTCAACCGGGTTTTCATGATGCAAACCACACTCAAGTTATTGTTGTAC
This sequence comes from Bacteroidales bacterium, assembly GCA_031551645.1. Taxonomy (GTDB): domain Bacteria; phylum Bacteroidota; class Bacteroidia; order Bacteroidales; family UBA4181; genus JAIRLS01. The sequence continues at coordinate 19,632 of JAVBNI010000225.1, read as the reverse complement.
ATGGCTTGTATTGTGGTTTATCTGGTACTTTACAGGCAATATGCAATACCTTTTACCGTTCATTTTCTGGTTCTGTATTTGATATTTGCAGTTTTTGAAGTTGTATCCATATTAAAATTCGTAAAAAAAGAAGCCGGTGTAGCAGCCGGTAAAACAAATTTTCGCGATGCATCGGAAAATATCCATTAAAATACTGTTGTTCATTCTCCTGTTGAGCCCTGTATGGCTGGCGAATGCGCAACATGAGGAAGAAAAAGCAAAATTTGATCCTGGAACGTTCATCATCGATCATATCGGCGATGCCTACGACTGGCACATTCTTACTTACAAAGGCCATCACGTATCGGTGCCTTTGCCTGTGATTGTTTACAGCAAACAGTCAGGCTTTCATGCATTCATGTCAACCAGGTTCCATCATGGAAGCCATGATGGGTTCAGTGTTCCGGCTGACGGACCACACAAGGGTAAAATTGTAGAACAGGCCGCAGACGGGACGTTTGTCCGCCCGATGCTTGATTTGTCAATCACCAAGAACGTACTGGCCATATTTGTCAGCATGGCGATCATATGCTGGGTTTTCATTTCCGTAGCGAATCGTTATAAACGTAATCCTAACCAGGCGCCCAAAGGCTTACAATCATTTGTTGAACCGGTGATCCTTTTCGTACGCGACGATATTGCCCGCCCTGCCATCGGGCACAAGTATGAGCGGTATATGCCTTATCTGCTCACACTTTTCTTTTTCATTCTGGTCAACAATCTGATGGGATTGATCCCGATCTTCCCTTTTGGAGCCAACGTCACCGGAAATATTGCTGTTACGCTCGTGCTGGCAGTGCTTACCTTTATCATCACCATGTTCAGTTCCAGCGGTACCTATTGGAAACATATCTTCAATACGCCCGGAGTTCCCTGGTGGTTGAAATTTCCTCTTCCGTTGATGCCGTTTACCGAATTGCTGGGAGTATTCACAAAGCCTTTTGTGTTGATGATCCGGTTGTTTGCCAATATTACCGCAGGACATATCATTGCAATTGGTTTTTTCAGCCTGATATTTATTTTTGGTGAATTAAATCCTGCCTTGGGGTACGGGGCTTCTGTCATATCAATATTGTTCACCGTCTTCATGACGTTTTTGGAACTTTTGGTTGCATTCATCCAGGCATATGTATTCACTTTGCTTTCGGCCTTGTACTTCGGTATGGCGACGGAAGAACATTAAAAAGGACCAGGGGTGTTTACCTGTTCCTCTGATTTTGAGTTTTTTGATCAATTTAATTTAAATAAATTATGTTACTTTCAATTATTTTGCAAGCAGTAGCCAATACGGCTATAGCCAAGCTAGGCGCAGGAATCGGCGCAGGGATTGCAGCAGTAGGCGCAGGAATCGGTATTGGACGTATCGGTGGTTCAGCCATGGACGCCATAGCCCGTCAGCCAGAATCGGTTGGCGACATCCGTTCCAACATGATTGTTGCCGCAGCGTTGATCGAAGGAGTTGCCTTTTTCGCTATCGTATTGTGCTTGCTCATTCTTTTCGTCGGATAAGAATGAAATCGTTTGCCCGGTCTGTTCGTGCGGTTGGCCGGAAGCCGGGCTTTTCTTAAAAAATACAGATTTAATGTTGGAGAAAAAAGCAATTAAATCATAAATCATAAATTTCTCAAAAAATGCAATTAGTTACGCCCGATATAGGATTATTGTTCTGGATGTTGGTTTCTTTCCTGATTGTGTTCTTTTTGCTGAAAAAGTTCGCATGGAAGCCCATTTTGGGTATGCTCCACAAACGTGAGGATACCATTGAGCAGGCCCTGAAAGCCGCTGAAGAGGCTAAGGAAGAAATGAAAAAACTCCGGGCCGACAATGAAAAGATTTTAGATGAAGCTCGTACCGAACGTGAGAAAATATTCCGCGAAGCCCGGGAAATCAAAGATAAAATTGTCGGCGAGGCACGCGAACAGGCCCAAAAAGAGAAAGACAAAATCATGGATGATGCTCGTGCTTCGATACAAGCCGAGAAAAATTCAGCAATTAAAGAAATTCGCGAATTGACCGCCGATTTGTCTATACAGATTGCCGAAAAACTACTTCGCCGTGAGCTCAGCAACGACCAAAAACAAAAAGAATTGATAGACCTTTTAACCAAAGATATGCCTGTTAATTAGTAAACTGGTTGACAGGAAGACATGTCCACTTGTTCACTTGTTTTCCAATTCACCAATTCGCATGCCAACAAATAAATATGAATAATAGTATTATATCCACTCGTTACGCCAAGGCTTTGATGATGGTCGGTGAGGATCATCAGTGTCTCGATGCATTGAAGGCCGATATGGAGTTGTTATACGTTACCATCAAGGAAACCCCGCTTTTCGGACAGGTGTTGAATAATCCGGTAGTCAAGCCGTTGCAAAAACTCAAAGTGATGGGCGAATTGCTGGAAAAGCGAGTGCATCCGATGACGTTGAATTTTATTAATACCATTATTCGTAACCGGCGTGAATTTCTGTTGAGCGATGTAGTACGTGATTTCATTGATTTGTATGAAGAATCAAAAGGCATCAAACGGGCTCATATTGTTTCGGCTACTGGTCTGGATGATGCTTCAAAAAGCAATCTGCAGGGACAACTCAATACCTTGTTCAAAGCCGACGTGAGAATGACCATTGATGTAAATCCGGACCTGATTGGCGGGTTCGTTCTCCGTGTGGGTGACCAGCAGTATGATGCAAGTCTCTTGTCGGGTTTGAAACGAATGAAGAGGCAATTGATAAAGAACTGAAAATAACATTGATTTCAATCAGTTGAATTGTTAAAATTAGAATTAGCGTTAACACAATTTTGATCCAATCAAAAATCGAAAACCGAGCTTGAGCGCTCAATAAAGCTAATCAAAAATCAAAAATATATCATGGTCAATATAAAACCGGCAGAAGTATCGGAAGTTCTGAAAAAACAGATCGAAGGTTTTAAAACCGAGGTGGAATTGGAAGAAGTAGGTACGGTGTTACAGGTAAGCGATGGTATCGCCCGTATTTATGGACTTCTGAACGTCCAGGCTAATGAAATGATCGAGTTTGAGGGCGGGATGAAAGGTATTGTGATGAATCTGGAGGAAGATAACGTGGGAGTTGTGTTGCTGGGGCCTTCCAGTCAGATTAAGGAAGGATTCAGTGTGAAGCGGCTCAACGTGATTGCATCCATTTCTGTGGGCGAAGGTTTGTTGGGACGTGTAATCGATACCATTGGCGAACCGATGGATGGTAAAGGCGCCATCAGTGGTACGTTGTATGAAATGCCGCTCGAACGGAAAGCGCCCGGTGTGATTTTCCGCCAACCGGTCAGGGAACCATTGCAAACAGGGATCAAAGCCATCGATGCGATGATACCTATAGGGCGCGGGCAACGCGAGCTGATTATTGGCGACCGTCAGACCGGGAAAACATCCATTGCTATCGATACGATTCTTAACCAGAAGGAATTTTATGACAGGGGCGAACCGGTTTATTGTATTTATGTGGCTGTGGGGCAGAAAGGTTCGACGATTGCAAGTATTGTGCAAACGCTGGAAGCACATGGTGCAATGGCCTATACGACCATCGTGGCAGCCTCAGCCGCGGCGCCTGCTGCATTACAATATTATGCGCCGTTTGCCGGTGCAGCCATTGGTGAATATTTCCGCGACACGGGACGCGCTGCTTTGGTGGTGTTCGACGACCTGTCGAAACAAGCTGTGGCGTATCGCGAAGTATCCTTGTTGTTGCGTCGTCCGCCGGGACGTGAAGCATATCCCGGAGATGTGTTTTACCTGCACTCGCGTTTGCTGGAACGTGCCGCCAAGATCATCAATTCCGATGAAATAGCTGCCCAAATGAACGACCTTCCCGACGTACTCAAACCTATGGTGAAGGGTGGCGGGTCACTTACAGCGCTGCCGATCATCGAGACGCAAGCCGGCGACGTGTCTGCTTATATCCCGACAAACGTAATTTCGATTACCGACGGGCAGATTTTCCTTGAGTCGAACCTGTTTAATGCCGGGATACGTCCTGCTATCAACGTAGGGATATCGGTGTCACGCGTAGGGGGAAATGCTCAGATCAAATCGATGAAAAAGATCGCCGGTACTTTGAAACTTGACCAGGCGCAATTCCGCGAATTGGAAGCATTCTCCAAATTCGGTTCCGACCTCGATGCCGCTACCATGGCAATCATCGATAAAGGACGCAAAAACGTGGAACTGCTCAAGCAAGGATTGCATGCCCCGTTGCGTGTGGAGCAGCAAATTGCGGTCATCTATAGTGGGAGTCAAGGCCTGTTGAAGGCAATACCCATCGAAAAAGTTAAGAGTTTCGAAGCCGATTTTCTGGAATTGTTGTCCGTTGGATATGCCGATACATTAAAGTCGTTGGCTGCCGGTGAATTGAACGACAATATTACTAAATCGCTCGAACGTGCGGCTCGGGAGATTGTTCTCAAGTATATTGACAGGAAGCAGGATCAGCAGGATACAAACGATGAAGAATTGGAATAGATAAAATGTATTTGATTTTGCAGACCTCGAATATTTCCGAAACTTTCTGGCTTTCTGAATGAAAAGAACAAAATCTTTTACCTAAGGTACAGAGAAATATAAAGAAATCAGGACTCATCGATCAAAAATTGAAGGATGGCGAATTTAAAAGAAATACGTAACCGTATTACCTCTGTGGTTTCGACCCGGCAGATTACCAGTGCTATGAAGATGGTGGCTGCTGCCAAGCTTAAAAAGGCGCAGGATGCGATAGTGAATTTCAGGCCTTATGCCCAAAAGATGCAGGATATTATGGTACATGTATCTTCGTCGGTCGGAATTGATGATGGTAATGTATACGCCGAGGACCGCGATTACGATCAGGTATTGATTGTGGTTGTTACCTCCAATCGTGGTTTGTGCGGAGCATTTAATTCAAATGTTGTCAAAGCAAGCCTGAAATTAGCCGAAACCAAATATGGAGAATTGTTGCCCCGAAATAAAGTACGATTCCTGACCATTGGAAAAAAGGGCTACGACCTGTTGCGCAAGAATAATATCCCGGTTGTTGAAAATATCACGGAGATATTCGATAATTTGACCTATGAGACGATAAAGCCTATAGCAAACGCACTCATGGATGCCTTTGTAGAAGGGCGATACGATTGTATTGATATTGTATACAATGAATTTATCAATGCCGCTTCGCAGAAAGTAATACGTCATCAGCTTTTGCCTTTGTTGCCTAAAGAAGAAGAGGCGACTGCCTTAAAGCGGGTTGACTATCTTTTTGAACCATCGAAAGAATATATCATCAAGGAGTTGATCCCTCGAAGTCTGAGAATAACTGTTTATCAGGCTTTACTTGATTCGTTGGCGTCGGAATTCGGTGCCCGAATGACATCTATGCACCAGGCAACCGACAATGCCACTTCGCTGATCCAGGAACTTACTTTACAATACAATAAAGCCCGTCAGGCAGCCATTACCAATGAAATTGTGGAAATTGTGGGCGGTGCCGAAGCTCTGGTCGGGTAGGAGAGGAGCGGTAACCTAGTCTCGGCGATTTTAGTAACTTGACCGAAAAATGTAATTTCTGGCAGCTTCGTATCCGTTAAAGGATTATTTTTGCCCTAAAATATTTCAGGGTGTGCCGGCATTTAGGATGACAGATCAATAATTTCTTTATAAGTTTGCTGTAATCCTTTTCAAGGCATCTAACCTGAATTATTCATATTGGTTCGGAAAGAGCACGTTCGGCGGTATTTATTCCCTTCGGTCATGAGATCGCTTCGCTAGGTTGCAATGCCGCCGCCTAACATTGTCGAATTTTAAATTGCCTGCGGCGAGCTAAAGGTTCGATGAAAATGAAGAGCGGCAATACAACCGAGTTTACGAGCTCGGCGAAGTCAATTGCCGCTCACCCAGCGACGTATTCGAGTATGAATAATACAGGCTAATTCCTGTCAAGTGATAGGAATTTTATTTTGTTGTCATTCCAGAATACCGATGATGAAGCAAAAAAAAGAAAAACAATCCGTTTCACGTTCTTTTCTCGACCGTACCGATAGCTTTTTTGATAGACATGACAATATCTGGTTCTGGATATTGTTTGGAGTCACATTGTTGGTTGCTCTTTTGCTGTACGACCCGCGGGTCAGCCCCGGAGGCGACGACTCGGGTTATATTGTAGCTGCTCACGATCTACTGAAAGAATTTAAGTTTCCTGGATTTCAGGGACCACTTTATCCCATGGTATTGAGCCTGGTCGATGCCATATTCGGGATGTCGGTTCCCGCATTCAAAATATTTTCGATGTGTGCTGTGCTGGCATGCATATTTTTCATATTCCGGGCATTCCGCAAACGCATTCCGGCTACTTTGCTCTTCATCACTTTACTGTTTACTTCCGTCAATTCACATGTGCTCTATTTTGCAAGCCAAACTTACAGCGAAGCCTTTTACATGTTTATGCAGTCGTTGTTGCCTCTGGTGTTTTTCACTTGTTTTATCGATCGTGAAAAGACAGGAGGAACAACGGTTACACTTATTTTCGACATCAAACGCCATCTGTTGTTAGCTATAGTCCTGCTGGGAATCGTGCTGGCGCGTAACATTGGATATGCTGTCTTTATTTCTGTGGCGGTTTATTTTATCTGTTACCGGCAGTGGAAAAACCTCGGCTTGTCTGTGTTGTGTTTCGCCGCCCTCATGTTATTTTATCAGTTGTTGGTATCCCTGGCATGGCATGGTTCGGGAGTACATGGGAGTGCACAGGTTGCTTCTTTTTTATATAAGGACTTGTATCATCCCGAATATGGACGGGAGACTCTTGGCGGTTTTTTCGACCGATTCTGGCAGAACTCGAACGAGTATATTTCCCGGTTCTTCATGTCCGCTTTAGGACTTCGCGACAGCATCAACGCTGATGGTTATTCTTCCGGTGTGAAACCCGTTCTTACCATCATTACTTATTTGCTTGCATTCACCGGTATCGGGTTCGCTTATAAAAGAAACAGATATTTGTTTTTTACCGGTGTCCTTACAGGCGTATTCCTTGTGGCCACTTTTTTTATCGTACACACTTTCTGGAAACAGGAACGTATGATCATTCCTGCTTTTCCGTTGATGGCGATGATTTCGTTTGCAGCATTCTATTATCTGCTCCGTTTGGAAAAGTTCCGTTCCTACCAATTTCTTTTGCTTATACCACTTGTTATCTTGTTTTTCACCACCTTGTCGGATACATCGCAAGCCATAAAAGAAGCCCGAAAGATAAAGAATGAATATAGCGGACTGACGCCCGATTGGTTACATTATGCCCAGGCCAGTGCGTGGGCCGGAGAAAATCTTCCGGAAGAAGCGCTGGTAGCATGCCGCAAACCATCCATATCGACTATATATGGCAAAGGGAAAAGATTTTATGGTATTTACAGGATAGCCAGTGGAAACCTCGATAATTTTGTCAAGCACTGGGAGCAGGAAAATAAAGAATATGCTGTATTTCCCGGCGAAGTACCCGATAACCTGTATACTTTTTTGATCCAATACTACGAAGCCAGAATATTGATCGGCAACAAATATTATCTGGCTGTCAATTATACAGATGAAACTAAAAAAACTATAGAACAACATTGGCCGGATACCAAGATTTTTACCTCTCCTTCCGAATTGAAACCCTTGATAGGAGAAGCACAGAACAAAACATCCATCTATTATGCCGACTCATTGCTTGTACCTTTGAGGAATAGTAAAGTAACGCACCTGCTTACAGCGAGTTTGCGGATGAATCCGTATGTAAAAAACGGGCAAACAGTCAATACCGTCGAACGGGTGGCGTTATTTATCCAGGAAAAATATCCTCATATGTTTTCTTTAGTAAAACAGTTTGGAGACCAAGACGATGAGCCGGCAAATATTGTTCAGATCAATTGGGATATGATAGAAAACAAACCATAATTTAGATTAAAATAAGATGAGAACATTAATGATTTTATGCATTTGTCTGATGAGTACAACAACATGGGCGCAACAGAAGAAAGAGATAAGGGTTGCCTCTTATAATCTTCGTTTCAACAACCCGGATGATGGCGAAAATGCCTGGTCGAACCGGAAAGAAAATGTCAAGGCATTGATACGATACCACGACTTTGATATTTTCGGTACCCAGGAAGGATTGGTCGACCAGTTGCGCGACCTTTGCACGATGCCCGAATATACTTATTTTGGTGGCGGGCGTGACGATGGAAAGGATGCCGGCGAACATTCGGCTATTTTTTATAAAAAAGACCGTTTTACCGTATTAGAATCAGGTAATTTTTGGTTGAGTGAGACCCCTGATAAACCAAGTTTGGGTTGGGATGCCACTTGTTGTAACCGCATCTGTTCCTGGGTGAAATTTAAAGATAAAAAGACCCGCAAGAAATTCTATGTTTTCAATGTCCATTTTGATCATCAAGGTGTAGTAGCCCGCAGGGAATCAGGAAAACTGATGGTGAAAAAAATCATGGAAATAGCCCAGAATGCTCCTGTTATCTGTACCGGCGATTTCAATTCAACGCCCGAAACAGAGCAGATCCAGACGATGCAATCCATTCTGAATGATTCGTACAAAGTGACGCTTATGCCGCCCTATGGACCGATGGGAACCTTTAGTGGCTTCAGATTTGACGCCCCTTTTAAAAATCGTATCGATTTCGTATTTACCGGCAAGCAGATCACTGTGCTGAAATATGCCGCGTTGACCGATGCCAAAGATCAACGTTACCCGTCCGACCATCTTCCTGTAGTGGTAGATTTGAAGTTGTAAGCCTGTAAAATATGTGGGAATATTTATATGTTGGCTATTTTCGCTAACAATTAGCTTCTAGTTGTTTAAGAATGTTTTTCAAGCCCAAATTATCCGGCATGACCGATGAAGAGTTGCTGGCACTCTACCGGGAAACCGGTCGTTCGGACTGTTTCGGGCAGTTATACAACCGTTATATTCCCCTTGTATATGGTCTTTGCCTGAAATACCTGCAGCAGATTGAGAAAGCTCAGGATGCAGTGATGCAGATATATGAGGACATTGCTCCCAAGGTTTCCAATTATGATATTAAAGTATTCAGGACATGGTTATATTCGGTGGCACGGAACCACTGTCTGCAGATATTAAGAAAGGAAAAACACGAGATATCTGTCGATTTTGATGTACAAGTTGTGGAATCGGAATCATTTTTGCATCTATTTGATGAGGACAAGGATAACGATCGTTTCGAGGCGCTGCAACATTGTATGGATCAGTTGCCTGAACCGCAACGTGTCGCTGTCTCGAAATTTTTCATGGAAGAATTGTCCTATGCCGATATAGTTGATATCACTGGTTACCAGTTGAAGAGCGTTAAAAGCTATATTCAGAACGGCAAACGCAACCTGAAAAATTGTATCGAAAAAAGAATCGCCGGATGAATATTTTGCATTACATACGAGGCCGTCGGAAAGGAAAGGAAGCACATCGCATCGAGTTGGAAGCGATGCGCGATCCTTTTCTCGCTGAAGCATTGGAAGGGTACGATACTGTCGCCGGTGATCATACGCATGCTATCCGGCGGTTGCAGAAACAGGTAGACGAATCTTCACGGTACAAAGGGCGTAGCATCATGCTCTGGACAAGTATTGCCGCAAGTATTTTGGTGATTGTCGGGGTAGGATGGTATCTGGTGAGGCCGCAGACTCCGGAAGTTTCCATTTTGACGGCCGCCGAAACAATTTCGGCTGATAGCCTTACACTTGAGCTTTCGAAACCTTTAACCGAATCAGCACAGCACAGCACAGCACAGTCGGTAAGCCGGAAAAAATCGGCTGTATGGCAAGAAGAAATCGTTAGCGAATTGAGCCGGTTACCTGTTTCTCCCGACCAATCTATTGCCGATCTTGAGGTAGTTGAGAATGAGGTTATCGTAGAAGAACAATTAGTATTGGCGGATCATATGCCTGCTGAAAAAGTTGCAGTAAATGAGTTTGTTGTACAGGAAGAAAAAGCACCTGCAGCTCCTGTAGCCTCTATCCCGGCCCGGAAAAATGTAAAGGCATCGGCCAGTATACAGGGGAGGGTAGTAGATGAGGCAGGAGAGCCCTTACCGGGTGTGAATATTATGAGTAAGGATAAAAAAGCAGGTACTGTAACCGATATGGATGGTCAGTTTACATTGAATACCGACAACACCACTGTTGTGGCCAATTATATTGGTTATGAAACACGGGAAATTGCTGCTGACACGGCCCCGGTGTTGATTGCCATGCATGAGGATACACGACAGTTGGAAGAAGTTGTAGTGACAGGATATGGCAAACAAAAAATACGGTCTTTGGTAGGGTCAAAAGAATCGAAACGGGAAACCAAAATAACCCTTCCTGAGCCAGTTATAGGCAAACGTGCTTATCGGAAATACCTCGAAAAAAACAGAGTCAGGCCGGTTGACGGTGAATGCGCTGGTATAAAAGGGAAGGTAGTCATACAATTCGATGTCGATGCGGCAGGACGTCCCGGTAACCTGAAGGTGTTGCAAAGCCTCTGCGATGCAGCCGACCGCGAAGCAATGCGGCTTATATCCGCCGGATGCGACTGGGCAAAGGGTGATGTTCAAGCCGAGGTGACGGTAACATTTTAGAGAATTGACAATGGATGTCATTTAGGCAAGGCAGAGGGTTTCGTAATTAATGCACAGGGAAGTATATCATCTTCAATATCTACGATGGAAAATTTGAATATTCGACTGTCATAGATACATTCCTTTATTTCTCCATATCAATGTCGTTTAATTAAGAAAAAGATGTCTCCGACCAAAACTTACACAGGCGGAGCGGAAGAGTCCGAAGGCTCGACGAGGTCAATCTCTTTTTATTTGCACAGTCTTAAGCAAACGACATTGAATTAAGTTCAGTGAGATGAAAACATGTTGATGCTTATGTTTGTCATCATTACTTACTCAAATCAAATGTAACAGGGTTATTTACATATTCACTGTAAACATCTTTTTCGTCTTCCTCGCCTGTTTTAAATTTAATATTGATCCGTGCCTTACTTTCAGAATCCGCGTGTGCCCGAAGAAAAGCACCCAGTTCGAAAGCTGCGGCATTAGGGTAAGTATACTTTGGGCTATTATCCAGTTCTATTTCTTTTGCTCTAAAATACATGGTGGGAATGTCGGACTTTTCATTATAGTCATAGGTCATTTCATAAAGGAACGGCTGGTTTGCTGGAGCAGAATGATTAAAGAAAATGAATAATACATCTCCGAGTCTGACGTATGGTTGCACACTTAAAATAGGCGCATCAAAGTCGCCTGCGTTGCTTTCTCCTCCAAGAGTTCCTTGCAGAACGTCCTTATTAATCTTGATCCAGTCCAAGACCTCCGCAACAGTATATTCTTCCGAAGACTGCCGGTCATAATTGATCGTATAAGTTGTAATAACTGCATCTCCTACATTCAGATAATAGAGAAAAACGCTTTGCAATTCCGGAACAACATATGTTCCATACGGAGTGGTAAGAGTCGGTTGTTGAGTCACCTCTGAATCGAATCCTACAATGGCAGGAACCCACGAATAGGACTGAATATCGTCACCTTTGTTTTTACAACTCGATAACGTGAACATCAAAATACACAAAAATGGGAAAACTATTTTTTTCATGATAAATATTATTTGTGGTTCGTTAAAAATTTTCATAAAATTTTAAAGATTACGGTAAATCTGCCAATCGCTCTTCTTTGTTTTGTATTTTAAACAGTCCATTTTCAGGTTTATTCATATACCAATATGCTGTTGAGCAATAATCGTCAATTCTCTCAACGACATTACTCCATTCTGGGTGTGCTTCCAACTCATTTTTTGTGTAATATTGAGTACCATCTCCGGTTTTCATAATTTTCAAACCGGGAAATTTACCCATAGCTTCCAACATGGCCCTGTAGCCAGGTCCTCCCAATGCTTGTATGGTGACGTGTATGTTTTTATAAAAATAAACCGGATCCGGAATATGGAGCCTGTAGAATCCATAAGCATCTTTACCTGTCGAAATATAGTTATTTCCCTGATATGGGTGACTATATTTACCCATACCATAGCCGCATCCGATATAATCTTCCACACCAGTTCCACAGAGGGTCGGGTAACTGGCGTCGTCATCAAGATAAATTTTTACTTCGCCTTCTCCCCACCAGAAATTGGCATAATGTGAGTCCGATTTTACTCCTAAATTACATCCGAGAAAACGGCCTTTTCCTTCCTTTATTTTCAATATGGTATAATCCCGACGTATAACGGTTGGGTTTTCCCTTCTCCAATAAGAATGAAAATACAGCATATTTTCGTCGTGGACATCTCCTAAAGTAGCATCAACTTCGTAATAGCAAACGTTGTCCTGGTGGCTGTCATTGACAAGCAAAATTTTTGCACCTTTTTTAAAAGGCATTTGTGCGATACAATTTACTGATTTTCCTTCCGGAGATGAGAAAAGTGCATTTTCGAAAGCAACAGGTTGTCCCATAGTCATGCAAAAAAAGTCCCCAAAAGGAGCTTGTACTGCTGGGGTCTTTGCACCATCCCAGTACATTTCTATCTTTATCCCTCTCAAAGCCTCTTGATTGAACTTAAAAAGAGTCATCCAAATTCTTCTTATTGTTCCGCTTTCACGGATATCTGCCAATACAAGGGTATCGCCTGCAAGGATTGTTGTACATGGCGCTCCTTTGCGTCCGAAATTAGCTTTACCTCCGCCTCCTTTTTCCCCTTTTTGATTTTCAAAGGTGTACCATTTTGTCCTGAGAGGGGCTGAAGGCATCAGATAAATATGATCACCTGATTGTGTCGACTTTTGCGCTTTTAAATCGTATGTTGCTAATAAAAACGCGAGACACGTCAATAACAGGAAATATGGATTGTTCATTATTTTAATTTTTTAGGATTTAATTTTCTTTCATATTCTTTTAATCATTAATAATCCGAATAAAGCTCAAATAGCAAAAAGCAACAATAGAACAAAACTAATAAAAGATGCCTTAAAACCAATGTATTTATGCAAAAACATTGATATAAGGCATCCTTTTTATTACTTCAAACTTGCTTTACTTCGGAATATCTACCTTGTTAATCTGGGAATAATTGTATTTTCGGTACGTATCGTTCACATTTGCGCCTACGCGTACATAATACGTATAACCCGGTTTGACAGGGAGCGTGAAGGTATATTCAGGGGAAGTATCAACGCCGTTGCCATCCTTGATTAAATCTTTCCATGCCTTGTTAATTTCCCGACGCCCTTTATTATTATCCGTATAATCGGCTATATTGATATAGCTGTCGTCTCCGTTGCCACAATAAGTGCTTAAGCTGATCCAGGACCTCACTTCGCGAAGGTTGGGAATCGTTTTCCCATCTTTTTCCAATAAGGGGGCTTTCACCTTGAATTTGAAGATGATCGCCGGTACTGTCGCCTCATTCTTCGTGGTCGTACTTACTTCATATGTGTAATCCACGATTTGCAGATACGGCGTAACCGTCATGTCCTGTTTTAATTCGCCGTTCAGCACGAGGCCTTTTATCGTATCCACAGGCCAGAACGGTCCGTTGTAGAAAAGCATGTCATACTTACCGTCAAATAATTTTGTGTTCAGATACGTGCCATCCTGTTTGATGCGCAATTCCTGGTGGTTGGTAGCGCCGCCTTCGTGCCCCGTCCAGCTCCTTTCCCAGATACGGATTTGCCAGTCGTTCTGCGAGGCAAGCAACGGCTCTCCGGTGTACGAATCAGTTACCGTCCCGGACATGACGGAGCCAGGTTCGTCCCAGTTATCCAGCTTAAAACATGAAGGTAAACTCAGCAGAGTTACTCCTAAAAATAAACATAATATTTTTTTCATGGTATTATTCATTGACAGATTAAACATTAACGGAATGGATTCTGGGGAAGTAAATTCGGATTCTTGTTGATTTCTCCGGCAGGGATGCCCTGATAGTAGGCTTTCCTTTCGAAGTTCCAGTTACGGCCGGTCATTTCGCGTTCGTTCAGATAGATGTACTTATTTTCGTCTATCACATAGTAGCACGAAAGGATCCTGGGTATCCAGCGTTCCCAGATACGGTCGGCTGTTCTCCAGCGGCGCAGATCCCACCAGCGATGGCTTTCGCCCCACAGTTCGCGGTAGCGTTCGTCACGGATAAACTGAAGTTCCACGTCTATGGGATACTGCATCAGTGTTCTTTCATATTCATACTGGTTTACGTCTGCTACATTGCTCGATATGTCGAGGTTGACACAACCGGCACGCTTGCGGATGGCGCGGATGGACTCGTTGGCTTCGCTTTTGTGGCCCAGTTCATAGGCAGCTTCTGCATGGTTGAGATAGATTTCGCCTAAGCGGAATGCAATCCATGGCTGGAAGCTGTTGTGTTCATAACACTGGTCCTGGGACTTTGCCTCATCCATATATTTACGGACGAAAGCGCCTGTAAGGCAGTTGTTTTCACCTTCAGTGCTTCTCATTCCATGAGCGCCAAGAATCTTGATTTTTGTTTCCGTGCCCGGAAGCGTATAGGTTTGATTGGGGTCATTGGTTACCATACGGTTGCCGTTACCATTCGGCACCTCGCTTTCAAATCCATCCTTTATGGTACTTGCGTCCCAGGTGAAGGTTTTGTAGAGACCGCGCTGGGCGTCGAATGTTTTTCCACGCAGTACATCGCCGTTGAAATACATACTGCCGCGCATGCGGGGTTCCATACCATCCACCCTGATACCGCTCTTGCTGTCGAAACGTACCGGTTTGCCATCTGTTCCGACAATTTTTGGAAATCCTTCATACATCATCATTACATCTAATGGAGGAAATCCTAGGGCGCCTACAAACTTCGACATGTCAGGATTCGGCGACATCAGCGCATCCCAGTTATGGCCGATCAACCATGCTTTGCGGTCAAATAGATCATGATGTATATAACTCTTGGAAAAAATCGTTTCCGACGATCCCTGATCTAAAAATAACCGGGCAAAATTGGTTGCCAGGTCAGCTTCCACCTCATATAATTTATAAGGTCCGTCTTCGAGTAACTCCTTGCTGGCCTCATACGAATACTGGAAAAATTCATTGGCCTTGTCCGCGCTGATCCCTACGAATCCCTGGTCGTATGCCGTTTCACCTTCATAATCCATATATTGGGAGTATTTGGCAATCGTTCCGGCATATAGCATCATACGCGACTGCAAGGCAAGTGCAGTCCATCTGGAACCGCGATATACAGAATTTTTATCTGTCATGTTTTCGATGGCAAACTTCAGATCCTCGTAAATAAACTTCCAGGTAGCATATTCGGTGGCGCGCGGTACATTCAACTCTTCAGGAGAACCATTGACATCCTGCACTTTGTCGATGAGCGGCACCCCGCCGTAACGTCTTGCCATTCCCGAATAGAAATAGGCGCGCATAAAACGGGCTTCGCCCAGTAATTGATTATATACCTTTTCCTTTGCGGTGCCGCTGTAATACTCTGTCTTGTAATTTGGAAAATTCTCAATGAAGGTATTGATTTCGCGGATACGGTCGTAACACCAGAAATCAGGTCCGTCGTTATTGATCTGTTGCCACCCGTTGACAAACTCGCCGGCCATGTTCTGCATCTGCCGTTTGTTCGATTCCCACGTACCCCAGGCGTCATCGCGATTGGTGCCTTTACGATAACCATTGTCATTATCCGACATATAAAGAAAGTCCTCAATCGGCAAATAGTTATACAAACCTGCAAAGAAGATTTTTACTCCTCCTTCGGTAGCGAAGAATTCTGCTTCTGTGAACTGTCCTTTGGGGGTCAGATCCAAGTCGTTGCATGACATGAAACCCATCACGCAAATGATCCATATTAAATTTTTTATTTTCATGTTCTTCGTCTGTTTAGAATTTAACACTTAATCCAATGGTATACGTTTTGTTATTCGGATATACATACATGTTATTAGCGCCGCCTTCTGATCCGCCTGCATATTTTTCGGAGCTCGGCCGTTCGGGGTCGATATTCTTCAGTGGTGTGAAGGTTAATAGATTATAAGCGCTTAAATATACCCTCAGATTTTTAATTTTTATTTTCTCCGTGATCTCTTTCGGCAAGGTATAGCCCAGTTCCAGGGTTTTCAAACGGAGATACGAAGCATTCATCACTCCGTTGGAATTATCGCGGCGTGCGCCGCCACCTGTCACTGGATAATAGCCCGGAATGTATTCGGTATTGGCGTTGAAAGGATCAGCTTTGGGATCCGCAGGATGCCACCTGTCTAAAAACCAGTTCAGACTGTTTTGTCCGCCGAAAGGCAACGCTTCGACATATATCTCGCTCAACTTGGTATACACTTTGTACACGCCCTGGAATTGCGCGCTCAGGTCAAAATTCATATAACTTGCTCCCAGCGAAAACCCGTAGTTGAAATACGGCAGCCCTTTAGTTGCTATGGGGTGTTGATCGCTGTCGTTTATGATACCGTCGCCGTTCCAGTCGACTACCGACCAGTCACCCGGCAGGGCACCCTGTGGTTGAGGAACACCTTGGTAATTGCGGATTTCATCAAGGCTGGTAAACATGTATCCTGATTCACGTCCCCACCAGAAATCATCATTATGATACCGTCCACTGTAACGGTTCCGCCAGTGGTCATAAGAGTTGCTGGCAGGTTCTTCCACCTTGTACAGCCATTTTCTGCGGGTGGATGAAATCTGCCCCGTTACATAATAATCCACACCGCTGACGCGGTTATGGTGCGTCAGTATGAGTTCCCATCCGTAGCTGCGGTCATCGTTCAGGTTTTCCTTCGGTAAATTAGCGCCTACCGTTCCGGGAATGACTGCCGAACTGGTTTCCAGCAATCCGCTGCGGTCGCGTTGGAACACATCAAAAGACCCGCTGAGTTTATCCCTGAAAAAACCGAAATCCAGACCGATGTTCTTCATCTCGGTTTTTAACCATGTCAGGTTTGGGTTGGGAATGGCCGTAGGGCCAACACCTGCTGTTGGTTTGCCGTTTTCAAAAATCCAACCCCTAAAGCCGCTGGTCTCATATCCGACAAAAACTTGGGGATAGTTGAAGTCGCCAACGTTCTCGTCCCCCATTTGACCATACGAAGCCCTTAGCTTGATATTGGAAATGAAGTCCACATTATTTTTAACAAAACTTTCTTCGCTGATGCGCCACCCTAAGGAAACAGAAGGGAAGAATCCCCAGCGGCTTGACGAGGGCCATCGCGATGATGCTTCGTAGCGGGCGATGAATTCAGCCAGGTATTTGCCTGCGTAATCGTAATTGAGCTTGGTGATGAACGCCCGTTGCGTACGATCGCCGGGAGATCCGCCTGTGGCCGACTGTCCATCAGATTCTCCGGCAAACAGGTATTCCGAATTTAAAACCAGGTTACGCTGTGCGGTGAAATTATCCCAACTTGAATAAGCCTCTTCATATACCAGCGTTCCATTGACCGAATGTACTCCGAACCTGTTGCCGTAGATCACTTGGAGCTGCATGTCTGTTCCAATAGTAACGTCTGATCTGCGGGAGGTAGTATTCGGTGCATTTTCTATTCTCGCCACGTCATATTGTTTTGTATCGGCGTTATACCGATAGGTTTGGTAGGACTTTTTGTAGTTCATCTGGTCGGGAACATTCATGAAATAATCATAAAATCCTCTTACCGACAGGCCTTTCACGCCCGGTATATCATAATTGAGGGTTAGAGACCCATTCAATCGACGTTCCTTCTTGTGAACGTATCCTACATAATCGGCATCTGTTTTTCCCAGCAGATTGGAAAATTCGGCATTGTACGGACTGTATCCAGTCAGATATTGCTGATTTTCGTCCTGATAAAACGGAACGCCGGGAAGCATTAGGAACGCAGCCTTATAGACGTCCCACATACCGCCGTTGGGTTCCCATGTGTTGCCGAGAACCGCTCCAATGGAAATGCTTGTGCTGAGCCGTTCGGTAATCTTTGCGTCTACATTCGAGCGGAAATTCCACCGGTCGGCCCATAGGGAACCACTCTCGTAGCAACCGTCCTGTCGTTGATAACCCAAGTTGACAAAAAAGCGTAGTTTATCGCTGCCTCCGTCTACCATCAGGTTGTGGCGTGTCTGCGGAGTAATTTTTCTAAAAATAGCATCCTGCCAGTTGTAAGTCGGCATGGCGAGCGCGTCCGAAATCTGCTGGTCAGTAAATGGCAGGGTTTTTACACCCCAGTAATTATCCGCGTTGAAGCCTTTCCTCTCTTGCTCATTCCTCAGGGTCATCCACTCGGCTACGGTATAACCGTCGGGTATATTGAGCATTTGTTGCAGTGAGAAACTTCCGGAATAGGTAATATCCACTTTACCATCCTGTGCGGTACCCTTTTTGGTCGTGATCAGCATGACTCCGTTAGATGCGCGGATACCGTAAATGGCTGCCGACGCGTCTTTCAGCAGGGATATGGATTCAATTTCTTCCGGGTCCATCCGGGCGAAATAATCCTTATCGCGGGGTACGCCGTCGACAACAAACAAAGGCTCACCGTAACCGCGAACGTCAATTACAGTGTTGTAGGCGCCCGGCTGGGAAGTTCTTTGCGAGATACGCAACCCCGGCATTTTCCCGGCTAACGCATTGACTACGTTTTCGTTTTTGGTAACAGTCAAGTCTTTGTTACTTAGCGTAGCAATGGAGCCTGTCAGGGATTCTTTTTTCTGGATACCATATCCGGTCACCACTACTTCATCAATTTGTTTGGTATCTTCGGACATACTGATACTTAAGGTTCGCTGGTTACCCACAGTCATTTCCTGGGAAACATATCCCATAAATGAAAAGACAAGTACGGCATCTTCACCGGGTACTGTAATACTAAATTTACCGTCAATGTTGGTTGCCGTACCCGATGTTGTTCCTTTGACAACAACATTCACGCCGGGTAATGGATCATTTTGGTCATCAGTCACAGTACCGTTAACTGTTATCTGCTGTAATGCTGAGCTAACGTTATCGGCCGCCCATACTTGTCCGGCCAACATCATAGTGATTATAAGCAAGTAACCATATTTTTTTGGAATTTGGGATAACAATCCCCAAAACATAAATAATTTTGTTTGCATATTGTTTTTTAAATAAATGTGTTAACTACAATAAATAATTATAAATCAGTTTTTATTTCTCTTCTTCCATATCAACTTTCAATTTTCCATAGGCACTATTATTATTTGTTACTACTAAAAACTATTCTTTAAATATCTCGACATAGTTTGCAGAAAAACTAATACTCGATTTTGTTATAAACCCCATAAAAAACATTAAAATTCTGGATAAATACCCATAACTAGCATAAGATATCTAGCTATTATTCTTGCATTTATTCTCTCTACATACAGTTTAAAAATCACATTTTGTTTATAGTTCGAAACCAATTTTTCCTCTCAAAACTTCTCAATTGTCTTTGTTGAATATAAATTAATAAAATATTAACAAATTCGCAATGTTTGATAATTAAAAAATAGAAAGTCGGGGGGTTTTGTGGGGGGCGCCAAAAACACGAGAGGTAAATTAAAAATTAAAAAAAAAAACAACCGAGA
>JAVBNI010000283.1:0-2988 GCA_031551645.1 Bacteroidales bacterium | reverse complement strand
CATGTTCATCGCCGAGTTGGAGGCGTACATGTTGGCGGTAACCAGGTTGTTCTTGGCCGATGAGATCCGGTTGTATACATCACCGATCTTGTAAACCTGCTCGTCGAGCTTCATCTCCTTGATGATCTGCTTCACCACGTTTTTGGAATCCTGCGTGTCGTAGATCGAGAAGTTAGACGGGTAGCCGATGGCTTCGGCCTCCGACCTTAGGATGCGTGCAAATACCGAGTGAAAGGTGCCCATCCACAGGCGGCGCGCTTCGTTCTCGCTCACCAGGTGGCCAATACGCTCCTTCATTTCCTTGGCAGCCTTGTTGGTAAAGGTCAATGATAGGATGCTACCCGGAGCAATACCCTGTGTAAGCAGGTAAGCGATGCGGTAAGTCAACACACGGGTTTTACCCGAACCTGCCCCGGCAATGATCAGCGACGGACCGTTATAGTTGACCACAGCTTCGCGCTGGACATCATTCAGATCTTTCAGGAAATCAGTCATGAACAATTGATAATTAATAATTAATAATTAATAATTGACTGAAGTTCAAAAATAAGAAATCTGTTTTCATCTGTTTTCTTTGCGTCATCCGCGTTAATTAGGACATTACTGTCCGATTAAATTTGATAAATCGACTTCAAAAAAGCTCTTCTCCTGCATATCATACAATTTATTCCCGATCAATGTTGACCTTCGGGTTACATCTATTTCTGCAATTCTATTATTATCAGCATCTAAAACCACTGTCTTATTATTTTTTGCAACAAATTTATAATCTTTCACCTCTAAATAATAAAGATACAATTGATCGAAATCTATTTTATCAGTGATATTGAAGTCATTATCGAGTTCTAACACCTTACTTTCGGTTGTGAAAATATATTTTTTTGAAGGATTCGTAAGTGTGAGGCTTGTCAAAGATGAATCTGCATTAGCAGCATAAATTTGATTTCCAACAAAATATCTTAGTTCCCCGTATTCGTCGGTGTTGTAAGTTCTTTCGAATTCCTGAGCGCCGTCACGCATTGACCGTTTGATAATCCCGTCTTTAAATATCAACAATATTTTCTCGTTTTCAACCTTAAAATCGAGGATTGGATTCTTGGTGTTGTTGATGGTGTGGAAAAATATCTGATTCCCGGTTTCCTTATCAAATGCTGCAAAGAAAGGTGTTCCGAAATTAATCTGCCTGTTGCCCATAAAAGCATAACCGAAATTCACCATAAACAGAGTGTCGCTTTTTACAAAAATGGACGACTTACTTGGCAAATCAGCAGGTAACATGCGCCACCAAAATTCTGATCCTTCATCTTTGCGTATTCGTGATATTTTTTCCTTCGAAGCAAAATAAAATCCGGTACTATCGGAATGTACATTTGAATTGACATGACTTACCAAATTATGCCCGGTTGCCAGGACGAATGTTCCGGTCAATAAGCCTAAAGTCACACCTGCCGCATTAACCGCATTTGTTACGCGGTAATCCTTTTTGCCCGTTACGGCATGATGATCCCAGCCCGAACCATCACGGATATTTACAGTATGTAATCCAGCCGCAACGAGCATCCATAAGGAATCGTTTAATTGAAGCACGTTATTCCAACCGTATTCCCTGGTTAATTCTCTTCGCCACAGCGCCTTTCCGTTTTTCAGGTCTACTCCTTCAAGCGTGTTGTCGTATTGCCCGGAACCAGTATACCCGACACCAACTTGAGTAACGGGATCAACAAAAAAAGTGGTGTGATTCACTTGCCACATTTTTTTACCGGTTTCGATATTCAAGCCAACAGTTTTACTGTCTATGCCTGTTTTTGTGTGGATGATTGTACCTCCAAACCGGTGTATCCTGCTTTTTTGATATGACAATTTTTGCGACCATTTAACTTTTTCTCCGACTACATCGTAGATTAAAATTTCACCCCTGTTTTTCAATTTTTTCCCACTATTATCCAGTCCGAGTAATTGTACGACAAGGAATTTCGAAATGGTATCCATGTACGAATCGAAAATTCTTTCCGGAAAAATGTATTCTTTTGCTTTTATTCCCTCCCGTGTTTCAAAAATCTCACCTATTGTTTTTTCTATAGAACGAATCGGACTATTGGAAGACTGGGCAAATGATGCAATCACAATTATTTGTATTCCAACCACCATACACATTCTTTTCATACAGCCATTTATCCAAAAATCCGTTTTCATCCGTTCCATCTGCGTCATCCGCGTTCCATTAATCAAAAATTATCAATCATCAATCAAAAATATTTAAAATGGTACCGGTCCGTCATTCATCCCTCCGGTTGGGAACGACGCGTTGCCAAATTCGGCATCGACAGCCGCCACCACTTCGTCGTTCATTTTCGAGGGGATGATCTGCGGCATATCGAACGACAGGCTGAGGGATTCGGGTTCCACGAACTTGGCGAAATGTTTCTTGAATGCCAACCGTACATCATCCAATGCGCCGTTACGATGCTTGGCGATGATGATCTCTGCAATGCCTTCCAGCGAGTTACCTTCCTCATCCTCGGTAAAACCGTAATATTCGGGACGGTGGATGAACGCTACAATGTCGGCATCCTGCTCAATGGCTCCCGATTCACGGAGGTCGGCCAACTGCGGGCGCTTGTTTTGAAGCCCGGTACGGTTTTCTACACCACGGTTAAGCTGCGAAAGGGCAATCACCGGTATATCCAGTTCCTTGGCAATGGCTTTGAGCGAGCGCGAAATGTTTGACACTTCCTGTTCGCGGTTTCCCTTGGTATCGCCTGTCCAGGTCATCAACTGCAAATAGTCGATGATGGCGATACGGATACCATGCTGTTGTACCAACCGGCGGCACTTGGCGCGAAATTCGAATACCGAAAGGGCGGGTGTATCGTCGATAAAGACGGGCGCCTCGATCAGCCTCCCGATCTTGGCATCCAACTGCTCCCACTCGTAAGGTTCGAGCTTGCCGGTACGTATCTTATCCGAATCAAGCTCCGTTTCGGAAAC
>JAVBNI010000240.1:0-5682 GCA_031551645.1 Bacteroidales bacterium | reverse complement strand
ATTTGTTTGAAAATGGGCTTGTCCGATTTTTTACCTAACTTTGTACTCATGAGAAAAGTTCTTGATGGAAACCTTGGGATTTTAGTCGACCGTAAAGGTAATCATCTTTGAACTTTTCTTTTTGTTCGGACACTTATGGTTGAATATATTCAAACAGAAGGGATCTATGCAATATTCATAATGGTTATGAATATTTATGCAGAAACCGGAGTGTATGAATAGATTTTAAATTTAAAGCATTGTAAATGAAAATAAGTCAAAATTTTTTTGCAGAATTTATCGGGACATTTATTTTGGTTCTTG
Organism: Bacteroidales bacterium; assembly: GCA_031551645.1. Taxonomy (GTDB): domain Bacteria; phylum Bacteroidota; class Bacteroidia; order Bacteroidales; family UBA4181; genus JAIRLS01. The sequence goes on along the minus strand of JAVBNI010000240.1, from coordinate 5,379 downwards.
GAGGTTGTGGTACGGCAGTTTTTGCGTCATCTGTAAATTTCGTGGGTATTTTAGGAGTTGCCTTAGCCTTTGGCCTCACTATTGTGGCAGCCGCCTACGCAATCGGAAATATATCGGGGGCACATCTCAATCCTGCTGTTTCACTTGGCATTTGGGCAAGTGGAAGGATGCCGGGTAAAGACCTTGTTCCATACATATGTGCACAAATTATAGGTGCAATCACGGCTGCTACCGTTATTTGCCTTATTGTGAGCAACAAGGCTGATTTTACAGGTATTGGAGGTTTTGCAGCCAACGGGTACGGCGAACATTCCCCCGGTGGTTACGGATTATTGGCCGCCCTTGTTGCAGAGACAGTACTTACTTTTGTTTTTCTATTGGTAATTCTTGGCGTTACCGACAAAAAAGCTCCCGCAGGTTTTGCCGGATTAGCTATAGGGCTGACCCTCACACTGATTCATCTCATCAGCATCCCGATTACCAATACATCGGTAAATCCGGCAAGGTCTATCAGCCAGGCGGTTTTCGTAGGCGATTGGGCTATTGCACAATTGTGGTTATTTATTCTGGCTCCGATTGTTGGCGCAATACTTGCCGGTGTTGTATATAAAAGCGTCTGTTCGGAGAAAGCTTGATATTAAAGAATAAACATTACGAAAAGATGCCTACGACAGTAAATCCATGACGATTACGCCCTCCGGTAATCCAAATATTTCCGCTTCGTAGCCAAGCATGTGCGATCATTTTGCCGTTTTTATCTTTAGCAACTCCCATGTATAATGTTGCCGGAATATTCCGGCGATCGAGCATCCGTTTCGCAGCAATAGCCTCTACCAGACATTTACGCGCCCAAACCAGATACCGGCACCGCGACATAGCTTTTTTTACCTGTAAAATTTCTTCCCTAACCTGTATTGTAGGTTCTATCGTATCCGTTTCCACGTGTTGTTGTCCCAACCATGATGCATACTTGCGGGTGTTGTATAGTGTTGTGACTATACGCACCAACAAGGTCTTGTAACCAGCTTCGAAAAAAATCCGTTTTTCGCTTTTGCTGAGATGGAAAAACTTATAAAAAACCATAACACAAGGATCATTGATGATTCCGTTGCAGTATTCCTCATTTTTCCAGAATAAACAAGGAATACCACATTATCGTCAACTTTGTTCTTTTATTTCTCTTCCTTCACCTTTCGGCAAACTGAATCGTACGCAAAAGCCTTCGTCTGGTTTCGTTTCTGCCCATATCCGACCTTTACAGGTTTCAACCAGCGCTTTGCATACAGCTAAACCTAATCCGAAGCCTTTAATATCAGGATCACCCGGTAAAGAGAGATTTTCAGCCAATTCGAACAACTTCGCTACCTGCTCGGGATTCAAACCAAGTCCATCGTCAGTTACCCAAATTTCCACATCAACATAATTTTCTTTGGCTCCGAGCGTAATCAAACCTCCCCGGGGAGTGAACTTAAAAGCATTTGACATCATATTGCGCAACACTATGTCGATCAAGCGTTCGTCGGCTCTGGCAAAAACATTATTCTGCACATCATTGACGAGTTGTATCTCCCTTGACAGCGCAAAAGATTCGTAATCGGCCAACAGGTTGGTACCCAATTGCGGTATATTTACCGTAGTCAACTCTGGTTTCAACTGCCCTGATTGCGCCTGCAGCAGCAAAAGGAAATTCTGGAAAAACCCATACAACGCAAACATATCACTGTTGATGCGATTCAATGCATTATCCATTGCAGGAAGTAAATCAGCACCCTGTTCATCGACAAAGTTCGTGATATCCTCGTGCAGCTTGTCAATACCTGTATAAGCATATTGGGTGAGAAACCGGAATGTCGCTCCCTGATTATTCCTGATGGTATCGAATTCCTTGATGGTATCGTCCAATATTTTCTGATCCTTGGTGGTAATGGCTGCAATGCGGTAACGATAAAAAATAATGGCTGCAGCCAGAAGAATTGTCACTAAAATTGCCCAGATAGCAATAATGCCAGTAATGGGTGAAAATTCACGAACATCTTCATTTTCCGCTGCTTGCGATGTCACTGTTGTCAACGAACGAGAATCATACTCTGCTTTCGTCTTTGCTAAACGCTGATCAAAAGCCGCAGCATCTATCTGACGGGTGGTTTCCATTAACAACGGATAATATTCGCATACTGCATTCACATTGTATAATTTTTGATAGGCATTGATCAGTGATTGGTAATAATCCCGCAACAATTCAGGATTGTCCCGTTCCTTGGCAATGACTAATCCTTTTTTTAGATTATCGATAGCTTCGGCATAGTTGTAACGGAGCTGCCAAGTTTCACCAAGATTGTAATAAGCCTTGGTCACAATCGTCCAATCATGAATGCGGAGTGCAACATCAAGAACTGTCCGCTGATGGGTAATGGCACGCAGGTAATCTTTATTTTTAAGCGCTACGCGACCCAGTAAGGTTTCAGCATCGATCACCTTCTGGTACTGTTTGTACTTCTGCGCTATTTCCGATGCTTTACGGGCATAATAAACACTGCTGTCTGTCTGTGTAGCTTCGTATGTCTCAGCAATTCTAACCAGAATTGCCGCTTTGGCGGAATCGGGCGCCTGAGTCAATTTATCTCTGAGGTTATCTGCCTGCGCATAACTTTCTACAGAAAAAACGCCCACGATAAGGACAAAAATAAGCAATATCTGCTTGAACATAGATCTGAATATTCTCAATTTTGGGAGTACAAAAGTACAATAAATTTATCTTTATTGTCAAGTACTTGTTACTTCTTCCAATGTGTATTTTGTAAAAACAGAAGATTCATCAGGATTTTTTCTCCACACATCAATAACTTTATTCTCTTCAACCAGTTGTTTCAAAGTCCGGGCAATCAATTGTGATGCTTTACCCCAGAAAGATGTATTATAATTTGCCAGATAATACTCTGTCGCCGGATTTCGATACGATTGAACCGAAGACAACAATAATGTAATGATTTTATCAGGCTCGTATCCGGAAATATCCATAATCAATCCCATTTTGACATACCCGTAATAATCTACCGGCTGTCCGTCGGTAAAGTTGTAATAGAAACTGCGTTTTGAACATGCAGCCACATCTAAGTGAAAGGACGAAATTCCGGAAATGAACACATCATGGCGACTGATGAAATGAAAGGGACTTTCCACGACGGAGTCGGAAATTTCGCAATTTAGAGCTTCTGCAAAACCTTTCCATTCGCCCGGATGCATAGCAGGATGAGGCCGGATAGTTATCCTTATTTCGGGATTGTCCGACAGGTTTTTGATGAAAGCAATCACTTTGTTTTCATCATCGACAGGATTAATCGCAATCCCCACCTTGCACCCGGAAGGGGAAAACATTTGTTGTTGTTGTTCCGTCAGAATATCGAAACGACTGGCTCCCGAAAGGAAAACCGTAGAATGACATTCATGCAACCGGGTATATTTTTCCAAGGATTCTTCCCCATCCAGGAAAGCATAATCTACTTCCAATGGTGGAAAATACTCCGTCACAGAAGCATGTTGAATGTACGCCGTTCGGATTTCCAGCATCTGAGCCGCACGCATATATGCTCGTGGTAAAGGGGCATGATCGTTGGAAAGTACAACTATTTCCGGTTTCAAACGCCTGAGAATGCGATGGGCTTCATGAAAATATCCGTATGAAAGACAAAAACGGATAAACTTTTTCGTGTATGATTTACGAAGAAATCCTGTACTTGTCAGTATTTTGTAGAATACTTTCGGAGCATTCAAACATGCATGGAGATATACTCGATTGGAATGAAGCTCCTTACGACATAGCAATACCGAATCATCCAGTAGTTCCTGCACAGGTTTCGAAGACCTTATATTGTTGTTGGTAGGTGCAATAAAAAGATACTTGCATGTACGCGGATGCTTTCCTGTTGAATCACCCGGCGGAACAATCATTTTGGAAAAAACAGACCATGCCTTTTTCGCGTTGGGAGGATCGGGATCCTTTCTGGGTATCCGGTTCAACTCTTCATGTGAGTCAACATAATTGATATCTTCAATATCTATTTTCATCGGTAATGTCCGGACATTTTAATGTGTCATCTGCACAAAGTAACACCCGATTTATTTAAATCGCAATTTTAAGTAATTGACAATTGATAATTATTCGCTTTGGCTCATGAGATCGTTTCGTTTTGATGCAACTATCTGTATATCAGCACACAAATTTAACATTACGTCCAGATGGGTAACGATTTAGTAACGACTGATTTGCCTTACAATGCATTGATTTACTTGCTCAAATAACTCTATTTTGACTCAAAGATATTTCTTTTTTGGTTTAAAATCTAAATTTGAAAAATAAATATTTTCACCTCATCGTCTTTGTAAATTTTCTGTTTGAGGCGATTAATTGATCATTACTATTAAAAATTCTGACCGTGGAAACTCCCTTGTTTTGTTCAGGTGTCATGGGGATACCAACATTTTCAACGAAACAACAACCATCAATGGATACTGTTTCGGACTCGTTTAATCCGGTTTCCAACAGTTGTTTTGCAACATTCTCGGCATCTTCATAGGTTTTCGATTTCACCGAGAAAGAAGTCCTTTCCCAGTAAACCACTTTTTCATCCTTGTAAAAATCAAATGTTTGCATTTTATATTATTTTGATATTAAGGCTTATAAATAGGCAGCCACATCATTTGTATGACATGGCTTACCGGAAATTGCCTGTTACGGAAATTACCTCCTCAAGAATACATATCCGCCTACGTACCGGTAACGGTCAATAAAGATGTCCCGGGCAAAGCTTTTGTAGTCAAAATAGGCCAATGCAAAATCAGGCAGGTCGTAACAGTCCTTAACGACGTGATAGGCATAATCTACTTCATCGTCATACTTGCCCTGATACTTATCTTGGAATGTCTCCACCAGCTTTTTCGCGTTTTTCTTCGAAACATTAACACTGCCATCATCACACCAGATAAAGAAGGCTTCCTGCTCGTCTCCGTCCAAATCCTTCAAAGCATCGCGTATGTCGAAGAAATTGCTGGACAGCCAGCTTTCACTGACCATGTCATCCGGGATATCTTCCCAGTCCTGGAACATGAATTCCGGATCACTCTCATCCCTGTGCAGTTCCCGGCATGCTTTCCAAAACTCATCCACACAGGAATAACCGGCCAGCTCGAGCCATGCTCCTTCAAGGGAACCTTCGTTATACTTGTGGTAAGTACCCACGTATATCCTTGCCTCACTCAAATCATAATTTTTAGCCATACCATCAAGAGATTAAGGATAAAAGCCAAAGGATGATAAACACAAAAGCGATTTGGATCACACCGCCGATGAACTGGAATACGAGCCGGATGGCAAGCCGGATG
>JAVBNI010000181.1:0-25142 GCA_031551645.1 Bacteroidales bacterium | reverse complement strand
TAACGATAACAGGCATTTTCTTCCGGAAATCGCTCATAAAAATATATAGAATTAACCCCCATAAATCGATCTCTTGTGCCCATGCTACAAAGGTAGCATCATTTTTTAATTAGTGCGCACTAAGCGCCTATACCGATACTTATTTATAGACAAGCCCTTAGTGGTAGAGACGGCGCGCGCGCCGTCTCTACATCGCATCATCCAAGTTTTTTGTTTTCCTCATCCAAGTTGCCCTGCCATATTTCCCACGCTTTATCTGCCTGCAGGTAAAGCATACGCTCACCATTACGAGCGGCAGCCCCCATCTCTTTACCTTTGCGCATGAATAAGGTTTCTTCGGGATTATAAATTAAATCGTATAGAAAATGATTTCCATTCAGATGTTGATACGGGATATCGGGACATTGATCTACTGCAGGGAACATCCCGACAGGTGAAGTATTGACAATTAGTTGGTGGGCACTCATATCAGCTGCTTCTAATTTTTCATAAGTCTTATAAATATTAGTTCCAGCATTGCGCGATATAAAATGCACTTCTATATTCAGGCGAAATAAGGCATAAGCCACCGCTTTGGAAGCGCCACCCGTTCCCAGCACCAATGCTTGTTTCGGTAACTGTACTCCACGCAAAGAAATCCATTCTTCAAGCGAACTGCTGAACCCATACACATCGGTATTATAACCTTTCAGATAGTTTTTCCCACCATTACGGATGACCTGTACCGTATTAACTGCGCCTACTTTTGTAGCCACATGATCCAATTCATCAATATAGGGTATGATTTGTTCCTTATAAGGAATGGTCACATTAAACCCCTGTAAAGCAGTATTCTTAGAAATAATATCAGGTAGCTCCCTGATATTGCTTATGGGAAAATTCCTGTATGAATAATTCAACAAACCTTCCGAAACAAACATATCGGTAAAATACCTTTGCGAAAATGAGTGTGACAGAGGATACCCGATCAAACCATATAATAAATTGTTATCCATTGGCTTTTGTTTTGTGATATATTGACTTTAGAAAAAGTTTCGATACAATTGAAAAATGGATCAATTCATCCACTACAACGCAATATTTGAAAAACATGAACGTGGTAAAGTTACCGTTTTTATGAAATGCGGCAATTCCTGTCCGAATATCCGCATCTGTACATTACCCCACAGTTGATTTTAATCGTACTGATCAACCCAACAACCAGTCATATCAGTCAGGTATTTTAGGAAACCTGTCCTTAAAGGGAGGAGTATAGAAAAAATGCAAGATCAAGCCTGCTCCAAAGAAAACAGATGACAATTGTGTATTGTATTCGACGCGCAATTGGATAAATGTTTGTAGTAATCTGGTATTCCAATCCTCACTAAAGTAGAATGCCCTTATGTTAACACCTGTTGTCGGATTAATAAAAAAACCTTTTTCAACACCCCATGCATAACCGGGATAAATGCCAATAAAAGGTTCAAAAAAGCTCTTATTTTGGTAGCTTAACAAAAACATGCCATAGAGGTGATATATATCATTATCATCATGATCCGTAGACGGGACTTTGTAACTACCAAAACCCAACCCGTAGGAATAGCTTATCAGGCTCTTGGTATTTATATCTTCCAAATCTGTCTTCCACTTTCGATCTCCAAAATATTTGTCGTAACTGAATAATTGAAATCGTGGGCCAAGAGTACCACAAGTATTGAAATCAAAGGTAAATGCAACTCTTGGAAAATTAATGGACGCCTGAACCGTATAAGTCGTTCCAAGCATAACTACACAAATACCAATCAAATATTTAAAAAATTTCATTTACACGTGATTTATACATGTCTTAACAAAAAAGATCAATTCAGGTTCGATTCAAACTATTTTACAGCCAATATTCTGTTACCGGTCGAAATGTGTTTATCTTTGTGTTGACAAGGAAATCGTCAATCAAAAAGTATAAAAATGAGCCAGCGTAGAAAAATTGTTGTTTTAACAGGCGCCGGAATGAGCGCTGAAAGCGGGATCACTACATTTCGTGATTCCGGCGGGCTTTGGGAACAATACGATGTGATGGAAGTAGCCAGTATTGACGGATGGCACAAGAACCCCCAGTTAGTGCTGAAATTCTACAATGATCGACGCAAGCAACTCGATACGGTAGAGCCGAACGCAGGGCACCGTATTTTAGCTGAAATGGAAAAAGATGACGATATTATTATCGTGACGCAAAATGTCGACAATTTGCACGAAAGAGCGGGAAGTAGCCATATCATCCATTTACATGGGGAATTGACCAAAGCACGTAGTTCAGCCGATCCCAGACTTATTGTTGATATAGGATACCGACCGATTGAATGGGGAGAAAAAGCTTCCGACGGGAGCCAGTTACGTCCGCATATCGTATGGTTTGGCGAAGCTGTCCCTATGATCGAACCAGCTATCGACATTGTTGCAACTGCCGATATCCTGCTTATCATAGGAACATCGTTGAATGTATATCCGGCAGCAAGTCTTGTCGGTTATGCTCCCCGGAATGCGGCTGTCTACTTAGTCGACCCAAATGAAGTATCCCATTCGGGACGCCAGATCACCGTGATCCGGGAAAAGGCGACTTCGGGTGTGGAAAAATTCAGGGCAATGTTGAAATCCGGACAGTAAAAACCCTTTATCACAAGCTTTTATCAATGATTTAATCGTATGTCTGACATATTTCATATAACACTTGATTTTTGCTGTAAACTGTTCGACCGGCAATTTGATTCGCGTTGTCGTTTTAAGTATTGAAAACATTTTCAAATAATTACTCAAATGAACTTAAAATCTAAATATCTAACTATAGTCTTGTGCTTTCTGTCCCTTTTTACCACGCATGCGCAGCCCGGAATCGGACTGATCGAGCAGTTGCCCTTATATACGGAAAACAGGTCACCGGCAAAAGAAAAGGACTGGCTGCTCACCAATCAATCTTTCAAGGCTGGAATATATGCATCTGCCGGGAAAAAGGACATTATCATGAGTAACGGACTGGTACGCCGCACATTCAGAGTAACACATGCCGTAGTATGTACAGACTATACTAACATGACATCAAACCGACAGATGATACGCGCCATAAACCCTGAAGCCATTGTCACCATTGATTTGATCGAATACAAAATTGGTGGATTGGACGGCCAGGTTGAAAGGGCATATCTGAAACCGGAATGGATTGACGGTTTTACGGCAGAAGACAGTGAATTTCGACTAACCGACATCAAGACATCAGATATCCTGCCATATGTCAACTGGAAACCAAAACACTGGTGCAGTAATCCGAATCTACCAACCGGACGTACATTGTCATTTTTCTACACTCCGGTGAAAACATCCCGCTTGAAAGGAATTACAGTAATTGTGCATTACGAATTATATGATGGCATTCCATTAATGAACAAATGGGTGGAAGTGGTCAATAAGGATGCCGGTTCGGTTATCATCAACAGGGTGGTGAGCGAAAACCTTGCCTTGGTGGAGGAAGAGTCGGCAGTGGTGGGCAAACCCGAAGAAATGCTTAAGCCACATTACCTGTATGTCGAGACGAACTATGCCTTCAACAATGCGATGAATTACCATATCAGTGACCAGACAACACATTGGAAACGTGATTACAATTACACCTCCCAGGTAAACTACGATTTTGATACGCCGTGCGTCTTGGAGATATATCCCAAGGTTGATCCGAATGTGCGGCTTGCTTCCGGACAAATATTCCGGTCACCACACAGCTTTGAATTGTTGCTGGACAGTTATGACCGGGAACGCAACGGTTTGGCCGTACGACGGATGTATCGCACAGTTGCGCCGTGGACTACCGAAAATCCTATTTTCATGCATTTGGTTAGCCGGACTGACGAACAGGTTTATACTGCCATTGACCAATGTGTGGCTACTGGTTATGAGGCATTGATCCTCAGTTTTGGAAGCCACATTAAAATCGAGGACGTTTCCGAAGAGAATATCACCAGGATGAAACGGATGGCCGATTATGCCCACGAGCGAAATATCCTCATCGGATGCTATTCGTTATTCTCGAGCCGTACGATAGGTCCCGAAACGGATGTTATTAACCCCAAAACAGGAAAGCCCGGAGGCGCATTTTTTGGTAATGCACCTTGTCTGGGGAGTAAATGGGGATTGAAATACCTCGAAAACCTGAAATATATGTTTACCCGGACAGGGTTTGATATATTCGAAAATGACGGCCCCTATCCCGGCGACGTATGCGCTTCCACCTCACATCCCGGGCACGAAGGATTGTACGACTCGCAATGGCGCCAGATGGAACTCCAGAAAGGTTTTTATCGTTGGTGTAGCGAAAATGGTATTTATGTGAATGCTCCCGACTGGTATTTTCTGGATGGAACCAACAAGATCGCCCTGGGTTACCGGGAAGTAAATTTCGCCCTGCCGCGTGACCGGCAACGTATCCTCAACCGACAAAACATATATGACGGCACGTGGCTCAAAACACCGTCGATGGGTTGGGGATTCGTTCCGCTTACTGCATATCATGGCGGCGGAGCCGATGCAGTATTGGAGCCATTGAGCGAACATTTATCCGATTACGAGCAACTAATGGTTCAATATTATGGAGCTGGTATACAGGCCTGTTATCGTGGTCCACGGTTATATGATACCGACGAAACTAAGGCTGTGGTAAAACAAGTAGTCACTTGGTACAAGAAATATCGTGACATCCTCAATTCGGATATCATTCACTTACGTCGCGCCGATGGTTGCGACTGGGACGGGATCATGCACGTCAACCCCCGGCTGAAAGAAAAAGCTTTAGTGATGCTATATAATCCCTTGCCGGATGATATTTCCCGTACCATCAAGCTACCAGTATACTATACCGGCAAACATGACAAGCTCGCAATACGGGTTCAGGAAGCCAAACCCGCGACTTATAAGGTAGACAGGGATTATTGTATCGAGATAAAAGTTACCATTCCGGCCAATAGCTATACATGGCTGGTAATGGAATAGAAACAAAATAATATATATCTTTTTTAAAATGTTAAAAAATGTCAAAATAAATTGACTTTATAAATTTTCTTATTTTCTTTGCCCATAACTTAATCGATTAAGTTAAAATTTAATTCCAAATGAGTCTGTCCCTCAAAAGCATAGCAAAAGCACTAAATGTCTCCAGAACCACTGTATCATGGGTATTGGCGGGAAAAGGCGATGAAAAAAAGATAAGTCTGGCTACACAGGAACGGGTACTAGAATATGCAAAAAAAGCGAATTATCAACCCAATTTATTGGCAAAGAGCCTGATTAGCGGAGAAAGTAAAACAATAGGATTGGTAGTCCCGTCCATAGGCGATGAATTTTATGCGCAGATTGCCCGTGTAATTGAATTGAAAGCGGAAAGTTGTGGCTTTACGCTCACGTTTTGCAGTTCGGAAGCTGACTCGGAGAGAGAGGCAAAAATGATCCAGATGCTTAAATCGAAAATGGTAGACGGATTGATCATTGCTCCGACCAAACATTCGAAAAGAGAAATTGAAAGCCTGATTAACGAATCGTTTCCTTTTGTCCTGATCGACCGGTTTTTTCCCGAATTAGACACCAACTATGTGCTGGTGGACAACGAAGGCGGATGCTATCAGTTGACAAAACATCTACTCGCACTGGGACGGAAAAAAGTAGCATTTGTCACGACAGATACTAATCTGGTTGTGATGGGCTTGCGATACAACGGATATAAAAAAGCATTGTCTGATACCAAGAATCGTTTGAATTCCAATTTATATATTGAAGTTAAAAGATCGGATTATGAAAAAGAATTGATAAAAGCTTTCGACCGGTTGTTCCATGAAGTTCCGGATGTGGATGGTTTTTGCTTTGCCACGCATTACCTGGCATTGGAAGGTTTAAGGTATTTTTATGCGCACCATATCAATATTACAAAGCGAATATCTCTGGCATGTTTTCATGGAAGCCCTTCGTTCAGCATATTGGCCCCGAACATGTCATTAGCAATTCAGCCTATCGAAGGCATAGGGGAAGAAGCTGTAAATGTTCTGATTCAAAATATTGAAAAGAAAAAAACCGAAAATAGGCAAATTGTTCTGCCTGTAAAAATGTGTTTCCATTCATAAATAATAATTTTTATTTCCACAACAACCTAATCGATTAAGTTGTCGACAGGTCTCGAAATTGTAAAAATATAATATTACTTAATCGATTAAGTAAGGGATCATATATCATCATCAAAAAATAAATGCCTATGGATTAAATGAGAGGAAAATCAATTTGAAAATGACGTAGTCAAAAACTAAAACCAAAAAATGTATCAAGAATTAATATTGTAAAATCATGAAAATTAAAAAGATATTATTGTCGTTTTGTATTCTATCTTCTGTGATTGTCAATGCCCAGCAAAACCGTTTCCAAGTAACAGGGGTGGTTGTTGACAATCAGAACAGTACCCTTCCGGGCGTAACGGTTCTTTTGAAAGGAACCACCACCGGCACATCTACAGATACTGATGGAAATTTTACACTTTTCGTACCCGATGAAAATGCCACATTGGTGTTTTCGTATATTGGATACATTTCCCAGGAAATTAAAGTAAGCCGGGATATGATGAGAATTACTCTTATTGAAGATGTTCAGGAACTGGAAGAAATTGTTGTTATAGGTTACGGAAGTATCAGAAAATCGGATCTAACGGGATCTGTTTCGAACGTTTCCAGCGCCGACATCATGCAAAAACCAAGCGCCAACCCGATGAGCGCCTTGCAGGGAAAAGTTGCCGGTTTGACTATTAATAACAATACAGGGGCTCCCGGTGGGACATTCAAGTCAAGCATCCGGGGTTTCAACTCAATCAATGCTACCAATAATCCGCTGTTTGTGATAGACGGGGTGATTGGCGCTGATTTTACCATGTTGAATGCCGCTGATATCGAATCGGTAGATGTATTGAAAGATGCTTCAGCTACAGCAATCTATGGAGCGCGGGGAGCCAATGGCGTCATTATCGTGACCACCAAAAGAGGACGATCGGGAGCCGCCCAGGTATCCTATAACGGGAGCGTGGGTATCGGTTATCTGCCTAAAGACCGGAAAATAGACGTATTGAATTCGGAAGAATACCTGGCGATGGAAAAACAAGCCTGGGCGTATGTCCCGGGAAGAACCATGACTGATTTTGCCAAGACGGAACCCGACTTGTTCAATCCCGATGGTTCCCCGAAATACGACACCGACTGGCAGGACGAAGCGACGCGGACCGCTGTATCGACCAGTCATGCATTATCGATCACGGGCGGAACTGAAAACTTAAATTCGGCTTTGTCGTTGGGATATGACAACAACCAGGGTATCATGCTGAACACCTACTACAAAAAGTATACTGCACGGTTGTCGAACATGTACCAAGTCAACCATTGGTTGAAGGCAGACATGAATATTGCCGTGCTGCATACCGAAAAGAACGACCCGACCGAAGGGGCGGGCGGACTGAATGCCCCGCGTATGATGCTGGAGGAACTTCCCATTATCCCGCTTCATAATACCGATGGAAGTTGGGGAAGCAATGCCCAGCACGCAGGAACGGAAGGCGGTGAAAATCCGGTCAACTTGTTAGAAAATATGACCAACAAATACACCACAACCAAAGGGTTGGGTGATTTTAATATTACGCTCACATTAGCCAAAGGATTGGAATTCAAATCATCATTTGCAGGACAGGTAACCTGGGGAAAGAATGACCGTTATAGTGGACGTGAATTGAGCTCCATCTCGAAAAACCAAAGTGGCGTAGCCAATATAGGTGCCAGCAGAACGATCTATCTGCAAAACGAAAACTATCTGGCATACAACAACATTTTTAATGAAATTCACAGCCTAAATGTGATGGTGGGAGCCAGTTGGAACAAAAACAACTATGAGTCGGTCAACGCCGAATCACAAAATTTTGCCGACGACTTTTATCAATACAACAACCTGGGTGTGGGAAGCAATCCCCGTCCGGGAGCATCAGGCTGGGACGAATGGAAAATGAATTCCTATTTCGGACGTATCAATTATGTGTTGGATAACAAATATTTGTTTACGGTAACCACTCGTATCGACGGTTCTTCACGTTTCGGCAGCAACAACAAATACGCCACTTTCCCGTCGGCAGCCGTTGCATGGCGTATCAACGAAGAAGATTTCATGAAATCGCTGAGCGTAATTTCCCGTTTGAAATTACGTGCAAGCTACGGTGCAACAGGTAATGACGCCATCCCGAATTTCCAGGCAATCTCTTCGACCGGAACTTATGTGGCAATTTTCGATGGTAACCGGTACAATGGTATTGGCCGCGGACGTATTCCCAATCCCGATCTGAAATGGGAACGCACCGACCAATTTGATGTCGGGGTAGATCTCGGCTTATTCAAAAACCGCCTGAATTTTACTTTCGATTATTACTACAAGAAAACTGTTGATTTATTATTGGATTCGCCGGTGGCATCCTCTTCGGGGTATGTTACTGTGATGAAAAACATTGGTAACATGGAGAATAAGGGATTTGAACTGACCATTAATGCACAACCTGTATTGACTAAAGATTTTTCCTGGAGCATCGATTTCCTGATCTCTGCCAACCAAAATAAAATCCTCAAACTCGGCGAGAAGGATGAGGACATCACCTTAGGCCCATACTTTCTGGATGCGACAAATATCCTGAGAGTTGGAGAAGCTGTCAATTCATATTACGGTTATGAAAGAATCGGTACATGGGGCACAGCCGAAGCCACCGAAGCCGCCAGATTCGGACGCAAGCCGGGTGATTTGAAATTCCGGAATCAAAACACAGACGACAAGATCGATTCGGACGACAGGGTCATTATCGGAAACGGGTTGCCCAAATTCGAAGGCAACCTGAGTTCAACCCTTCGTTACAAAAACATCGATTTGTCGTTTGACATTGCATTCAAATACGGGAACGACATCATGAGGCTGGATTACTCAACCCTGGAAGACCGCCAGACGTTGTCCAACTCCTTTAAATCGGTACTGAATGCATGGACGCCAGACAACCAGAATACCGATATAGCCAGTGTGCGCGTTGACTCGCAAGGCGACGGATCGGAACTGAAACTCAACAGCCATTATATCGAGGACGGGTCGTTTATCAGGGGAAGCAATATTGTGCTGGGATACAGTTTTGACGGTGAATGGATGAGTAAAATAAAAATCCAGAAATTGAGACTGTATGTTAATGCCCAGAATTTCTTCCTGATAACCAAATATAAAGGATATGACCCGGAAACAACAAATTATGGCGATACTTTTGCCCAAGGAGTTGAATTTATGAACTATCCTAAAGCACGTTACTTCAATGTCGGTGTCAACCTGATATTTTAACAAACTTAATTCACAATAATATGAAAAACAAAATATTATACATAGTCGGTATAACATCTCTGATCTTTGTCCAAAGTTGCAATGATTACCTGGAAGTTGATCCCAAGACTTTTTTCACAACTGAGACGTATTATACCAAGCCCGAACATGCGCAGCAAGCTGTTTCAGCATGTTACGACCTGCTCCGCCGCCCTTACCGGGGAGTTGCCACGTACGGCGAAAGCCCTTTCTTCATGCTGGAATTTGCCACCGGCATGTGCAATACATCCATCGGGCAAGCATCATACAGCGCTGAATTCCGTGAGGCCAACGCCAGCGATAACAACCTGTATGCCTGGGATTGGTGGCAGTCATATTACGAAGGAATCGAAAACTGCAATATTGCCATTGAAAAATTGCCCGGAATTCCTGGCTTGACTGACAGTGAATTGTCAAACTATATGGGCGAAGCGTATTTCCTGAGGGCCTATTACTATTTCATGCTGGTGCAGATGTACGGCGATATTCCTTTGCGGGATAAACCGACAGAATCGGCTGAAGAAGTCAACATTCCCAGGTCACCGGTGGAAAATGTTTACAAGCTGATTGTTTCGGATTTGACCGAAGCTGAAAAAACAACACTACCCAATACTTCAACTTCGGGTAGAGTAACCATGGGGGCAGTGAAATCGCTTTTGGCAAAGGTGTATTTGACTATGGCCGGATATCCGTTGCAAAAGAACGAAATGTACGCGCAAGCAGCAGCAAAAGCAAAAGAAGTAATCACCAACAACTGGTACGACCTGTTTCCCAACATTGACGATTTACGTAACCGGGACAAGCGTAATACGGTGGAACATATCTTTCAGACCCAGTTTGCCGTAGGTATTGCCGAACATGCTATTCATCCATGGTTGTTGCCCCGTTATTCTGGTATTTCAAGCTATTCCGACGAATATGGTTGTTTCTTCCCCGACTCGTCCTTCATCCGGACATTCGACCGCGCCGACAAGCGAGTACAGGAAAGGGGCTGGTTTTATACCAATTATCCGAAATGGACCGACCCTTCGACTATTGTCACATTTCCGGCACATGTATACAAATTTTTTGATGATGCAGCTATGGGCAACAACCAGGGATCACAGAATTACCCGAACCTGCGTTATGCCGACATCCTGCTGGTTTATGCCGAAGCCCGGAACGAAGCGGATGGAAGTCCTGATGCCCTGGCATTGGAATGTTACAATAAGGTAAGAGGCAGGGCAGGCTTTAGCGATAAAACATCGGCCGATTTTGTATCCCAGAACGATTTCAGGGAAGCCGTGTGGAAAGAACGTTACTGGGAACTGTGTTTTGAAAACCAGACATGGTTCGATATGGCGCGCACCCGCAAGGTATTTGATCTGGTCAACAACAAGATATCCGACTTCGTGGGTTATACATTTCCTTACGGAAACGGGGCATTCAAGTTGAAGGAAACCCAGCTTTTATTCCCTATTCCTTTGCGTGAACGGCAAACAAATACGGAATTAACACAAAATCCCGGATATTAAGTACGCCACTATAAATAACCGCTGTTTTGACATTCTGTTTTATAATTGAATTTCTGCGCTTTGCGCCAACCGAGCTTGCGAGTTCAACGAAGTTAATTGTCAATAATCAATAATCAATAATCAATTATCAATAATTAATTACTTAATTGTATCTTAGCAGACCTGTCGGGTTGTTAACGCCCGGCAGGTTTTAACTCTTCACCAAAAACGGACAAAATCATGGCAATGAAAAAAGCATTCATCATTCTCTTTGTATTTCTCTCCGCTGTCTCCGTTTGGGGACAGAAGGACGACGGGACGATAACCGTAAACGACAAAACCTTCCGGTTGTTGGAGAACTTGTCGAAATCCCAACTGGGTACCGGCGAAATCTATTTGTTCACCACTACCCACCAGGACATTGCCTGGCTGGATCATCCGGATGCCTGTATCATCAACCGCGACACCATGTGGTTGACTCCTTTCCTGGAACGCCTTGAAAAAGATCCGACTTTCAGGATGGATATTGAGCAGACATCTATCCTGATGGAATATATTCATCGTCATCCGGACAAAAAAGACCTGATTGCCAAATACATGAAAGAAGGCAGGATTTGCGTGGGCGCCACCTACATACAACCTTACGAGGAAATGTATTCGGGCGAGTCGCTGGCGCGTCAGTTTTACCTCGGCAACCGGTGGTTGAAAAAGAATTTCGATGGCTACAAGGCATTATCGTATTTCAACGTAGATGTTCCGGGACGTACCCTCCAGATGCCGCAGATCATGGCCAAGGCCGGAGTCGAGAACCTGATCATCAGCCGGCACGAGCGGGGGTTGTTCAATTGGGAATCGCCCGACGGGTCGAAAGTAAGGGCATATTCGCCGGGACATTATATCTATTTCTACAATGTGCTGGGTAAAAACGATACCGCAGCCATCGGGGAAATGGCAAAAGAGTCGGTGCTGTGGTATTCCAAGTTCAATAACGTACCGAAAACCAAAGCAGTGATGCCGGCAATGCTTAACTACGAGTTTATCTGGGATCAACGGCCGGTGAAAAATTGCGGACCGTTTACAACCAAGTGGAATGATATCCGCTATATCCAAACAGAAGGTAAAAAGAAAACCAAAGTTAACCTGCCCAAATTCCGTTACGCGACAGCCGACGATTTTTTTCATGCGCTGGACAAATCGACCACAGGACTTTCGTCAATCATGGGCGAACGCCCCGACGTGTGGCTTTATATCCATGGACCTTCGCACGAACATGCGATAACAGCAAGCCGGAAAGGCGACATCCTGCTGCCTGCCGCCGAAAAAGTAGCTTCGTTCAATTCGCTGGTAGACGGTAATTTTATGCATTATCCTGCCGGCAGGTTATTGCGGGCATGGGAGTCAAAAATTTATCCCGACCACGGATGGGGTGGGAAAAATGGGATTATCACAGACAACACATTCCAGCGGAAATATGAATTTGCCTTATCCGAAGCCGGGACAATGCTCGAAGAAGGAATCAACAACTTAGCATCACAGGTACAGGCAAGGACTTCCGGCGGTATTCCTGTCGTTGTATTTAACACATTGTCGTGGAAAAGGGATGATCCCGTGACTGTTCCCATTCAGTTGGAAAAAGGATATGCCAAAGCCGTATCGGTGAAAGATGCTTCTGGAAATCCGGTCCCTTGCCAGTTATCCAATGTCAACCGTCATGCCGACGGAACTATTTGCGCTGCCGACCTTCATTTTGTGGCAAAAAATGTTCCTTCGCTGGGTCTTGCAACCTTTTATCTCGATGCGCAAACAACCGGTGTAACAACAGCGCCCGTTGTCCGGGACAACAGGTTTGAAAATTCGTTTTACAAGATAGAACTGACCGATGGCGGAATCAGGCAGATCGAAGATAAGGAGCTGGGAGTTCAATTGCTTGATGCTTCCAAGTTTCTGGGCGGAGAAGTCATCACCATGCAATCGGTGGGAAATGGAGCAGGAGAATTCGACGCAGTGCAACAGCCTTCCATGGAAGGTTTTGATAAAGTGTCAAATTATTCGCCCCGGTGGACAGTCAAAGAGAACGGTGATGTGTATACTTCGTTCTTCTACCGGAGCAAAATACGGAATGCCGTAGTAGAGCAAACCGTGACTGTTTACCACCAGATCAAGAAAATAGATTTTGATATTGCCATCCTCAACTGGGAAGGTATCCTCTACAGGGAATATCGTATGATGCTACCTGTTAATGCACTGAATGGCGAAGTAACATATGATGTGCCCTACGGTGTATTACGGGTAGGTAAGGACGAAATGCCCGGTGCGGCCGGTGAGCGTTATCATGTGGAAAACAAGGATCAACGTCCTCGAGGTATCGGTAATTGGATCGGTGTTTCGGGCAAGGACTTCGGCGTAACTTTAAGCTCATCGGTAGCTGTGGCCGACTATGTGGACCCGACAACCAATCCTGTCCGGATCCCCGTGATACAACCCATCCTCTTTGCATCAAGGAAAAGCTGTCATGGCGAAGGTAACGAGTACCTGCAATATGGCGACCACTATTTTCACTTTTCCCTGACATCGCATCCAGCCGGCTGGAAAAAAGGTTACCGGTTCGGACAGGCGGCAAACGAAAACCTGCAAGCGGTTTTTTCGCCAAAGATGTACAAGGATGCCGCATTGCCCACATCGTTCAGCTTCTTTGATATTCAGAACGAAAACGTAGTCGTTTCGGCCATCAAAAAATGTGAAGATGACGAAAGTCTGATTATCCGTTTATACAACACAAGTGATCAAACTGAAACGCTTAAGCTGTCAACAAAATATACACCCAAAGAAATTATCCGGGTAAACCTGGTCGAAGAAGAACTAGAACGGGTCAATGAGATAAAATTGGGTAGATATTCCATTGAAACCTACAAATTGAAATATCAATGGTGATTATGAAAAACATACTATTCTTATTTCTTCTCGCCCTGTTAATACCGGCTCCGGCACTTTTTGCCCAGGACGACGCCCGGTATTTCAGGAACGGACATTTATACATTGTGGGGTCGAGCCATCAGGACATCGCATGGATGGACACCCCCGAAGCATGTATCCGGTTCAGGGACGAACATATGATCACCCCGGCGCTGGCAAGATTGGCCGAAAGCAGCACCTTTTGCTTTTCTGTGGAGGACGCGCTTTCGTTGAAAGAGTATTTGGAACGTCATCCCGAAAGATATCCGGAAATCCTGAAATACACCCGCGAAGGACGCCTGGAATGGGGCGCCACGTACAAACAGCCTTACCAATCGATGTATGATGGCGAGGCGCTGATCAGGCAAACTTATTTCGGACGTAAATGGCTGAAAAAAATGCTTCCCGGATGCGATTTCATGACGGCATGGAACGAGGACGTCCCCGGCATGGCGCTCCAGTTTCCGCAGATATTGGCCAAGTCGGGGATACCTT
This sequence comes from Bacteroidales bacterium, assembly GCA_031551645.1. Taxonomy (GTDB): domain Bacteria; phylum Bacteroidota; class Bacteroidia; order Bacteroidales; family UBA4181; genus JAIRLS01. Next base: position 10,791 of record JAVBNI010000181.1, on the reverse strand, counting down.
ACTATATGTTCAGCCGCCACCAACCCGGGTTCTACCAATGGTACAGCCCTGACGGAAGTTCTATCTTGGGTTGGACGCCCGGGCAATACGAATGTTTTGGCCGCCCTGTACGCGCTGCCAAGACCGACGCGGCACGCACCGACACGTTTTCCCTGCTGCTCGGCAACTGGTCGAAATATTACGCCAACCGGAAAATCGACCCGGAATTTCTTTACCTGTACTCTTTCGATTTTTCCACTCCCTTAAACTGGGATGAATATATGACCGCCTGGAATGCCGATATCAGGCAGAGCAACCCGCACGGACTACCTTTGATACAGTATGCGACAGCCACCAAAGCGTTTGAGAACGTCGCTAAAAGTAAAGCGGCTAAATTTGACAAGTTAACAGGGGAACGTCCCAATGTATGGCTTTACATCCATGGACCAACACACCATAAGGCTTTAACGGCCGCACGTGAAGCGAGCCGGTTGTTGACCGCTGCCGAAAAGTTTGCCACCATGAATGCCTTGCTGCAACACAGTTTCAGTGCATATCCCGCGCAGGATCTGACCAATGCGTGGGAGGCGGCCATTTATCCCGACCACGGATGGGGTGGCAAAAACGGACACATCACCGACCAGTATTTTCGTGAAAAATTTGAGTATGCCCGCGCACAGGGGGAGGAAATCCTTTACGGGTCGCTTGAAGCCATTGCCTCTAAGATAAAATTCAACGGTAAGCAGCATATTGCGGTGACGGTCTTCAACCCATTATCCTGGGAGCGTACCGATCCCGTAACAGTTACACTGGATGCAACAAACAGGAAAAATACCCATTTCAGGATGATTGATGCAGCAGGAAAGGAAATTCCATACCAGTTCGTTGCAAACCACCGGTACAACACCAGCCGGGAGGAATTACTGACCTTTACTTTTGTTGCTGAAAATATTCCGGCTGTGGGTTACAAGACTTTCTACCTCGTAGAAAACGAAAAGCCCGCGGAAACATCAGGATCACAAACAGGGAGCAATGTCTACGAAAACCGTTTTTACAGGATAACGCTGGGTAACGGGGGTATTGCAAGTCTTTATGACAAGGAGTTGGGAATGGAATTATTCAAAACGGACAAATTTACCGGAGGGGAATTATTTACCATGCAGTCAGTAGGTAACGGAGCCGGTGAATTTACAGATGTACAACAACCTACCATGGAAGGTTTCGACAAATCGGGCAATTATCCGCAGGCATGGCAATTGATAGAGTCGGGACCTGTAAAGGATGTCCTGCAAATCGTCTGCCCCATGCGTGATACCAGGGCCAGCATACGCGTCGCTCTTTTTAAGGCTGTGAAACGGATCGATTTCGAAGTTGATCTGGATGCCTTCAACGGTGAAAACTGGCGCGAGTTCAGGCTTGCTTTCCCGGTGAACATGCAAAATGCGAGAGTAGCATACGAAGTGCCGATGGGTGTTGTTGAAGTGGGCAAAGATGAAATTGCCGGAGCCGCCGGATTTTCAAAACCCGAACAAATTTATGATACTCCGTGTAAAGACGTACACCCCCGCGAAGTACAGGACTGGTTCAGCGTTTCGGACGGCAAAAACGGGATTACCATCAGTTCGAGTGTGGCCGTGTTTGACTGGATCGACCCGACCGACAAACCGGTTGCGTATCCGGTGTTGCAACCTGTTTTATTGGCCAGCAGGAAAAGTTGCCACGGTGAGGGTAACTACTACCTGCAACCAGGCAACCATACTTTCAGTTTTTCCCTGTATTCGCACCGGGGCGACTGGAAAAACGGTTACCGGCAGGGCACACAAATCAATCAACCCGCTCATACGGTCGTCACCAACACTGCATATGCTGAAGGATATCTGCCTGAAGCATATAGCTTCGCATCTGTGTCCGGAAAAGGAGCCGTTATCAGTACCATCAAAAAATGTGAGGATGACGATGCTGTGGTAATACGATGTTATGATATCGAAGGAAAGGATGTTCAGACGAAGATTTCATTGTTCTGTGATATCAAAAAAGTACAGCATACCAATATGATCGAAGAGGAAGGAAAAGAGATACCGTCGACCTCATCAGCATTTGATTATAAAATCGGCCATCACGCCATCGAAACCTTTAAACTGATGGTGGAATAATCCGTGTGCCCCCGCTGACAGGGTCGACTGACCGCTGTCAGGGAATACGAGCCCTGTCAGCGGTCGATGACCCTGACAGTGGCGAAAAACAAATTAAAACAATCATTCAGATGAAAAAAGTAATCAATATTTTCGTTTTGATATTCCTTGTTACAGGAATGTTTGCCCAGATGCAGACAGTGGATATCGAATACGATTCACCATATCACTATGAAAAAAGAGGAAATGGCTTGTGTGTCCGGGCAAAAATAAATCCCGGAAGGAATCTAAAGAATGTAAAAGCAACTTTCAATAATGCTCTTATCGAAGCTGTGCCCGCCAATGATGTTCTCACTCTTTGGCTGCCTTTAATCGGCGAACAGGGTGTGTTGAAAGTTTTTGACGGCAGTTCCCAAGTGCTCGAACAGGTGTATTTTCCTTTGATTCCTCAGGACTGGGGTTATTTCCAGCAAGGCGTCATTCACATCATATCCTCGTCACACCAGGATATTGCCTGGATGAATACCCCGGACTCATGCCGCCATGAGCGCATATACGACATCATCAATCCGGCCATGAAGATGATGGAAACAGATAAAGGTTACGCTTTCGGCATGGAGCAAACCCTTAACCTGATGGAGTTTTTAGATGAATTTCCCGACCGGAAAAATGAAGTGGCAAAGATGTACCGCGAAGGCCGGTTTACATGGGGCGCCACATTCAACCAGCCTTACGAAGGCCTGGAATCAGGCGAGCAATTGGTCCGCCAGGCATATTTCGGGCGCAAATGGATCAAGGAAAATCTGCCAGGTTGCGACGATGTGACTGCTTATAATATCGATGTCCCGGGACGTACTTTGCAAATGCCTCAGATATTAGCAAAAAGTGGCATCAAAAATCTGTTCATCAGTCGTATGCGCGAAGGATTATATGATTGGTACAGTCCCGATGGCTCAAAGATATTTACCTATACGCCGGGAAATTACGGTTGGGCCATCATGATCTGGAAGTTTTTTGACGACGGCGCCGTGAATGCTTTCCATAAGCTGCACGAACGGAGTGTGCTGTGGTCCGACTATTTCCGCAAACACAATATTCCACCGCATTACGCCGTGGTGATCAGCACCGATGCATCGGGGCCCAGCAATTACTCGAAGGTAGTCGACGAATGGAATAAGATTGCCGACATGGCCGGAGTACCCTTGCCGCGCCTCCGTCATTCCACCGCCACCGCTTATTTCGAAACGGTGAATGTGCCTGCGAGTCATATGGAAAGAATATCGGGCGAACGTCCCGACCTGTGGCTTTATATCCACGGGCCGGCACATTACCAGGCTATTTCGGCAAAAAGGGCGGCCGGGGTGACGCTTCCTGCCGCAGAGATGTTTACCAGCTTCAATTGTCTGCTCGACAACCGTTGGGATACGTATCCCAAAGCTTCTTTTGATCGCGCCTGGATGGCATCGATCTATCCCGATCATGGATGGGGTGGAAAAAACGGGAATATCACCGACAGTATTTTCAAGGCAAGTTTGGAAAATGCACGTGATACAGGAGAAAAACTACTCGGCGAAGCATTGGTTTCATTAGCAGGAAAGGTGAAGTCGAAGAAAAATGCGATTGTGGTTTTCAACGACCTGGCCTGGACACGGACAAATGTCGTTTCGCTGGAAGTTGACAAAGATATCGCTGCCAATGCCGCGATTGTCAACCCGGCTGGCAAGGAAACGCCATGCCAGTTGATCCGCCGCGACGGAAAATATTTTTTGACGTTCATTGCCGAAGATGTGCCGTCTTTAGGCTATAAAACCTATTACCTGTCCAAATCCAAATCATCCCGGAACGCACCCGCAGAATTGATCCGGATGGGAAACTATTACGAAAACAAGTTCTATCAGGTGACACTGGGGGATGGAGGTATTGAAACTTTGTATGATAAAGAAATCAAACAGAACATACTGAATACGACCAAATTTGCGGGTGGCGACATTCTCCATCTCGGATATACTGGGAATGGCGCAGGGGAATTTACCCAGATCCATCCTGTCACGCCAGGCGACATCCGGATGACAAGCGGCCAAAAAAGCCTTTGGCGTCTGGTAGAAACCGGCCCCGTCTTTTCACTGTTCGAGAACAGTTGCGACATGAAAAATACTGTCGCTGTACAGCAAATCAAGATATATCATTCAATCAAGAAAATAGATTTCGATATCGTGCTGAAGGATTTCGACGGCGCACACAACCGCCAGTTCCGTATCGCACTGCCTCTCGATATGGAGCAAAATGCCATCCATTACGAAGTGCCTATGGGAGTGGTCGAAGTTGGCCGTGACGAGATGAAAACCATACCCGGCGGCTGGGCCTGGGGAGGAACTTACAGGCAACGTCCCGAAGAAATTAATCCGCGTGAAATCCAGAATTTCATTTCGGCCAGCAGTGACCGGTTCGGAGTCACCATGTCATCATGTGTAGCCGTAGCCGATTGGGTGGATCCGTCGCGCGAAGCCGCCGGTTATCCTGTTTTACAGGGCATCTTATTGTCATCGCACAAAAGCTGCCACGGATTAGGCAACTGGTATGAGCAAAAAGGCACACACCGGTACACTTTTTCCATACTGTCCCATCAGCCAGGGTGGAAAAACGGTTATCATTTTGGCGTCGAAGCGAATCATCCGCTGCGGGCCGTTTTGAAAACAACAGCATCCAACGGGCCGCTACCTCTGCAAAAGAGTTTTGTTGCCGTCTCTGATCCGTTTGTAAATATCAGCACGATCAAGAAATGCGACAACAGCCAGGATATGATTATCCGCCTGACGGAGATGGCCGGAAAGGATACGCAGGTGAAGATATCGCTACCCGTGGCTGCAAAAAAACTTGTCAAAACCAGCCTCATCGAAGAAGATCTGGAAATATTGCCCATCCGGGGGCAGGACATTCAGTTGCCGGTGGGACATCATGCCATCGAAACATACAAATTTAGCTGGTAACCGGTCATTCAATGCCGTTTATGTCGCGACTGACTTTCTTTATAACGGAACAATATATTCCTCATAACGGAACAATATGTTTCAACATATGAAACAATATGTTTCAATACAATGGAACAATATGTTTCAATATAATGAAACAACATGTTTCAACGTATGGAACAATATGTTTCAATATAATGAAACGATATTATCCCTTATAATGGAATGATGTTGTTCCTTAAAAGTAAACGACATTGACTGGTAATGATTAAAAATATTCGGATGAATAAACAAATCAAACTTTCCCAACTCCTGCCGGTACTATTCGGTTTTTTTATCATGGGTTTCGTGGATGTGGTAAACATTTCCACCAGTTACGTAAAAGCTGATTTCTCGTTGAATGACAAGCTGGCCAATCTTCTTCCCATGATGGTATTCCTGTGGTTTGCCGTATTCTCGTTGCCCACGGGAATGATCATGGGACGCATTGGCCGCAGGAAAACAGTCCTGTTGAGCGCCCTGGTCACCACGATTGCCATGCTCATCCCATTGATTGAGTACACTTTCCCTTTCGTTCTGCTGGCTTTCGCCTTGCTGGGGATAGGCAATACCATCCTGCAGGTTTCGTTGAACCCATTGGTGACCAATGTCGTCCCGGACAACCGGATCACCAGCATGCTGACCCTCGGGCAATTTATCAAAGCCATTTCGTCATTCCTTGGCCCGGTGATAGCCGGTGTAGCGGCAAGCGCCTTCGGCAACTGGAAGTTGATTTTTCCAATATATGCCGGGGCTACACTCCTTTCATTTGTCTGGCTGCTTGCTGTTCCCATCAACGAAGAAAAGGAAGAGCCGGGAAAAAGCGGGAAAAGAATATTCGCTTTGCTGAAAAATAAAACAATGTTGGTTTTCTTTTCTATTATCGTACTGATTGTCGGCTTCGAAATCGGTCTGATGACCGCTACACCCAAGTACCTGCTGGAACGCTGCAATATACCGCTTGAGAAAGGCGGGCTGGGGTGTAGTCTTTATTATGCTGCCCGTACCGTCGGAACCTTCACTGGATCTATCCTGCTGGCAAGGGTTTCATCCCGTAAATTTCTCATAAGAACCATGTTTGCCGCCGTTGCGGCATTTATCCTTATGATGCTGACCAATCATGCCTGGGTGATTATGACCGGACTCACCATTGTCGGGCTCATGTGCGCCAATGTCTTCGCCATCGTGTTTTCCAGTGCATTACAGACCGATCCGTCTAAAACCAATGAAATATCGGCCCTGATGATCATGGGAGTGGCTGGCGGAGCGCTGGTGCCACCCCTGATGGGCGTTATTTCCGACGCAAGCAACCAATTGACCAGTTTATTGATCCCGCTTGCCGCCCTGGTTTATATCCTCGTAGCAGCATTTTATGTGATAAAGAAATAATCTTCCGTATATCAACAAAACAATAAATCTAAAACCAAATACTCAATGAAAACAATGACTTCATTAGAAAGATGTCTCGCAGTACTGAACGGCAAGATACCCGATACCTTGCCGGTAATACCCCAATGTTTCATGCTGGCCATCGAAACGGCCGGGTTCAGAATTGGCGATATCAACAGGAATGGCAAACTGATGGCAAAAGCTCATGCCATTTCGCAGGAAAAATATGGTTATGATGGTTGTGTCATCGACTTTGACGATGCATCCATCGCCGAAGCGCTTGGCGCCAAAGTGATTTTCAGGGATGACGAACCTGCCACCGTTAACGAAGAAGAACCGGTATTGAAAGATCTCCGGGATATCTACGAACTGGACTTTCCCGATCCGCTTAAGGCAGGACGTTTGTGCGAATGGCTCGAGGCTACCCGGACACTGGTCGACGAAATCGGCGATCATGTGTTCGTGATGGGACGCGCCGATCAGGGGCCGTTCAGCATTGCCTGCCTGCTTCGTGGTACGACGCAGTTTATGATGGATTTGATGACGGAAGATAAAAAGGTAATCGCCGACGTTTTGGAATATTGCCGTAAAGCAAGTGTCATATTTGCCAAAGCACAAAAAGATGCCGGGGCGCATGCCACTTCCATTGGTGATGCGCTTGCCGGCCCCAACCTGATCTCGCCGGATATGTACCGTGAATTTGCTCTTGAGCCGGAAAAATTGTTGGTAAAGGAAGTACAGGATTACGGCATTCCGTTTTCGATCCATATCTGTGGTAATACCAATTCTATCATTGACGATATGGGAGCAACCGGCGCAAAAATCCTTGAAGTGGACTGGCAGTTGGACATGCAGAAAGCCCGCGAGGCGGTTCCTTTATCGACCGTGTTGATGGGGAATGTCGATCCCAGCTTTCCTTTGGTACTTGGAACGCCCCAGGAAGTGGAAGAAGCCGTAAAGAATGTGATCGCAGCAACAAAGGGACGCAGTCATTTCGTTAGTTCGGGTTGTGCCATGGGCCGCAACACTCCACCCGGGAATTTCAGGGCTTTTGTCGCTGCTGCCCGGAAATACGGATCATACGAAGAAATCATGAAATTATAAAAGTTTATGATTGTCGTTTGGTTAAGAATTTTATTTCGCCCCTGTCAGGCTGCGAAGCTGCTGACAGGGATATTAATGCGAATCAAGAATTGGTTTCAGGCTAAAGCCCTTGATAATTCATTCATTTTTATTCCGTTAGCTTTAGTTAACGGCAATGAATAGCGACATTATTTTCAATCATTGCCGTCAGCTTTAGCTGACGGATAAAGGAACAATCCATCTATGGGGCTTTAGTCCAAAATATTAGAAGTATTTTCCAACCCTTGATTCGCATTATTAACTGAATGATATTAAAATGTAAATCTCAATATTCATCTCTAAATACATAGAATACAATGTCTGAATTAACTATATTGTATGATTCCATTGTCGGAGGAAAGATGGAACCGGCAGTGGAAGCCACCCAAAAAGCCATACAGGATGGTGTGGAACCACAAGCGATCATCAACGATTATATGATCAAAGCAATGGAAACCGTAGGTATGAGATTCCAGGAAGGAAAGGCCTTTGTTCCCGAACTGCTGATGGCTGCAAGGGCAATGAAAGGTTCACTCGAATTGCTCAAACCTCTGCTGAAAGGTGAAAAATCCGCTACCATAGGGAAAGTCGTTATCGGAACCGTCAAAGGCGATTTACATGATATCGGCAAAAATCTGGTAGCCTCCATGATGGAAGGTTGCGGGTTTGAAGTCATTAATCTGGGCGTTGATATTTCCGCCCAAAAATTTGTAGATACCGTGAAGTCTGAAAAACCTGATATTCTTTGCCTGTCCGCCCTGTTGACCACTACCATGAATAACATGCAGGAAGTGATTCAATTACTCGAACAGGAAGGGTTGCGCGACCAGGTGAAAGTGATGGTGGGTGGCGCCCCGGTTAATGAAAAATTTGCCGAACGGATCGGCGCCAATGGATACAGCAGCAATGCAAATTCAGCTGTGACAAAAGCAAAAGAATTGTTGATCATTTAAATATCCATGCGATCGGTTAAGAATTCTATTCTGTCAGCCTGCCTGACAGGTCGTTAGCGCGATGACCTGACAGGGTCAATAGACCTGTCAGGGTCATCAACTAAATGTCATTGTATAAAAAACCAGAAACTATCGACCATTGTTAACGAAAAAACCTTGTCAACAGTGGGTGTTCTGATAATAAAATGTTATAAATTTAACCGTTTTTTGAACTTCCAAATATAAATCCCATGAAAATCAACATGAAGCAATGGGCGCAGTCGATCACGGAAAGTGACCAGCGCACAGCAATCCCTATTATGACCCATCCCGGTATCGAAATCATCGGAAAAACTGTTAAGGACGCCGTAACCGACGGAACGGTCCATTATCAGGCCGTAAAGGCACTAAGTGAAAAGTTCCCCGGAGCAGCAGCTGTCACCGTCATTATGGATTTGACGGTCGAGGCGGAAGCATTCGGAGCTAAAATCAGCTTTTCCGACAATGAGGTTCCGAGCGTTACGGAACGGTTGGTATCTGATGCGGAGTCAGTACAAAAACTTGAAGTGCCTTCCCTTTCAAAAGGACGTATTTCTCAATACCTGGCAGCAAACCGGCTGATCGCCGAAAATATTGCAAAACCCGTTTTTGGCGGATGTATCGGCCCGTATTCATTGGCCGGACGTTTGTTCGACATGTCCGAAATTATGATGGCGATATATATCGAACCACATACCATTAAAGACTTGCTGCAAAAATGTACGGATTTTATCCTGTCATACTGCCAGGGAATAAAACAACAAGGTGCCAATGGTATCATCCTGGCCGAACCGGCAGCCGGACTCCTGTCCAATGACGATTGCCGGCAATTCTCATCAATATATGTAAAACAGATTGTCGACAAATTACAGGACGAGAACTTCATGGTGGTACTACATAATTGTGGTAATACCGGGCATTGTACGGATGCGATGGTTTATACCGGTGCCGCCGGATTCCACTTCGGCAACCAGATCGATATGGTAAATGCATTAGCAGCCTGCCCACCGGAAGCATTGGTGATGGGTAACCTTGATCCGGTGTCGATGTTCAAAATGGCAAGTGCACAAGAGATATATGAATCAACCATGCGTTTACTGGAAGCCACCCGGTCATACAGGAATTTTGTAATTTCTTCAGGTTGCGATGTCCCTCCGCATGCTCCTTTCGAGAATATAGATGCATTTTACCGGGCAATCAATGATTATAATACCAAATGATGGAACAGACAATCGAAGAATACATCCATACCGGATGCGGATATAATCCGTTTCTCATCAGGAACAACTGGCAGGTAGCGCAATTGAATCATGTAGCCGGACAAGGCTTTGAGGATGTCGAAAAGATTGATGTCCACCTGAATACCGACGAAGTCTTTGTTTTATTGAAAGGCCAGGTTGTCCTGATTACTGCTGAAAAAAACGGAGATCATTTGTCATTCCGGATGGTAAAAATGAAAGAAGGAATTACATACAATATTCCCAAAAAGACCTGGCACAACATTGCCATGTCGCAGGATGCCCAGGTGATCATTATCGAAGATGCCAACACCCACCTGGGCGATTTTGAATATTATTATATGGGCGCAGAACAAAAAGCAGAAATGTACCGCGGGATCAAAGCCTGCCTGCAAAATCAATGAATATGCCGCTATCGGTACCGTAGAAGAGGACTTCGAAAATTTTTTTCGAAGTCCTCTTCGTGGTGTGCCGTGCATGATTGATCAACTTGGTGGTGTAAGTCCACTACGGGGGTAGGTAGCGACCAACCGTTAGCCGCAGGCAATGGTGTCCATCGCGAGGTGGAATCAGAAAGAAGCTGTAGGCAAAATCCCGGTCTGAGGAATACGAACATCATATAAGGCCTATGCAACATGGACGAGTTTGCCAAACAAAACGAAGTCCTAAAGCTATCCGGGTGTTGCGGGGTAAATGATGCGGATATATGGGATGAAGGTTATCAGTTTTACCACGGGAGGCCTCACGGACGTGCGGACGTTTTTTTTCGGAAGCACGGCGGAAAGCTTGTCGGGAGGAGTCAGCAGAAGCCCTAGTAGATGCGGATACAAGTCTGCCGAAGCGAGAATAAAAGGCAGTAAGTCTTACGAAGTATTGAAGGGCTGAACTGTGCAGTGCGATAGTAAATGAATGTTACCTTGAGGGAATTATGATCAGATGCTCGAAAGAGGCT
>JAVBNI010000160.1:0-12980 GCA_031551645.1 Bacteroidales bacterium | reverse complement strand
AGATCATTTCGGACATACTTCGATTGATACAACAGAAAAGTACCTTAAAAGACATGGTTTTCAATCCTCCAAAACCATTCGCCAGATGGGGACTATATACGAGAAAGTCTAAACTAATAAACTGTAAAAGCCCGATTTTATATAGTAAGTGATAAGTAAGACAAAAGCCCGGTAAATCCGGGCTTTGTTATTTTACCATCAGAGCAATTTGTTCCTTTAGCTCCAAAAGAAAGTCACTACTACTTTCCTCTCTAAAAATTACATTCTTTTTATTTTCCAAGAAACCTGTATACTTGTCGATATTCACAAAAACAATTAACCCGCTCCTTGCCAATACGTTCTTTACAATTTTTTCGGGTAAATTTGTCGCTAAGGTAGTACCTAACACAAATAAAAGTCCTGTTTCCTTTGAGATTCTCAAAACAGTATTCAGCTTAAAATACTTCTCATTGTATTCCTCATCAAACCATAAAACATGTGGCCTCAAATCTTCGCCACACTTGGGACATCTCAATAAATCCCATTCTTCGGCAGTGATTATGCCCTTATTCCGGTTTTTGAGATTTATAGCGGCCGGAAAAGGGTAAATATCATTAGAACAATTATCCCCACACCGGACATAATCAAAATCTCCATGAATGAGGTAGGTTCGTTCATCCGAATTTCCGGCTTTTTTATGAAGGCTGTCCACATTTTGAGAAATCAGGGCAAAATGCTCTTGTAGCAATTTTTCAATTTCATATAACATAAAATGCCCCTGATTCGGCTTGGCTGCTTCGGTTATTGACTTTCTATACAGAAACCATTTCCACACTTCCATTGATGCCAGTTGAAACATTCGGAAAGTGCCGATTTCTTGGGCTTTGTAATTTTTTGATCCGCTAACCCAATAACCGTCCTTTCCTCGGAATGTAGGTATGCCACTTTCTGCTGAAATTCCAGCACCTACAAGGAAAGATATTTTCTTGTTTGTATCCCAACAGAAGGCAATCTGATCTTTTATTCTTTGTTCCATCAAACTTTTAAATAAGTACATGCAAATATACTTATTTTCAGTTCATCCGGTTTTTTACCGGCAAAAACCGGTTTTTTACAACCAAATAATTGACATTTAATAGAATGGCATTACTAAATTTGCCTGCATCATTCTAAAACCTTATGTATATGAAGAAGTTAAAATTAATTTTTGCCGGGATTGCGTTTATGGCTTGTATAGGTGCATCCGTTACTCTCAATCTGAATTACAAGGCGGACAATAAATTATCACTTGAAAACGTTGAAGCCCTGGCAATGGGCGAAGGTAGTGGCGGGTGTTACGGTGTAGGTTCGGTGGTGTGCGAACATGGCACTTATTACGGGAAATGGTATTGAAATGAAGCTGGTTGATACCTTCAGGTATACCGTTTCCCTTTTCTTCTTAGTTTCGTGCGGAGGAAACGGCCATCGTACCAGTTTCCCCGCTCCGGTTCCTGTTGTTACCAGGCAAATAGATTTCGATGGCGTGTACATGCAATATCCTTACAGGGTAAAGCTTGCAGGCGATCTTATCTATATCACTGACCTGCATGCCAAGGCGTTTTTCTGCCATGAATATACGTTCCCGGCCATGAAGCACCAACAGTCGTTTGCACGCAAGGGCAAAGCGCCTGGTGAACTGGTGAGTGTGGGTAACATCATCGAAAGCAACAACAGGTTGTACCTGCTGGATGTGTTTGCGAAAAAGATATTCCGGTGGGACGGATACCAGGTTGCCCCATACATAGATTTACCCATTGACTTGGGTTTGTACCTTGATTTTACGATGTACAACGATACAACGTTCATTGTTCCCGATCCGGCAGGCACACACCGGTTGATTTTTATTAATAACCATGGAATGGTTGTTTGCAAAATGGGTACAATACCGGCCACAGAACGTGCAACCGTTCCTCAATCCGCTTTAGCACAGGCATGGCGTCCGTTCATACATTACAATCCTCACAATGGAGTGGTCGCCATGGTTACACAATTGGGTGATGTGCTCGAAGTATACGACCTTGCGAATGAAAAAACATACACGACTATTGGTTTGGCTGGCGAACCACGATGCCGGTACCAGGGAACTACCGCAATACCGAACGGGATTATGGGTTACAGTGATGTATTTGTGGGCGACAGGTATATTTATGCCGTGTTTTGGGGACATCCGTTAGATAAGATCAAAAACGGCGAAATAACAGAAGAAGGCGGAGATATGTTCCGGGTGTTCGATTTAGAGGGTAACCCGGTGAAGCAATATCAACTTGACCGGCATATCACGGGCTTCTATGTAAATGAGGTAACCGGCGATCTGATCGGGACGGATGTGAATAATGAGCAATTAGTTACTTTTACAATGACATTTGCTAAGTAATATCCCTTTTACCAACAGTCTTTTTTTCTATTTCTTGTATTGCATTTTTAATAGCCCATCTTAGAAAACCATCTCTTGTCCTTTTGTATTCTTCTTTGAGTATTGGGATTGACCTCTCTGTACCAACAGTAGCAAGTGGTGCACATATCATCCCTTTCATATGTTTATCAGCGACCAAAAATTCGTCTAATAGTAAGGTTTCTACTTCCACGTCATCCGAAAAAGATAGGGATTTAATTGCTGCATGGCTAACTTCATAAGTACCTTCTGCTACTAACTTTTTGATTGGTTCAATATTATATGTCAAATCTTTCTTAACATTTCTCAATTGCGACAGAATTGTAACCTTCAAATCATCACTCTCTACAATCATTTTATCAATAAGAAAGTTGAATAATTCTCTATCATTGGTATTTGAACATATACAAGAGAGACAACGATAAATATGATTTTTTAATTCACGATATTTCTTATTCGAAAGCATTTCCAAAAGTTCGATCTTATCATTCTGGGAATTTAATTTATCCGACTGCCGGAACGCATACCATGATATTTCATCAGTACTGCTTATTTCTGATCGTCTTTTCTCGATAAGCAAATCTGAATAGATATTATTGTTGTTCATCTGTGTTACCAGATATTTTACACCATTATTTTCTAAGCTAAAAATAAGTGCCTCTTTTTCCTCTTCCAAGCGTGCTAATTGTTCGTTCGTCATATACCTAAATAAAGCAGAACATACTTATTTTTTCATCTCTTTGAGAAATTTTTCCATCAATTCAAGTAATTCAGGGGAAACATTATTGTTTTGTGTAGCTGCACCATTCATGCTGCCACTTAATTCACCACTAAATTGACAATTGAAAAATTGCATGGGTGATTTTTCTTCAAACCGAACAATAGCTTCTATGTTGACTCCCAGACCTTCAGCTACTTTTTCAAGCACTGGGCGTTTTATCCAGGCACTTTTTTCCAAATCAGATACAGCCTGTTGCGATAGCCCTATTCTACGGCCAAGTTCCCCTTGTTTTATCCCAACAATTTCTCTAACACGCTTCACCTTGAAGCCGATATTCGGTTCGCCTACTATCAATTCTTCTTCCATTGCACTATAATCATTCATATCAGTTAACTCAATACAATTTTTGCCACCTTTTGTTTCATCACCGGTTTTTAACCGGGGAAATCCGGTATTTTACGGCCAAAAGTACAATAATAATGAGAAATACGCTAATTATTTTTGCATCCTCATTTTGGATTTGAAGCTTCAAATTTAACAAACATTATTTCAATATTACTTATTCTTTAACATGCATTTTGCCAGATGATTAAAAAGATTGTTCTTATAGGTATGCTTGGAGTCATTATTGCCGCTAGTATTTATCTGTTCGTCAGTATCAAAGATGAACACAAAGTACATGCGAAAATGTATACTGAAAACGCCATCGAGCAATTGTATCCGTGCATGTATACGGCCATTGAGCAAGAGTTTATCATCAGGGCATACAAATCGGAGATTCCTTACGAAGAATGGCTATCCATTTTGAAGGGTGGCAATGAGTACGAGATCAAAACGGTTGTAGTACCCGATACCACATTCCAGGTGCGTATCAAAAGCGGCGACCTGACCGCATATCTTGCCATCAAGCAGTTTATCTTCAAAGGCATAGAACCGGTGAACCTGCATCGTTTAGATAGTTTGTTCCGCCGAGAAATGAAAGTGAAAGGCATTATTCCCAAATATATACGTTTGGAATATTGTGATATAAAGAAAAATAAAGTACTGTCTGCCTATGGTGAAATACAAGACAAACACAGCGCCTATATCATGGAGGTACTACCGATTGATATTTTGGAAACGGTTGGTGTGAAAGGCTCTGTGGAGGTGGTAACACCAACGTTCAAAGATGCCCTGAAAGCTGATACTTGGCTTTTTGCTTCTCTGGGTTTGGTTCTGGTGGTTTTAATATTTTTGTTGATGATAAAAAGATAGTAGCCAAGTTTGAATCAATAGAACTGGCATCAATCTTATTCTTTTACACTTGGCGATTCTGTTTCTTTAAATAGCCTCCTTAATGCTTCTATTTGACGACGTCTATTAAAAAATTCATCAAAACTATATGCTGGTAGAAAAAGTAATATCCAAATAGCCAAAGTTGATAATGTATTGAAGTCAAAATACACAGATATTAATACAGCCAGTATTAATGATATAAAACCTGTGAGAGAATAGTAATTTGCTTGTCTTAACTTTAACATATATCCATCATCCCTAAAGTTCTGTCTAACTGCAAAAGTTATGATTGGTATCCAGATGAAAAAGAAAAGGTTCTTTTGAAGAAGATTCAAATCATCTACAATATTTCTTACAATAAATTTTTCGGCTTGTTCAACCTGATCTTCTTTGTATTCCCTTATGTCTTCTTCTGTTATATTTCTTTTTGAGAGTTCTTCAAATGCTACTGTTACAGCAAGGTCTGTATAGTCATGCTTATTATCAAGTATTTTTAACAATTCTTGCAATGATAATTTTGCATATCTTTCTTGTAAGTCTTCACGTTTCATAACAATTGTCTAATAAGGTTAAAGTATTTATTATCAGAAAAAAAAACAATAATGTAATTTGATATTTATATCATCAAAAATACAAAAATGTACACTTAATCTACTAAAAAATCAATAAATTAAGTGTACAAGTTTCAAAACATGATGTTTCAAGATACAAATGATCAATATATTTGAATCATTTCTTTCCCTCCAAACCTGCTTTTCAATGCCCTTGCCTTTCCATCATCACAATACACTTCTACATCCACTGCATGCTGCCAATTCTTTTCCCCCAAGAACTTTCCATCCTTGGTAGTTTGGAACAACAACACCCACGAAAGCCGAGGATACAGTTTTACCGTTTGCTCAAACTTGGTTAATTCCATCTGCATGGAGTTGGCCGAATCACAAAATACAAAATCATACTCTACCAATCGTGGTGGTAGCGTTTTGGTGATAAACAGGTTCGGGTGGAAGGCATTCAGGCGGGTCATCTTTTCGTGGAGTGTGGCGCCAGCACCTTCTTCGTTAGCAATGTACAACACCCGTTTGTTCAACGTTCCCGCAAGGTAACGGGCAAACTCGATGGCCAACGTCGATTTTCCGGAACCACCAGTTCCCCAGATCATCGCTTTAAACGGTACGGAGGGATCACCGATCAGTTGCAGCCATTTGCCGGTAAAGCCCATCAACTTAAAAGACGTGTTTTTAAAATCGGCGGCTGACATCACTTTATTGTCGTTGGTTGGGGTGGTAGCTACCGGCGGGTTTCCCAATCCGCTTAATCCAGCCAACCCGTACAATCCCTGCAAATCAAATTCATTGATCCGTATGGTTTCCTTCCCGCCATATATGTAGTCTGCAAGGCTTTTCTTAACTTTTTCAATGGCTGGTTTCGCAGCATCGTCGAATGTCGATTTGCTGATTTTTTCGAACAATGCTTTGGCCTTGTCCATTAATCCTGTTTTCGTATCGTTCAGGATGTTGATAAATGCACGGATTACAAGAACATGGTCGGCCAGCTTCATATTTACAATCTTTTTCAGGTCGGCCAACCTTTCGGAAGGTATTTCCAAAGTCTTATGTCCGCTTTTCATGTTGTTGTATAAGTAAACGAGGAATTTTTGCATAAATTCTATCTGGGATGCGTATGGACTGGTTTTCCTGACCGCTTTACCGGTAATGGCTTTCTGCAATTTCTTAACGGCGAAATATACCTGTGTTTTGGTCTTCACCTTGCCATGCATGTTGTAGAAGCTCTTTAAAAGCGCAATTTCAACAGGCATCTGTTCAACCCGCGGTGTTTCGGGCTTTTGCTTTTTGGGTTTGGGTTCCTGCTTTGGTTTCGCCGTCTTTTCCTTCCTTTCCTTCGGTTGTTTTGCTTTTCCTTTGGGCTGCTTTACCGGTAGTTTATCCGCTTTTGCCGGTACTACCTGCGTTTGTTGCTTCTCCAGCACTTCATTCAGTTTCTCAATAAAGGTATCTACAAACTTACGTATATCCTCATCGTCGTCAACCAGGTCGATGTTATCGGAAATGAATGTAAACTCTTCCTGCTGCAATGCATTGGGAAGGATGGACTGGTCGATGGCCGGGTATTCAGTAAGAAGGTTATTCCTGGTAATCATGTTTTACAGTTTTAAAAGGTTCAATATTTTTAGTTTGGCAATGGCTTTTGCCTTGGCAATACGCAGGCGCCGGATTTTACCATTTTCGATTTTTGATTGGCTATTACTCGCTGTCGCTTCGTGAGATCGCTTCGCTAAGTTGTCGATTGGCTTCGCGGTGATTTCGGGCAGTTTAATCCGTTCCTTTGGCTTGACCTCCCTGCGTACAATATCCTGCTGGATCATCTCTACCTGCGACACCGTCAGCTTGGCATTGCATCCGGATTCCGAGTAGATGATGTCGATGGCTTTCTCCAGGTTGCCGGCATCCACTGATCCCACCCATGACGCACCGGTCTTTTGGAATCCGCCCTGTTCGTTGATAAGCGGAAGCAATTGTTTGTTCTTGACGAGCCATTCGTATTTCTGCATGGAAAGGCTTTGTGTGATGATGCGGAACGAACCGTTGTACTGCATCATGAACGATACCCCGATATCGGTGTTTAGTACCGCCCCGCGCGACAGCCCCATGATCGCCCTCCGGCAGAATTTCAACGGCACGCTGCGGGTGGTGTTTTCTCCCTTTTCCGTGGGTGTCCAGTGTTCCGGCATCAGGATACCTTTGCGCGTTTCCCCGTTCTTGCAGGTGAAGTTGATCAGTTTGCCACTGTACGCCCTGTCGAACGCCTGCAACAGGTTACCGGTATAGATGTATCGTGGCCGACGGTTGACGTTGCTGTTTTTTGTGTATTCTTCCCACGATTCCAGTACGTTCATTCCACCGCCACGCCTACCGGAAGCAAAGAAGACCGCCTGTAATTTGTTGCCCTGGTCGCCACTCAATACCAGTTCGATATACCGGTTACTGTCGGTAGTGGCCAAACGTGCGGCAATGGCGCTGGGTGCATACGGGTTGGGCTTGTTATGGTTGATTTTGAAACCAAGAAATACGGCAGGAACATCCACTTCACCATCAGGTGTGGCCGTCTGGTAGTTGATGGACTGGCCGACCCGCACCGCCGAAAAGAACGAGTTGATATAGCTGAACTCATTGTTGAGCTTGTTTCTCATGTTCTTAATACGCTCGGCGCGGCTCTCTTCCAGTTCGGTTGTCCTGTCGCGGATATATTGCTCCTTGTTGGTTGCCTTTCCGTATTTTTCTTCGTTGGGAATGTCCCTGATGCGTTCCTGTATCTGCGATTCAATATCATTGGTTTCGCGCTCGGCACGTGCCAGCATGAACGTTTTCATGGTTGCGGTCAACTCTGTTTGAAGATCCTCCGGTGTTTTGCCTCCCAGCGATTCCTTGACCAACTGTTCGACCTCCTTTTTGCTGAACGGCTTTCGCAGTACATTTGCTTCCACTTTTTCAAGGAAACTGTCACCACCGAAATCGCTGCGACCACCCTTGCCGTAGATGAACACCTCTTTGGTGAGGGTTTCTGCCTGCAAGTCCATATCTTCCACCTCCAGGTCATAAGTCCCGGTTTGTTTGGCATAACTGACCCTTGTATTGTATCCCTCGAATACCGTATCATAAAACGCCTGCTGTCCTTCGCACGAAAGTATGGCCACACGTCCTGATACTTTCAAGGCCATGCCTTCCACCGGCGGATTTTCATCTTCTTCCAAACCGGCCGGATCGCCCAGCAACTCATTAATGTCCGGGTTCTCTTTCAGGTAATCCACCACAACCCGGTCACCGTATTTGTTCAGGAAATCGGGACTTTCCAGCAGTGACTTGCTCTGTTTCTGATTGGAGGTGGTATTCGCGTCCAGCGATTTGAGTTTGCGCTGGAGCATCATCGTGAGCCGTTGCTCTGCGGGAATGGCCGAGTTGATGTAATCGTAGATAGGCTTATACACCTGCCCCGTCCGGTTGATGCGTCCCCGTTTCTGTACCTCGCGGTTGATGTCCAATTCGGGTTGCAGCACAATCATTACCCGTTGTTTCACTTTATCCAACGGCACGCGGGGCGTAACGATGGCGTGTGCCGATGCGCCGGTGGATCCACTCTGGTTTATCAGTAAAACATCTACCTGGTTGTTGTTGAATTTGCGGAAAGCGTCCGATACGTTTTCTTTCCTGCGATTTTTCACCATAGCCGCCATGCTGCCCTGCTTCTGGAAATTCAGTTCCAACTTGCGCCCGGTCACTTCGGCGACACTGTACCCGGCTTGTTCGATGTAAAACTTGATGTTGTCGATCGGCGAGATGCTGATGCCAGTGCTGATCTTCCGGATTCTGGAAAGGAGTATCTCATGATCCCGGTGTGCTTCGGTCGGTAGCGCCGCCAACGATAGCCGTTTCTTTTCACGGTCACCGTTGGCATGTATTTCGGTGATGGCAAAGAGGCTCTCCAGCCCACGGAACAACACTTCCGAAAAATCTGCATTGATCATGTCACCGTCGGCAACCGGTTCGCCGTGATCGTTCTCCATTCCTTCCAGGAAAGCGCCCATCGTGGAGGCAAAGGCAATCACCGGTTTCTTTCCTTCCTGCAAACGTTGTATGGCACGCCGTGCAACCGCTTCGGCCTTGATGGAGAAAAGCATCTGGTTGATGACCATGAACAATTTGGAAAAATAGGGCGTGGACGAAACGCCCATTTCCGAAGTTCCCTTACGTTTCTCCACCTGTTTCATTTCGGCCTTGACCTCCCTGTCCATCGAATCGACGGCCTTTTTGATGTACACATCCTCAAAACGGATAATGCCGCGCAGGATGTCGGTTATTTTATCCGCAATGGACAGGTGTTGTTTTTCCAGGTCTTCCACACCAAAATCCCTTTTTCCGTCAGTGTTCAAGCTGATGTAGTTCACCTCTACGCCCTCGAAACTCCGTTCCCGGCGTATCATTTGCCCTTCGGCGACTAAGCTTGCCGAGAGTACTTCCTGTAACGCTACCCCGCCACGGCTGATGGCTTCCACCAGCGCATCGTTGGTCATGGCTGTTTCGCTCATGCAGGTCTTGACGGCATACAATGGCATGTTGTCCGGACGCTTGGCAAAGGTAGCCGACAGGAACAATACGCCGCGCGTTTTCTTTACGATGTCGTAGAAAAGCCTTGCTGTGGCCGATGTTTCGATGTTCCCGCCCGCGTTGTGGCTTTCGTCCAGGATCAACACATTGTCCTGTGCGATGGATTGTAGAAAGGACTGTTTGACGGTAGGGTTGTTGCTGGCAAACTGCGAATAGGTGGCCATCACAAAATCACATTCACCGGGGATGTTGCCTTCATTGAAGTAGCTTTCCTGGACGGACTTTTCAAAAGCCTCATATATCACATGTCCGTCTTCGTCCTTGACCTGTGTTTTGCTTTCCCGTCCGTTGACGATGAACGGAACAAGATCGCCCGAACCGATGGCCACCAGGTCACGGTAGATGTCCGAAAACAGGTTGGGTTTTTCGGTGATGAAGACCGGCTTTAGCCCCATGCGTGCATAAACACGGATAAGTGATGCCGCGATGCGCCCCTTGCCGATGCCGGTCTGGTCGCCGGTGATCATCCCTTCGTTCCGTACTTCGATATTATACACGGCCAATGCCACAGCGTCAACCTGTTCGGCGCTCAATGCACTTGCCAACTCCGTATCGGAAGCATAACCCATGTGCCGGCGCACATAATCGTTGATGTTACCCACTTCTTTTTTCAGGCGATGCAGGGCAGCATGTATCTCGTAACCCATTGAGTCGGGAACAACGGTTTCCAGACTTTTCACGGGTGGTTCGGCGGCCGGTGTGTAAGGCATTCCCAACCCGCCAATCTGCATATTTGATAATTCCGATTTCGGCATGTAATGACGGGTACGATTCACCCAGTTGACAGGCAGTTTCTTTGCATTGGGTACATGGATGTAATAAAGACCCAGCACATTCAGGCGCTCATCGGTTTGAACCGAAACGCAAAAACAAATCTCCTTGCGCTTTTTGAGTTTGAAAAAATGGTATAATATTTCGTGTTGACGCATTTTATCCTACTTTTGAGAAATCTTAAATTTGTAATATTATGATTTGGCAGGCGATTGTCACTATTATTACTTTTGGTTGCATCGGTGTATTTGCTTACGTAGTGTATCTATTAATCAAATACTTGAGAATGAAAACAAAGGACAAATAAGGCTTACGCAGAAATTTTCAACAACTCCAGTATCTTTAATTTGGCGATGGCTTTGGCAATGCGAAGGCGGTTGTCTTCATTTTCGTCCGGGATGATCGCCATTACCCTTTCAAAGAGAGTGTCAAAATGTGTTACAACTGTATCATCCAGGCTCATCAATGGCGGGTAACCACCGGGAACCGTTTTACGCCCGTTGATAAAGATCATGCGGATGTTGAAACTTGTCCCTTGCCGAGAATAAAGGTCGCCATCCACGTTGATGACATCTGCAACTTGGTAGTGCCGGTACAGATATGAAAAGAAAATACGGTTCTTACCCGCTTTAATGCGTCCTTCGCTGTCCCATTCGGTATGACCGCCGATGATGATGGCTGCCCGTCCGTTATCCTTCATGCAGTCCAATGCTCGGATAGCCATTGCATGGTCGAGGGTGTTAATCGTAAAATTGTCGACCGTCAAAGATTTGTCCAGCTTGCCGAAAGGCGGATTGGTAATGATACCGTCGAACCGTTTATCCAGACCAAAGGGTTCAGTGGCGTCCTGTCGCATTTTCCATCCGAAGTATTGTTCCCCAAGATTTCTGCTGCGAAACTCGTCGATCTCGTTCACCACGACATGCGCGGGATGCAGTGCAATGGTCAGCAGTCCGTTACCCGCCGACGGTTCAAAGTAAACGGCATCGCCCGTTTGTTTGATGTATGATCCTGCCAAAAACGCTATCGGCGCGGGTGTAGAGTACTGTTGCAGCATCACGCTTTGGCTGGTACGATGCGAGAGGTTGACCTGTGAACGGTATAGCTGTACAATATCGTCGTATCGTTCTTTCAGTGATTTCTTGCGGTGTGCCAGATTTCTTGCACGAAAAACGATCGCCAGCTCACACAGTTCCTTGACGGCATTTTTGTCGTCAATATCAAATTGAGCGGCGAACCGTTCAGTATCGCGCTTGTTCAACTTCTCCCCCTCCATCATCTTTAGGTGGATGAAGTTGCAAAAGGCCATTTCGTTTGCGGGTCTTCTCCGCTCAATTTGATATTTGTCCATAAATACCTACAATGTGGCAACAATGGCTTTCAATGCAGCCTTTTTGTTTTTAGGCGTTGCTGACTTGGCCAACTTCAATGCAGCCGATTTTACCCGGCTTGAGGTTGTTGTTGTCCGTTTTTTCGCGGTTTTACGTTTTGCCGTCGTCCGCCTTTTGGCGGTTGTCCTACGCTTGGTTGACCGCTTGCTCGTTGATTTTTTACGTCTGAAAAGTCCCATTTTATTGATGTTTAAAGATTTAATCTGAACCCAAATATTTATTGATCGCTTCGGTTACCTTTTTGCGTAGTTTTCTGTACACTACGAACATGGCGTCAAACACAAGCCCTGTGAGAAAACAGTACTCCATAGTGAGCGGTCTGCCTGTCCAATCGGAGAAAAACCGAACCACAGCCATAGCGATTAACAGGTTCAAACCGAACCGCCAACGATTATCCCGCCAGAAATATTTCCAGTCCCACGTCATAGGCGTTTCGATACTGCTAACATTACGTGTTTGCGCGTCGTAAAGCACATTGATTAACGCACCGAACAACACAAGGAGAAAACCAGCCACTTTAAAAGCCGTCGTGTGGTCACCTGTCAGGTGAAGGACTAACTCATTAAAAAAATTCATGATTTTTGGTTTTTAATTATTGATTTTAATTCGTTTACATCTATTTTTTTGGAATGGATATTCCTGATTTCCTCTTTAATCTGCTCGATGGTGAATCGTTCCCTTTCAATCTCAAGCTGGCGTAGTTCGTTTGTCTTACGGGCTTCTCGAATGCGATAAAGAAGGAAAACGATACTCAACACGGTAGTGATGAACAACGACACCGCGTTCCAATTGATACCCAATAAAATCTCGGTGATATTGGCGATTGTTGTGTGACTGATCGCCACGATACCGACCGTATCTACTACTCTGTCTTTGATCATTTGCATGGCTTTTTGTTTGATGGAACGCTGACCACACTGTCTACACTGAATCTCACTGTTTTTATCTGTGAAATTCAGCGTAATCCGTGTCGTCTGTGTTCTATTGAAGTTGAATTTTCTTTTGTATATTATTGGAACGGAGCACGATATAAAAATTACTGCCGTTTACCCAAAATGCAAAACTTTCATCAGGTATCGTCGGTTCTGCCGACTGTTTGAAAATTTGCCCTTTTTGAATGATTTCGGTTAATGTGATCGAGCCTGTTTCGGTTTGTTCCGTCGATGCCTTGCTTTCAAAACGTATGTCGTTGTTGTCGGTCACGTTGATGTGTCCCGCTTTCGGTTCAT
>JAVBNI010000154.1:0-16486 GCA_031551645.1 Bacteroidales bacterium | reverse complement strand
TGATGAATACCATTACAGATACAATAGACGCAACCACATGGATACTGTTTTTGACAACCTAATTTGCAGAATGATTAAATTCGAGCCAATCCGCAGAAGATTAAAAAAATAATTAGTGAGCTTTAAACGCCTATACCGATATTCGTTTTTCATCGTATTTGTTGAACTGGCGAATACGACGAAATAGAAATTGTTCGATAAGTTCAACACACGTCAAATCATCAGCCGTATCGTTCAGCCGTTGTTCAAGCTCATTTAATTCCGAGTCGTTTAATGCATCAAGCGGAACATAACTATTATTCAGTTCGTTGAGGGGCATTTTGAAAAATACGTTAGCTCCCGCAGGCTGGAAAATAATACAGATAAAATCAATGTATCCCAAAAATACAAGATCGGTATAGCTTGAGGTTATGCCATAAAGATGTGATTGGGGCAGATAAACGTCTTCGAGGGATGAGTAGGTCCGGTTACCCCGATGAAAGCTCAACGCCACGCAATTAAACGGGACAAGACGCTGTGAGCTCCGCACAACATTTTCCATTGTGACGAACCAATATTGCTTGATATACGGAGCAAGCAACACGGAAGGCTGTATGACTTGAAACTGATTCATTTTCGGGCAAAGCTAAAGATATTGTCGTATTCATAAGGTGTATAAAAAGGACATTTTGAGCATTTTATTTTCCAGGGTAAAATTTAAACAGGCTTTTTTCTGTATAAAAAAGGTTTAAAGAACAGGATAAAATGATCGTTATTGAAAAAATGCTCAAAATTTAGCTGAGTCAAAGCAGAGATAGATTTTTTTTTTGTGAAAAAAGCGTGTAGTTTTGCGTCTTGTGAACTAATGCATGATCATACTGGATGAGCCGGTTTCTGCGAATTAACAGCTTGAAATTCATTATTGTTTTCTTGACTTTTCAAAGTCTGGGAAGTGGGATTGTTTTTGGACAATTCTACAATGGCCATCAGATGACTTTTGGGAAAAACAGGGTTCAATATAATGATTTTTATTGGTCGTATTATCGTTTCGAACGATTTGATACGTATTTTACGCAGGACGGAAACGAGCTGGCGCTTTATACTGAGTCGGTTGCCACACCCGAACTGGAACGTATTGAGAGTCAATTTGACTATGTGATAGAAAAACGTATTATTTTTATTGTTTACAACAAGTTATCCGATTTCCGGCAAGGTAATATCGGTCTTATTACAGGTATCGACGAATATAATACCGGCGGAGTGACACGTATTGTGGATAATAAGGTGTTCCTGTATTTTGACGGCGATCATGAGAATCTCAAGAAACAGATTAAAGCATCCATTGCCGAAGTGATTGTCAACGAGATGATCTATGGCAGTGCTTTGCGTACCAATATGGCCACATCGGCTACCATCAACATTCCGGTATGGTTTCATCAGGGATTGATGGCTTATACATCCGAATCGTGGAGCGTGGAAATGGACGATCGCATCAAGGATGGGATTGTCAGCGGACGTTACAAGCAGTTTACGCGCTTGACGGGTGATGATGCGGTATGGGCCGGACATTCGTTCTGGCGTTTCATTGAAAAGGAATATGGTCCCGCGGTTATTTCGAATATTGTGTACATCACCAGGGTTAACAAAAGTGTTAAAAGCGGTTTTTTAGCCGTCCTGGGAAGCGATTTGAAAGGCCTTTCCAAAGATTGGTTGAAATTTTATACCGAATTATATGCAAATGAGGATTCCAACCCATATCCCGACATCAAACCGGAAATAGAAAAGCCTAAGAAAAACCGTATTTACGAAAAAATGAAGGTCAGTCCCAATGGTCGTTATCTGGCTTATGTAACCAATGACATGGGACAATACAGGGTGTGGGTGCGTGACCTGGAAACAGGAAAACAGAAAAAAATATTCAAACGCGAACAGAAGCTGGATCAGATACAGGATTATTCATATCCCATATTGACATGGCATCCGGGTGGTGAAATCCTTTTATTCATTTATGAAGAAAAAGGTGGGATGAAAATGACTTTCTACGATGTTTCCAACAAGGAGCTTACTACCCGCAACATGCTTTATTTTGAAAAGATCCTTTCTGCCGATTTTTCGCCGGATGGGAGCAAGATTGTCATGTCTGCATACCGTTTCGGACGGTCAGATATTTATGTGCACACGTTGGCTTCGGGTACTAATGAGTCGATTACCGATGATCTGGCTGATGACTTTAATCCGAAATTTATCGAGAACGGGACGAAGATTATTTTCTCATCCAACCGTACCGATGATTCTATCCGGTATGAAGGCGCTACCGTGAGACCTTTGTCGTCCAACAAAAGCCTGTTCATATATGATTATGCCCGTAAATCGCCGGTATTGAATTCTCTTGCCGACGAACCTTATACGAACCAGACCGATCCGGCAGAACTGGAACGGAACAAATATGTTTTCCTGAGCGATCAGAGTGGTATTGTCAATCGCTATGTTACTTCTTTTGACAGTGTGATCAGCCATGTAGACACGGCTGTCCATTATCGTTATATGGCAAATGCCAAGCCGGTTACCAATTTTTCGCGCAGTATCCTCGATCATGATATTGATATAAAAAGTAACAAAGCCGTATCGCTTTTCCGCAAAAACGGGCGTTACAACATATACGCCGAACCGGTAAAAACTGATGTATTGGAAAATCTGCCTCTTACGGATTTCCGGAAGGAGATTGTACGCAAGCATCGTATTTCCGATAGCATAGAATATGCTGCCCGGACAGCTATTCCCGCCGTGTTGCTGGATAATGGAGATATTCTGACGCCGGCCGGCGATACGATCCGGTTCGACAGGGACAGGGTGGATATATACAAGTATGTGTTCGAAGTGGAAAAATTGAATTTTTACCAGAATGATTACGAGTTAACTGATTTTCAGTTGGTGGACGATTCCATAAAAGCCGAACGGAATAAAATACGGATTTACCAGACCGCCTTCTATCCCAATATCCTGGTATCACAAGTCGATTTTAGTTTCCTGGAAGCCTCATACCAGGCGTATACGGGTGGAGCAGTATATTACAATCCCGGATTTAACCTGTTGTTCAAGCTGGGTACGAATGATCTTTTCGAAGATTATAAAATTATTGGCGGAGTGCGTTTTGGTCTTGATTTCGAGAGCAATGAATATTTATTGAGTTTCGAAAACCTGAAACGGCGTTTGGACAGGCAGATCATTTTCCACCGCCAGGCTTATGAAAATTATGCTGTAGATGAAAGCGGGGTGTATTATCCGTTGAAAACGCATACACATGAATTGTTTTATTCGCTTCGTTATCCGTTTACCCAGACATTTGCAGTAAAAGGAACCGTGTCGTTCCGGGATGACCGTACGGCCTTCCTGACCGATAATGCTATACCAGTGACCCGCACCTTGCCTGGTTATCATCGTCAGTGGGCGGGTTTGAAACTGGAACTGATTTTTGACAATACACGCAAGATAGGGATCAATATTCCCAGCGGATGGCGGTACAAGATTTTCGGGGAGACCTACTGGCAATTGAATGAGGCTTCCGATTTGTTTGTAATAGGCGCCGATTTTCGCCATTACCAGGTGTTGCATCGTAACCTGATTTGGGCAAGTCGTTTTGCAACCAGCTCGTCGTTTGGGCGCAGCAAATTGCTTTATTACCTGGGGAGTGTGGACAATTGGATTACTTTTTTCAGCAATAAAACGGTGTTTGATAGATCCGTACGTGTTGACAATGAAGCAAACTATGCTTATCAAACCCTGGCAACCGATATGCGCGGTTTCATCCAGAACATCCGCAATGGGAATAACTTTGCCCTATTAAACAATGAAATAAGATGGCCGTTTATCCAATATTTTGCCAACTATCCATTGCCGAATTTCTGGTCGAGTCTGCAAGTGGTAGGTTTCTTAGACGTGGGAACTGCCTGGTCGGGAGTGTCGCCTTTTGCAAAAACCAGCGCTTATGATTATGATTATATATATGATACAACCAATCCGGATGATGCTACGGTCACTGTTACCATCGAAACGGGCCGCGATCCGATTGTCTTTGGTTATGGATTCGGGTTACGCGCGCAATTGCTTGGCTACTTTTTGCGTTTCGACTGGGCTTGGGGAGTCGAAAACAGGGTGATTCTACCCAATGTTTTTTATTTTTCGATGAGTTTGGATTTTTGAACGATGTATGTCTGAATTCATTTACCGGAAATTGTTGCTAATAGTCATTGTCGTTTAGTATGACTCTGACAGGTCTACCAACCCTGTCAGGTCGTCACGTCAAAGACCTGTCAGGCTGCGAAGTTGCTGACAGGGTCGGAATAGAATACTTAATTGTCTGATCTTAATCTGTTTTCTTCATGTGGGTTTTTCTTGCCCTTCTCTCGGCAGGTTTGCTGGGAGTATATGATATCCTGAAAAAATTATCGTTAAGTGGGAATGCTGTACTGCCGGTTTTGTTCATAGCGACAATTACCGGAGCACTGATTTGTCTTCCCGCTATTATTGTTTCACACCTCAATCCCGGGTTTGCCTCGCAGTTTTTCTGGTACGTACGTCCTGTCAGTTGGACAGCACATGGATTTATATTGCTCAAATCGTGTATTGTCGGGGCATCCTGGATGTTGTCCTACTATGCCATGAAATATCTGCCGCTGACCATCGTGTCGCCCATACGTTCCACCGGCCCGTTATGGACGCTTATCGGGGCATTGGTCGTTTTCGGCGAACGCTTGAATGGTTGGCAATGGTTGGGTTTGGTTATTAGCCTTACCTTTTTCTGGTTTTTCTCGCAAGCAGGTCGTAAGGAGGGTTTCTCATTCAGAAACAATAAATGGATGTGGTGTATCTATGCAGGCACTTTGCTGGGGGCTGTCAGTGGGTTGTTTGACAAGTTTCTGCTGGCAAATTATGACCGTTTGGTGGTACAAGCTTACTTTTCTTTATACCTTGTTCCGGTCCTCTTCCCTTTCGTCGTTTTTCGCTGGTATCCCGTGCGGGAACAACAACCTCTGAAATGGCGTTATACCATTCCCCTGATCGGAATATGCCTTATTGTGGCCGATTTTGCTTATTTTAAAGCGTTGTCGTATCCTGAATCGCTGGTGTCTATTGTGTCAGCGCTACGACGGTGCAGCGTAGTGGTACCATTCCTGGCAGGCGCACTTTTTCTGCACGAGAAAAATATCCGACGCAAGGCTCTGTTGTTGGCCGGGATGCTTATAGGCATCGGATTTATTATCTGGGGGAGCAAACCATAAAATGGTTAATGATCAATGGTTAATGATAAATGAGAGAAAACAAGTTATCATTAACCATTGATCATTTATCATTAACCATTGTTCATTGTCTTTATTTGGAAAAAGATTAATAAATTTACGCCGGTTATACTTCCTTATCAATGAATGTTGTAAAATACATATTTGTCGTTGTTATTCTTTTTTTTGGTGTTTCCTGTAATAATCATACCAGGCATACCGATTGGAGTACAACGATTGATAAGTTGAACAGCGAATCTTTTGATTTGAGATACAAGGACATTGAGATGTCTAAAGCAAAAGCTTTTGAAGCCTTGAGATCGATCGAGACACATATGCCCGATTATGATGCGGCAAAAGCGGAAGCATGGAACAGCATTGCTTATGCTTGCTTTTTGACATCCTATTTCGATTCGACCAGGCTTTATCTTCATAAAATAAGAAATATCAATTCCGAATATGCCGATAAAGGGATAGAAGAAGCCATCACATACATAACAGAGGCCAGGTTGCTTTTACGGGAATGTAGATATGCCGAAGCATTTATCATATACGACTCGACCCTGACCATTTTCAGCGGAGGATTTAACCGGTTGAAGTATAATGACTGTGTTCCCATGAAGAAGTACAATCACTGGCGGTATAACTATGCAAAATCGGATTACCTGATCGGTAATGCCGTTTTGGGATACTACTATCGCGACACAGAACTACCCATTATATTGAAATCGCTGAATGAAATAGAGAATAACGCCCGACTGCATGTTGACACCACGCAGCTTTCCGTTTTATACTACACCTATGCCGGAAGTTATGAAAAAGCGATTCCGGCTGATCCAAAGAATCTCTACAATGCTCTCGATTATGTGAAAAAAGGCTTGGATATAATGAAAAACCCTGCTTCGCGGAATGATTATTACTTAGCAAACTTTTACCAGATAACGGGAGCGATACTTCGCAATGAAGGTACAAAGAATTGGATGTCAGGAAAAGACTCCGGGCTAATCAGGAATTATATCGAAAACTTTAAAAAGGAATACTTGGTAGGACAATATGGCTGGAGTGTTACAAGTGTGGAGTCTGACTCGTTGCCCTTGTTACTCCTGAAAAAAGCAGACGCTATCTTCCGGCAATATGACGACCCCTACCAGAATTTAGCATCTGATGTGCACATCGGTAATTACTATTTGGCGATGCACGACACCATTTCCGCCTGGGATTATTATTCGAGAGCTATCGAGTGTGATTCTGTCATATCAACAAGAAAAGGATATGCACGTATCTGGACAAAGCAGTTGTACCACATACTATTAAAAAATGTTTCGAACAGGAATACGATTGAAGAGGTGAGTCACTGGTACGATATGTACTCGAATGCCTCGGCTGTCATTACAGAGAATACCAAAAGAGATTACAATGCACAGAGAGATAAGGCTGAGGCCGAAGCCACCGCCAAACGGTCGTTGTTTTTCGTGTTCCTGGTATTATTGGTCTGTGTGGCCATAACCGTTCTACTCTACTTCCTGCACAGGCAGAATAAAAAACTAAAAAAAGCGCGTTCCGTCTTGAAGCTCCGCAATGAAGAACTGGAAGAAAACCGGGTAGATCTCGAACTGCAATACCAGCAACTCCAGTTCGTACAGAAAAAGCTGATCGAACAAAAACGTATGGAATTGCTGACGTATGTGGTCAGGGGAATTTCTCACGAATTGTCGCAACCGCTGGGCAGTATCACGCAAACGCTTTATGATACGTTTAAAGATATAGAAACCTTGGGTGGTGGGAGAGACAAATTACCGGGCGAGGAGTATGACGCGATTGTGAAAAACCTGAAATCCGACTTGTTGACAATATCCCGGAGCAAAGACGCCATTAGCGATTTGGTGAACTCGTTCAGGAATACCATCAAGGAAAACGTCATCGATCCTGAAACGGATTTTAACCTTAGTCAAAAATTAGACGATATCGTCAAGGTAATCAAGCCTACAATCAAAAGTAACATCCGACTCATTGTCGATTGCGATCCCGATATGGTCGTACGCACTTTCCCGTTGCTTTTCAGCCAGGTGCTTACCAATCTTATATCCAACGCCAACCAGCATGCATTCCCGAATTCCGACAATCCGAACGATACCATACACATTATTTGTAAGGCTTCGGGCAGGAACTTAATTATCCAATGTATTGATAATGGCATTGGGGTTCCGGAAAATGAACTGGATAAGCTCTGCCAGCCTTTTGTTTCCAAAAAGAAATCCAATCTTGGTCTCGGGTTGTCGCTCGTCAAAAACATCATGGAGCAATACATGAAAGGCGAAATCAGTTTCGCATCCGATAACGGCCTTACTGTAACAGTTGTAATACCCAATTGTATCAATAATTAAGAATTATGAATTAAAAATTAAGAATTAGCGCAAAGCGATTCAAAAATTTAACGATTCAACAGTTCAACGATTAAACAATTCAACAATAACATGCATTCTGTCAACATTATGATCGTCGATGATTCCGACTCGTACAGGGAAACCCTTGAGAGGAGGTTTCAGCGCAACAAATTCAATGGAGATACACCATACCGGACTATCTCCGCCAACAGCGCCAAATCTGCAATCGAAAAAATATCAGAGGGAACTGAACCCATCGACGCATTCTTGGTGGACATACGCATGGAAACCGACCATGCCGGCATTACCCTGATCGAATATATCCGGCGCAAGGAACAGTTCAAATATTCGCCGATCATCGTTATCACGGGACAACCCGGCGAATACTCTGAAACCCGCATAGAACGCGAATATTTGATTCACGGGTATATCAATAAATCGGACAATGTGGATGTATTGGAAGAAGTGCGCAAGATCATTGTCCAGCACAAAATATCACAAAGGAATGAACATGACAGGTTTCGCGTGGAGATCGAACGCAATATGGGAACTTGCAAAAAAATGCAGGAACTTTTCCGGCAGGTCGAGGATTGCAGCAGGATTGAAAATCCGGTGGTTTATATCGATGGCGAAACCGGAACTGGCAAGTCGCTGATCGCCGAATATTTCCATAACATTAGCAACAAAGGCGGAATATTCATCGACTATAATTGCAGCATTCCCATGGGCGCCGACGAAAATATACTGAAAAGCATCCTGTTTGGCTCCCGGAAAGGCTTCCTCAGCGCTGATCACAAGGGGAACGAGGGATTGATCAAACAGGCCGAGAACGGTACCTTGTTCTTAGATGAATTTCAGAACGTAAGTACGGAGATACAAGCCATGCTCATCAAGGTGATCGAAAGCCGGCAGTACCGTTCCTTAGGTTCGGAGGAAGTCAGAAGCTGCAATGTGAGTTTTCTGATCGCGGGAAACCGGGATGTGAAAGGACTCGTCAAGGAGAAACTCATCCGCGAAGATTTCTATTTCAGGATACTTGATATTCTAACAGTGCCGTCCCTGCGGGAAAGACGGAGTGATATACCACATTTCATCAACAAATTCCTGCAGGAAAGTAATCGCCGGCAGCATAAGTATGTTTCCATATCGGAGGATGCCATTTCGAAGATAGAAAACTACGACTGGCCGGGCAACGTACGCCAGTTGAAAAACGTGATCGAACGTGCCGTGCTGCATTGCCGGGGTTACGAAATATCAGCCGGCGAGATACATCTTGACACCATCAACGCCACCTCCCGGCCGACAGCCGAAGCTATAGTCGCCAGCGAAGATTTCTTTGCCGACCTGGAATTGTTGGTAAAAAAATACCTCGAACTCAACGCCGATATCGTCAAGGCAAAGAATCCGAAAGATCGAAAGGTTATCATCGACATGGACGAATACAAGTCTGTGCTTTTGAACAGCATCATGGAAGCAACCGGCGAGAATAAAAAAGCTACCGCACAACTGCTTGGAGTAACAGTTGAGCAATTGGCGACGCTGCTGAAGAACACATAAAAAGTTCGATTCGAAATTAGACTTAGATACTTCGAAATCAAACTTGGATACTTCGAAATCAAACTTGGATATTTCGAAACATGACTTGGATACTTCGAAACATGAATTAGATACTTCGAAACATGACTTGGATACTTCGAAATTGAACTTGGATAATTCGAAACATGACTTGGATACTTCGAAACATGACTTGGATACTTCGAAACATGACTTAGATACTTCGAAATTGAACTTGGATACTTCGAAACATGACTTGGATACTTCGAAATCGAACTTGGATACTTCGAAATTGAACTTGGATAGTTCGAAATCCCGATTCATATTTGTCCGAGCAATAATTTCGCCCGGTAGAATGAATGATTAAACGAAAATCGGCATTCCTACAAAATGCATCTATTAGAACATAATAGAAATGGCAAAACATTTACGCAAATCCGTATCCATGTCGTTATTCTCCGTACAAAACAGGATTTCTTTGATTAACCCAAGCTGAAAATATATCATTGTAATCCAATTCCAATTAATTTATGACTCTGACAGGTCTGTCGACCCTGTCAGGTCAATGTGCTGACGATCTGTCAGGCTGCAAAGCTGCTGACAGGGTCGAAACAGAATCCTTAACTAAACGACGTTGTATTATAATCTTGTATTTTAGTAAATTAAACATGTCGTGTAAATGTCGTGTCGATTGTCGTGGAAAATACCATACATTTGCTTGGCAGGTTTTTATGTTATTCATAATCTTGTTCAAAAAATTGAAGAATCATGGAGCAGCCTAATTTGGGTAAACGGATATCCGGGCTCAGGAAAGCCAAAGGTCTGACGCAAGAGGAACTTGCCGAACAATGTAAGGTAAGTACAAGAACATTGCAGCGGATTGAGTCGGGTGTCGTTACCCCGAGGGCTTATACGGTCAGGGCTATTTTTGCTGCTTTAGGTTGTAAATCCGATGATTCTTCGGCACGTGATCCCCAAAAGGAAGATTCTTTTGTGAGTCGCCATTTTGAACAAGCATATAAATATATAAAAGATTTGTTTAACTTAAAAACCAACACAATGAAAAAAGTATCGATTTTATCAGTATTTGCCTTAACTGTAGGCTTTGGTTTGTTTGCGCTATCTTCCGAAAGTAAAGCGCAGAAAAAGGATAATGGAAGTTATTTTCCAAGTAGGGGGATTGTTTATCTAATTCCAAGGGGGGTGGGTGATGTTGTTATATCCAACACAAAAGATACCGCCCTGTATAAATTTGGGAAATATCGTATTCAAGAGTATAATAAGCAAATATTTCTTGATGGAGAATTTATTGAATTTGTTGAAGAAGGAGATACCGTTATTTTGAATAAAGGCACACTTTTAAAAAAGGCGCAACTGGAATTTAGACGAGTGAAATACCAGAAAATTCTGGCACAAAAAGGTATCACATTTCTTTCTCCTAAACATCTTCCTTTTACTTTGAGTATTAAAATAGGGGAGGGTGGTGAGATGCGTTGGGAGTCTAAAAACAATGATGTTTTCGTAAAAAATAATCAAATATTTATAAACGAAGACAATCAAATATTTTTAAATGATGTATACCAGGGAGATGTATTTGAAAATGATACTGTAATTTTGAAACCAAAAGGAACATTGACAATTAAAAAAGCCCAACGTGATTGAGCAAAATGGATTAATCCATTATCCTCTTTCTGAGGGAGACGAATAATAAATGCAATTGTAGATATTGGGGAAAACGTGTCGCATATTTTACTCATCGTGGGGTCGGTCGGAGGCGCGTCTCCCTCTCTCCACAGGGAGAGAGGGTCGGGGAGAGAGGCCTCACCTGTCACCCGAATACGACCGTTCGGTTGTTATATACCAACAGTTTTCGTTGCAAGTGAAGGAAGATGCCTCGCGAAAGCACGATCTTTTCCAAATCTTTTCCTTTGCGGATAAATGTCTCCAAAGAATCTTTGTGGCTCACGCGGATCACGTCCTGTTCGATGATCGGTCCCGCATCCAATTCACCGGTAACGTAATGACAAGTGGCCCCGATGATTTTTACGCCGCGCTCGTATGCCGCATGGTAAGGCTTTGCTCCCGCAAAAGCCGGTAAAAAAGAGTGATGTATGTTAATGACCTTATTGGGATAATGTTTCAGAAAGTCGG
Organism: Bacteroidales bacterium; assembly: GCA_031551645.1. Classification (GTDB taxonomy): domain Bacteria; phylum Bacteroidota; class Bacteroidia; order Bacteroidales; family UBA4181; genus JAIRLS01. The sequence continues at coordinate 5,142 of JAVBNI010000154.1, read as the reverse complement.
CAGACAATACCTGCATGTAACGCGCCAATACCACGAAATCGATTTCCGCTTCCTGCAACAACCGCAATTGTTCGGCTTCCTGCCCGGCCTTGTTTTCTTTGGTAACAGGCAGGTAATGAAACGCTATTCCGAATCGCTTGGCGATGGGTTGCATGTCGGGATGGTTACTGATGATCAACGGGATGTCGACTTGCCAATCGCCCGATTCCCAACGCGACAGAATGTCGTACAGACAGTGCGACATTTTGGATACAAACACGGCCATGCGCGGTTTCTGTCCCGAAAAATACAACTCGAACTCCATGTTGTATGCAGAAGCAATCAGCGTTTGGAAATAATCGTAAATTTTGTCCTTCGGGATCGCAAAATTGTCCAAATCCCACTTTAATCGCATGAAAAACCGGTTTATGCTTCGGTCGACATGCTGTTCGAGCGACACAATATTACCACGGTTGCTGTGGATAAATTCTGTTACTTTCGCTACAATGCCCGGTTTATCGGGACAGTGGATGAGAATGATTGCCGTATTTTTCACGCCGTATTTCTATTAAAAACGGCGCAAAGTTAGAAATTTTGACAGGCATTTTTAAAAGAAATTGACAATTGAAAATTAGCGCCTGCCCGACTACATCATTCAGACGGACAAAGTGCATTAAATCAATATGGTATATTAAAATAAAAGCGTCTATTATTTATCGGCGGGTATTTATACCTTTCACGGTCAAGTTTTGTGTAAAGTTAGATTGCTTCATTGCTCGTACCTCGCGATTCGCAATGACGAATGGTAGCACGTCATTGCGAGAGCCTACCCCAAAAAAATGTGGCACAATGCGGTTATGACAGATTTCCTTAAAATCAGCGATTTACGCAAATCTGTCATTGGTAGGCGACAGCCGAAGCAATCTCAAATTTGAATGTACAAAATTTGGCGGCGCGAAGTATAACTTCGTTGAGGGCTACGCTATTCAAATGGGTGTAAGACTTTTGCGCTACAGGTAATTACAAATTCCGCTCAACGGTGATTAATTCTTGAACACGAATTGTAAAGTGTGAATTAAGGTTGTGAAATCACAATGTGATTTCACAACCTCAATTTTTCTTGCTACAGGTACAGTTTTGAAAAACAGTATTTTATATAAATGGGCATATGGCTTGTATACATAAAGGTAGAATAATAAACCTTTAAAATATAAAGTCATGAAACGAGTTCTCACCATCAGCATCGCGGCTCAGATTATCATCCTGCTAGGCTGTAAAAATAACAGCAAACAACCGGAAGGAGGAACCGCAGAAATAAGACTTGAAACATTGGTTCGTGCCGAGCCTCCTCACGACACAGTCATCATCATTCAAGAAATGACGCCGGAGCCGCCGAAGTTTAGCATTGCCATGACCCAGGTAAATACTTCTGAGTATAAACCAGCGCAATCCGTCAATGCTGCTTTGAATAGATCTGAGCGGCCTATCGATTTAGGACTTAATCCATTGGCTCCCGCCCCCATCAATCAGATAGAAGGCGGTTATGCTTTTAAGGAAGGTGGCTACGCTGATATCGATTATTATCCTGCCGATTCAGACATCGGTAACTACAGTGATTACCCGACATACTATTATACCAACAATTATTATTTGACTGATTATCCTATATACTATGTTCACGACCATTACTATTTCGTTGATAATTACTGGCCTCCATATATTTGTCCTCCGCCTTACAAACCACCCTATAAACCACCTTACAGGCCGCCTCATAAACCTGTAGTACCCCGACCACCTCACAAACCCAATCCTCCCAAGCCTATAGAAAATCACAGGGATTCCAGAAGACCGGTACTTCCTGAACCAGCAAGACCCCAGTTTGCCGACTTAACCAGGACATCCGAAAGATCGCCCATTATTAACCTTCCAGCGAAAGGAGATTTAGATAATAGGAATATGATCACCCAACGGGAAAGGCGCGAAGCCGACATTCGTAGGCAAAAGGAAACGGAAGAAATCCGCCGGCGTGAAGCGCAAGAACAGGCTAGTCGAGAACGAAGGGAAGCAGAACATCGTCAGCAACAAGAAGTCCAGGAACGAGCCGATCGTGAACGGAGAGAGGCAGAGTCGCGATGCCAGCAAGAAACCCGGGAACGTGAAAATCGCGAAAGACAAGTTGCAGAAGCTCGTCGCCAGCAACAAGAAGCACAAGAGCGTGTCGATCGTGAACGGAAAGAAGCAGAATCACGACGTCAACAGCAGGAAGCCGAAAGCCGTCGTCAACAGCAAGAAGCCCAAGAACGTGCTGATCGTGAACGGAGAGAAGCTGACTCACGCCGCCAGCAACAGGAAGCCCAAGAACGGGCAAATCGCGAAAGACAGGAAGCCGAAAGCCGTCGTCAGCAACAAGAATCCGTGGAGCGTGCTGATCGTGAACGGAGAGAAGCTGACTCACGCCGCCAGCAACAGGAAGCTCAGGAACGAGCAAGCCGCGAAAGGCAGGAAACAGCCCGTCGTCAACGTTAGAGCGAAGCAAAGCATGACAATATTTCTACAAAAACAATAAAATAATCTTAAAAACAATAAATCATGAAAAGGTCAATATTTTTTATGCTTGCCACATTGATATTTATCCTGATAGCATGTGAAGGTCCTGAAGGACCAATGGGACCGAGGGGGCTGGATGGATTTGACGGCAGAGATGGTAAAGACGGCGAAGGTGTTAACTGGTATACAACTTCTTTCACTATCTATGGAGATGAGTGGCAGCTAAAAGGAAACCCAGGAGACTTGAATTCTTATTTCTGCGTCTATAAACCCCTGAACAGGCTTACAGAATTTGTATATCAATATGGGACGGTAATTGCCTATATCGAGGCCGAGAAAGGGGTAAAGAACGGAATGCCGTATGTATTACATTTAGGTGAGGGATCTAATGATAAGGAATTCCTCTGGACTCAAACATATGATTTTGATTTTGTGGTGGGCGAGATCGGGTTCTATGTAACATATTCCGATTTCAATACGAAAATCCGTCCGGGCACCGAAACCTTTCATGTTGTATTGATGTGGTAATAGTTACGGGTGACGTGTAGTGAATAACAGGATTTTTACCACTCGTAACTTGTATCAATATTCATCATAGCCAAAGATGTCTCTAATCTTAACCATTAAATAAACGGAAATGAAAAAGATTTTATTCGTCACGATGCTCGCGGCAATCGTGCTCAGTGCGAACAGTTGCAGGACATTAAACAGTGCAGCGTTAAATCCTAAAATGAAGAATGAGAAATTGTTGCCTCCGCTGACCCCGGTACTGGATATGGAAAGTTTCGGCTTCATATTCGGGATTACACAAACGTATGTATCATCACCCGGTTTTACCACAATGACCATGACGGCTTATTCTAATCCTGTGTTGAATGATATTAACGTCATTTTCCGAAGGGATGTAAGCGAAAATATATGCGCCGGTTTACTTGGAAATAAAGGAACTATCAGATGTCGCGCCATAGTCGGAGTACAGGAGGCGGGTGGTATTGGATGGCTTGTAGCATCAGGCCTTACGTTTTTCATTCCCAATTTACTGGGAATGCCTATATGGAATATTGAGTCAGAACTGCAGGTGGAAGCAGCGATTTTTGACGTGAACAACATCCTGATTGGACAATACATATCCGATAGCCACTGCCAAAAGACTTATGCAGCGGCGTATTGGGGTTATTTCCAACCCGACAGAAAAAATGTAAGAGATATTTTTACGACCTGTATGGAAGATATCAAACGCCGGATCGCCAATGATTATGACCGGTTAAATGATGCCTTGAAATAGTATTCATTATTTTATTCAATCAATTAAATTTTACGAATATGAAAAAGTGTTTAGTAGTTTTAATCAGTCTTTCACTACCGTTGTTTTTGAAAGCGCAAGAAGTTGAAAAACAAAAAGAGGTTGGAATCTTTTTTAGTAACTTGGATAATTTCGGGTTAACCTTTAGAACCGGAACCAACAAATCCTTATGGCGGTTTTCCACCTTTTCTATGTCGGGGCTTCAGTCTAATCAGGATTCTGATGAAGCTGACAATAAGCGTAATAACTTTTGGATTGGTATTGGTGTCGGGAAAGAATTCCGTAAAGACATTGTTGAAAAATTGGAATTAAGATTTGGTGCCGATCTGACATTTTCTTATTCATATCTAAAAGCGGATCAAGAAAATAAAACGGATACAGATAGTTATGATCATTACGAACAAAAGACATATTATCCCGGTATTAATCTTGTCTTTGGGTTAAATTATAAATTGAGTGATCACTTCATCATAGGTGCGGAATTTTTGCCTTATTTTAGATATGAAATAGGGGAATATGTTTCAAGCAGGTCTTGGGTCAATAACGGTGATGAGGTAAAGACCGATACATCTGGCTTTAGTTATGGATTGTCAAATTCTTCAGTTCGATTATCATTGGCGTATAGGTTCTGATTAGTATCGTATCAAGCGCCAACTGACACTGTCGGGTCAATATGGAAGACCTGACAGTGTCTTTATTATCTATCAACGTTAAAATCAGGGATAGAGTCGGAATAGTTTTTTACTGCATAATCTTGCATCATATATCTCTGATCTTTCTACTATTTCCACTGGAAATAAAAGATTTCGAAGGATTTATTGACATACACGAACTCGGACATTTTACGAAATAAATCGTTTTTCAAAAGAAGTTTCGGATCGAACTGCTTGAGAAACGAGCTGTCGTATTATTCCAACGCCTTAATATTCATGATCGGTCTTACCGAGTCAATCACCGTTGCCGTATCCTTGATCGCTTCCATGATCACATCCTTGTCCTTGTATGCCATGGGCGACTCGTCCAACGTTTTTTTGCATACCGAGGTCGAATATATACCTTCCATCTCTTTCGAGAATTCATCCATATCTAAAGTCTTTATCGCCTTGTTTCGGGCAAGTACGCGCCCTGCGCCGTGCGGAGCGGAACAATTCCAGTCGGGATTGCTTTTGCCTTCGCAGATCAGGATTCCGTCGCGCATGTTGAACGGTATCACCATTTTTTCGCCTTTGTAGGCGCGGATGGCTCCTTTACGGATGATCCAATCGGTGGTATCGATAAAGTTATGCATCGAATAAACGGAATTGACGGCATGA
>JAVBNI010000009.1:0-25202 GCA_031551645.1 Bacteroidales bacterium | reverse complement strand
CCGGGATTTTGCCTACAGCTTCTTTCTGATTCCACCTCGCGATGGACACCATTGCCTGCGGCTAACGGTTGGTCGCTACCTACCCCCGTAGTGGACTTACACCACCAAGTTGATCAATCATGCACGGCACACCAAAAAAGCCCGACAGATTTATCTGTGGGGCTTTGCTTTTCCAGTGGTCCCTGTAGGGCATGATCCTACGACCCCCTGATTATGAGTTGGGACAAATACCATTTCATGTATTTTCATCAAGTTTCAATAAGTTTTTAAGTCGTTAAATAATAATATTATAAGTAAATTTATTGAATTTTGTTTTCGCTATTTTATAAATAATTTTTATTTTTGTGTTCGCTTTGTGTTCGCCAATAAAATCAAAAAAGATATGCTTCATTATTCAATAAACGACATCACCATTGCCGATGTGTGCGACATCCGAAAGCAACATGCCGACGGAAGATACCACGTTAAGATTAGGGTCACACAAAACCGGGTAAGAAAATATTATGCTACAGGTAAAATCCTGACAATGGATGAGTGGGAAAAGCTTTCCGAAAAGAAAATGCCACTCGACTCAAAGAAGTAAAAGTTGATATTCAGAACTCATTCGACAGGGTAAAGTCTACCGTTGTTGATTTGGTGAATAGCGGAGGTTTTTCTTTTGATGCACTGAATAGCAGGTTGGAAAAGGGATTAACCGATACGATCAATACCGCCTTTGAAGTTAAAATCAAAAAACTGGAGGAAGAAAGTGCTATTGGCAGTGCAGACATGTACCAGTGTGCCATAAAAAGCTTTGCACGGTTTGGCGGTGACAAAATTTCTTATGATCTGGTTACGACCGATTGGTTAAAGCGCTATGAAAAGCATATGCTTGCAGAGGACAGGAGTTATACAACGATAGCAATGTACATGAGAGCGGGCAACGAAAACGAAATACCAACAAGGAATGTATTGATAAATGGTTGGTTTTCTTTTTGGATAGCCTAAAAACGTTGACTGAAAAATTGGAACAGAAATACGATGTATTCAGATCCAAAGGCGGATACTTGAACGAACGGCAAAAGCAAATCAGAGAATTTATCGCCGCCAACCAACCTTTGAAAGTAAGCGATATATCCGCGCAGTTTCCCCAGATACCAATGGCTACGATCAAAAAAGACCTCCAATACTTGCGTGATGAACAGGTATTAATCACAGCCGGGAACGGAAAAGGTACGGTTTATCTTTTTTATGAACAAACAAACGATTAGTCGTTTTTTTGTTTAAATTCTTCGAATTGCCTATTTATCAAGTTTATATAAGTCCCCCCCCTACTTTCTCTTTTATTGCCAACTTGTTTTAAGACAAAATATTAATCAGCTTCATTTCCAAATTTTTAATCCTTTTTTCCTGTTCGTTAATTTTTTTATCTTGCTCTATGACATATAAGGTTAATTCTTCTATCTTTTGTAACAGTTTGATTTGCAGTTCGCCTATATCCACTCCATTTTTCTCCATACTTTTGGCCGAAGGGATATCCGGTAAGTGCTTGTGGGTTGTTACGAAGTTTTCTACTTCGGCTAATGGGCGTAACTGGTAATCATCATTGAACACATGGTCAGCATAAGGGAGTCTTTTATTGTTTACCAATAACGTTTGTGCGTTGATCGCACCTTTAACATCAAGCTTATGTTGAGGTGTATCTGTACCAATGCCCACATTACCATTTCCTTTAATCGTAAATGCCGTATAGTTTCCAGCTCCAATATCGCGCACTCTAAAATAATGGCTTCTACTGGCATTCTCTTTTGTCCAGAAAGAAGCGACATCAATATTCATAGCTTCAATAGGATCACCACTTCCAGGTATTTGGACAAAGATTTTCCCATTAATATTCACCCCGTCTTGCGTAAGTCTCATTCGTTCCTGAAGGCCTTCTTGTGACCAGCCGTTTGATGTATAAAATGCCAGATGCATTGCTTGAACCAATGCATTGTTGTTTTCCCAAATATTGACTCGTTCTGCACGAATTCGTGCACCAATCTGATCGGGTTGAGCGTCCCTCCACGTATAAAAATCTACATCATAATGTCCTGATGATTTTCCTTTCAAAACTTTAAGAATGCCCTGATCATTGGGTTTACCTATTTTAAGTGCAGTAAAATGTCCATCGGTTTTATTTTCAGAAGTAATCCTCGCTGTCCCAGTTACATCGAGCTTGTATTGAGGATTATCCGTACCGATACCGATTTTACCTCCATTAAAATATGTATTTCCATCACTATGAATTTGTACCTTTAATTCGTTTACTCCTTGTTTTGGTGCTGTATGCATTTGGAAACAGGAATAAAGTGCTCCCTTATCAGAGCCACCTGGTCTTAATTGTAACATATTATGCTTATAATTTCCCGGAGGGCTTCCCATAATTAGATGATGCCCCGTCCAATAAAAATAACTTGCTGCCCAACCATCTAATGTTCCTTGTTCATCAAGAAAAATTTTCCCATTAACATGTAATTTTTCTATTGGAGCATCAGTACCAATACCAATTTTTTCACAGGAAAAAATTTTTGCTACAAAATCTGCATCTTTTCTGTTCAAATTGTTGGAGTGCCAAAATTTATTCCATCCCAACCACCCTTTTTGCCATCTGCCAAAATACAAGTCATTGGAGCCTAATCCATTTATTAACACCACATAATCATCTGGGCTAAACCCGAAATTGATACCTTGATAATATTCCGACCCCAAAGAATTATTGGCCGGTTCAATAGCTACCCATTGGCCGTTAATGGTTTGGAACAGATGCAAATCTGTTTCCTGTTGTCCTTGCAAAAAAATATTCTTCATGATATTTCAAATTTAATTTTTGTAAATTATATCTTAATCATTTACGAGTATTGAGTATGCTAAATTATTATACTTTCTTCCTTTTTCCCGTTCATGGAGTTACATTTTTATTGTCAAGTTATTTTAAGACAAAACATTACCCATCTTCATTTCCAAATTCTTAATTCTCTTGTCTTGCTCTATTGCATATAAGGTCAATTCTTCTATTTTTTGTAATAGTTTGATTTGCAATTCGCCTATGGCTACTCCATTTTTTTCCATATTCTCGGCTGGTGGGATATCTGGTAAGTGCTTGTGGGTTGTTACGAAATTTTCCAATTCGGATAACGGACATAACTGGTAGTCATCCTCAAAGACATAGTCGGGAACATGAAGGCTTTTATGATTTACTTTTATTTCTTGTGCGTTGATTGTGCCATTAACATCAAGTTTGTATTGAGGATTATTGGTGCCAATACCTACATTGCCGGAATGGAGAAAAGAAAAAACAGGTCTGGAACCATAATTCACATCCAAAAATGCATTCATATTGGTGTCTCTACATATAAAGTTCCAAGGGCCGGTTACATGTCCATAGGGTTGTAATACCAGACGTACGATCGAGCCCTCTGCCCCTGCAGGTGTTTCTTGTTTCCCTATATGCAATTGTCCGTTGGGACTGTTTGTGCCAATACCTATATTACCGGAGTGGAGAAAAGAAAAAATAGATCTGGAACCATAATTCACATCCAAAAATGCATTCATATTGGTGTCTCTACATACAAAGCTCCAAGGGCCGGTTACATGTCCATAGGGTTGTAATACCAGACGTACGATCGAGCCCTCTGTTCCTGCTGGAGTTTCTTGTTTCCCCACATGCAATTGTCCGTTGGGATTATCTGTACCAATACCAATTTTTTCACAGGAAATGATCTTTGCTACAAAATCGGCGTCCTTTCTGTTCAAATTGTTGGAATGCCAAAATTTATTCCATCCCAACCATTTTTTTTGCCACCTGCCAAAATACAAATCATTGGAACCTAATCCATTTACTAATACCACATAATCATCTGGGCTAAACCCGAAATTGATACCTTGGTAATACTCCGAACCCAAAGAATTATTGACTGGTTCTACAGCCACCCATTGTCCATTAATGGTTTGAAACAACTGCAAATCTGTTTCTTGTTGTCCTTGTAAAAAAATATTTTTCATGACGTTATAAGATTTTATAATTTAAATTTTGTTCACTTATCAAACACAATACGAATTCCGACATCACCAAAACAACTATTTGGAGGTACTGCATTACGAAATGCCGAAGATCGTGCAGGATGACTCCAACCTCCACCACGTAACACTCGATGTTCCCCTGAAGAGAGTGCCGCAGGGTCGGTAATAACTCCGGAAGAATAGCCTTCATACCAATCTGCACACCAGTCCCAAACATTTCCATGCATTTCGAACAAACCATAGGGGTTCGGTTTTAAGGAGCCAACCTCAAGTGTTCTGTTACCGTAACAACTATGAAGATAGTTGATATGGGCGGCATCAATTGTTGTACCGTATGAGTAGGTGGTCTTTGTCCCGGCACGGCAAGCATATTCCCATTCGGCTTCCGTGGGTAAACGACCATCAGCCCAACGGGCAAATTCATCAGCACCATACCAGGTAACGAATATAACCGGGTAATTATATCAAAAAATAAATTCATTTTATGAAAATCATCAATTTGAGTGATTATTCCATCTTTATGATTCGAATGCAGTGATTCCCATGATCAGCTACATATAGATTATCATCGGGCCCAATAATAATTTCACGTGGAGCTTTGAAGGTTGCCTCATTGGCTACTCCATCCAGCATATCACCACCACCTATCACACCTGCTACCCATGTTACCTGGCCAGACGGACTAATTCTGCGAATGCAACTATTATCGGTATCTGTCACGTATAAGTAATTATTTTTGTCTATGGCTACATTAATTGGTCGATTGAATTGGGCTTCTGTGGCCTTTCCATTTTTATATCCGGCCTTTCCCGAACCAGCAACAGTCTCTACCAGTCCTGTTGAGAGCGTAATTTTACGAATGCAATGATTGCTCTGGTCTGCAACGAATAGTACTCCTTTTGCGCCCCATGTTATGCCAACAGGATAATTAAACTTTGCTGCTCTTCCTATCGCATCAAGATACCCCGGTTGATAAGATCCATCACCAGCGATAGTAAAAACCTCTCCAATCGAAGAAATTCTCCGAATACAATGAGTCGAATGCTCGACTATAAAGAAATTACCACTCTCATCTATAGTTATAGAACACGGATTATCAAATTGTGCATCTTTCCCTTTCGCATCAATGTGTCCAGCTATTTTGGAACCAGCAAACGTATCTATATTCATTGAAGTAACTTTTCGAATTGTATTATTCTGATCTACCACATATAGTTCACCATCTGTCGTCATTATGGAAGAAATTGGAGCCTCAAATTGGGCTTGTTCTTTCACCCCGTCTTGATAACCTGCTATAACAGAACCAGCATAAGTCGTCACCTCACCTGCCAGAGTAATTTTCCGAATACAATGATTCGTACGGTCACATACATAAAAGTCTCCTTTAAAAAAAGTTATGCCGGTAGGACCATTGAATCGAGTGGCCATTCCTTTGCCATCTAGATAACCTGCAGTACCATCTCCCGCAAATGTACTCACCTCAGTGGCTGTTAACAAATATGTAAACTTTGGACTGGGTATAACCGTTTCGCCGTTTACCGTTACGCATAAGAAACCACTGCAATCCCTGCATTTAGGGACTTTTATTCGCAACTCCGTAGGGATAGCCGTCACAACCGTCGCAACAATGCCGTTCAGGGTCACAATGTTTTCGCCGGGTGTACTGCTAAAGCCAGAACCTGTAATAACCAGCACTTCGTCAAATCCTGCCTCTATAGGTTCAAAATAACTGATTGTTATTTTTTTGTCTCGGGTTATATTGAAATCATAAGGCGGCAGATAAAATTCGCAGGCTACCCTTTGATCAAAACTCAATAAAACAATTGTTCCGCCTTGGCACACCCCGCCCAGATATTCTTCTCCCGCCGGCACACAATAGTAATTCGCTGCTGCCATCATCAGCAACCTGTCCGTATCCTTTTGCGGTTGTGTTTTTTCCATAATTGACTTTCTGAGCGACGGCGATACCAAAAAGCGTCTGTTGTCCTCCATCCATTTTTTCAAATGGCCGGCATTTACCAATTTAAGATCGTCGATTATTTCAATGCATTCGACCTTCAGCGGCAGGTTGTATTCCTCGATCAGTCCGTTTAGCTTTGCTTGTACGGAGGCCGTTGTATAACCGTAATGCCCTTCGATCCGGTAAAAACCGTTTGGGGAACTCACCTGCCAATCTGTATGATCATCGAAACGGTCGTATGCAAATACATTGAAAGCATGCGCATCCGGCTTATGTGCAGCCCAACAGCCTTCGACTTTTCCAGTCTCATAATAAAAAGGCATGGAACGTTCTCCCAATAAAGCGTCATTCCCCCGGCTGGGAATAAGTTTTACATTCTCCGGGGCATTTGGAGTAACCGTGCCATTATCCGCCGCATCGACAGCAATGTCGAGAATATTGATCTCCGGTTTAAAGGCATCAAAAAGTATAAAGATACGTTTGTACAACTGTGTCAAAATTTTCTTATCGACATCATATTGCGGTGTATGCCGAATGGAGGTAAATATATCCCGGTATGGATCGTTATCTTCCCCTCCCCCTGATACAAGTCCAAGAATAACTGATGAACCATTGCTCACGAAAGAAATATGACGCTCATATTTCACGATAAAGTCATTATAAAAACTGCCAAACTCGTTTATGGCATCCTTTATATCATTCAGGAACAGGATCGCATAGCAAGGTGGATCGCCGTCCATGATTTGTTTCATCTTCTCGCATTGTTGGGATATTTTGCCGGTTGTTTCTTTTTGTCCCAGCAAATCATCAATGATACCATTGGCTACAAACGACTTTTTGACATATTCCTCTACAATTTTCAAATTATTTGAACCAATCTTCTTAATTTTTTCTTTGAAAGAGGTCATATCCGAGATGCCTTTTAATCCCAGGAATGCCTGTATCCTAACCGGCATCAAACGATCAGCGCGTCTCCGCTTTTCTTTTAGTTTTGTTTTTTCTATCAGAAAAGGGCGGAAAATAACTTGCTCGTTCGGATCGTTTGTTTTTCGAAATTTTACCAAATCAATACCGATTACATAATCAAACAGCTTGTCCAATGGGAAAATTACGTCATAAGCGTAATAGTCGATTGGGGAACTTATATGAAGATCGTATTTTCCATTCTGTTCTTCCATTTTTACATATTCAATCCTTTCATTAATTTGTATCAAACAACCATCATCATTAATTGCAGCGCCTTCATGAAGAGTAATTTTGATTTTCCCCTGATTTTCTTCAACATCAAATGTTAATCCATGAATGACGCCATGTCCCAGGATATTTGCCCGGGTTAACCGGTCTTGCTCTTCCAGATACGAAAAGGAAGAGTTTAGAGTCTTAAAATCAATTTTGCTTTCTTTATCCAACATTGGATATACATATACTGTCTGCTTCATAAGAATTTATTTTAGATTTATAGAGGTATCAAATTTCCATCCGGACTCTTCATGATTGTTTCCCTCATGCATGTCTTTAATGTATTTAAGCAAGGCATCCAGGGCTTTTTCATGTTTACTTGCTTCTTCACCTTTTGAACGTTCAGGCAATGTATTAAGATAATTTTTGTATATATCTTCGATTTTTTTCATTTGGAGGGGATCGATCCAATATATCATAACGCCAGCATGAGCCGGTATTTCGGTTCTTATTTTTTGTTCTATGGTATTTCTAAAATCCTCATTGTCAGATTCCGGTAACCAATTCGGAACGACCACCGTCAAATCTATATCGGAATTTTCCTGAGGTTTTGTCCTCCAAATGATATGTTCATAAATATGTATTCCAAAGAGTTCATCGAAAGGTTTATCGCGATGATCCTTAAAAATTATCATTGTACCGTCCTGACGGATTAACTCGGGCGCCAGGTATTGATTTACCCTGCTTTCGTTAATGCCTAAGTAATGAAGTATACGGCGTTCCAATACGGTATAGTTGGTGTTGTCAAGCGGTTTGGTATAGTTGAAAGCATGGGAACGGGCACCGCTGATTTCAGGATAAACATCCAGAAATGCAATCTTGTTCCGAATGTTTTCATGGTCGTCCACATCAAAAGTCATCATCGAATAGTTGACAAAATCTTCGTTAAACCGTGCCAACAGATGATTCAGGAAACGATTTTTCCTCTTGAACCGGAGTTCTTCCGGTTCAAGGATGCTTTGGTATTCGTTATAAGAAGAAAATATGACGTTGAAATCCGATACTTCATTGCCGGTTAGCTTCCTGACCGGGTAAGTAACCTGATAGGAATTATTCCAGGAAAGTAAGTTTTTAACAGCATTTAATTGTTCCAGGTAATCGGCAAGCAATTGATCGAAAAACAACAAATATGCTTTCAATTGTAAACGCTGTGCTTTACGGATGCTCGATTCCCTATCTGAAATTCCTTCCCTGCCCGTTTTATATATTCGGGGAAAATCATCCTGAATGGAAATGTATTCATTTAAATGCCTGTATCTTCCTTTGATTGTTTCTGGCTTTTCTATGTCATTTTCCTGTTTTGGCTTACTAATCACATCCTTTATTGTTTGATCTTCAATTTGCACTTTCTTTTTGTGTAAGCCTTTAATAAAGGTGATTTCATTATTTTCATTTATTTCATGAATATCTGTAAAAAATCTGAATGAATACTCATCACTTTTATTTAATTCAATGCTAAAAATATCTGATTCTATATTATATCCATATATATTGATCAAAACATCGTCCTCATCCTTAGCCCTATTCTTATATTCTTCTTTGATTTTGAAATCAAAATATTGAACGTTTTTAACTCCTTCAATATTCATGATCAGATTGATGAAATCAGAAGCATACAGTATTTTTCTATTTTCTAAACCGGTTAATTCATCCTTATCAACAAATTTTCCTCCAGGTGAAATAGCGCCCTCATATATGTCCTCTGGTTTTTTATCTTTACCTAATAATTGCTCCTCCGTATAAAAGCGAATAGGGGGCGCTATATAATCATTAATCAATTTTAGAATTTCGACAAGGAGGAATTCGTAATTTGAAACGGCTGGATCAATTTCTATTACGGTACTAATACCCACATAAATTGGCTTCAATACCACCAACTCACCGAAGTCTTCGCAAAGATTCCGGTAATCCATCAATAATTCCCGAATTTGATCCGTATACTTCGCTGCATCGTTCAATGCCCCATCCTCGAGATCAATGAAAACCTTGTATATCCCATGTTCCATTCTCAACCAAACATTACGGATTCTAGGTATTGTTCCCAAAATCAGTTTCCTGTAATCTACCGCAGTAACCGGGTGCGATGTCAGAATCTTATCTGCCGGGTAGAATGCCTTGCTTGTTTCCGGCCCTTTTGCTCCTTCAGGGGTCAGGATATCATTGATATCGAAAGACGTTCGGTACCCCAAATCGGTGAGCGCGTAACAAAGTAATTCAAATATGGTAACGCCCGGATCGTGCAGGTTATAGTCTGTCCAAACCTTGCTGCCCATCCGTTGTATATACTCAAGCCCGTATTCGCGCAATAGCTGGTAATTCAAACAATCGGATTTCGATCGGCTTGTATCTATGGTATAATCTTCATTCTCAGCCATGGTTCTTAAGTGTTTCAATGGTAATGTGATGTGTCCTAGCTGAAGTCAAAATGACATTTGCTTTCGAACCGCATATGATATCATTGAATCCCAATACACTTGAACGTATCGTAGTTCTTACAAATTTGACAGAATCGATATACGACTGCTCTTCGATGAAATGGGTAATTTGCGATTGGTATAATATATTCACGAACTGTTCCGTCATTTGATTGGTTATCCATGGGGAAAGAAAACCTACCAACGCAGTATTCAACTGGTTTTGATAAAATAGCTTGTCATGAAATCCGGCTCTTAGCAACACCGGGCACTTGATGCAGATTTCCTCGTACTCTGGGTCGATCACATGGATTGTTGCTGCCGGTGAGCTGTGCGATGACAAAAATTCCTGAACTTGTGCAAGCAACGACCTGTTGACAACAGGTTTCAAAATATCCTGTTGCGGTATGGCGTTACAATCGGGAAATAAAACGACGGCAACAGATCCCGCTTGGCATTCGGCTTTTTCATTTACGCAGGGAATACATTTGGCCCTTAAAACAGACGGGAAATTTTCCAAAACCAACCGTTCGTAATCCCAAATATTCCACGAACGGTTTTTGTGCCGCAAACGTTCGCTTACGCGCGTATAAAAACTATCGGTGGATTCTTCCGGCCTTCCCCCGGATGAAACATAGGGTTGCGTAACCTTTTTTATACCGGGTATCCTATATTCGGGTTTTGTAATGCTTCCTGCCGGCAGGCCTTTTCCCAAATGGGATGATTCGTTGCCAAGGTTGGTGTATATGGCTTCGGTTACTTGAGTTGCCACAGTTTCGAGTGCGGGGAATGTATCGCAATTTCCGCTGATAGCAGCTTTTAGCCAAACCATCCTGTCGGGCATTATGGTATGCGGAGTAAAAGCTCTCGCATTGGGGTTGAATTCGATATTCCCCGAATGGGAAAGCCCGGCAGTAGTATCGCGAATAATTTCGGATAAATCAAATTTTTCCCATGTATCATATGAAAGATAATACCATTCAGGTACTGCATCATCTTTTTTTACTTTGTCCGTACTGCATGACCTGCTGTTCATCCGGAAATACAAACTTAATACGGCAGGATCTGAAATACCCTGTATGGCTATAAACAAATAACCTTCCGCAGCGAACTCCGGGATGAGCCTGTCCTGCTTATCCTTTAATTCGACGCTTCCAAACGGGCCTATTTGAAAAACCTGGTGATTTTTGCTATCTACATTTGCCGAAGATGCGTAATCTACGCACAAACTTTTACACTCAGGAGTATAGGGCGGCTTGGGTAACGTAACATCATTCTTCGAAATGCTATCCAACACTGCTTTGGTGTAGCATTGCTGAAAAACCGAATGCCCGAAATCAAAATCCAGATCAATCCTAATCAGTCCTGATTTCACAATTGTATCGTATGCCGATAGCTGATTATACGTAAAATCGGAGGTGTTTTTCTGTTTCTGAGAAGTATATGAGTATGTTTTCCTACAGGAAACTTCATGCTCATTCCGGAGTTTCGCTTCTGTCGAACTTTCCTTCAACGACGATTTCCATTCTCCATCATCCAAAATATAAACCTGTCCCAGATAATGGCCTTTCCCGAATTTTTCCATTCCATCCGAAATGTCGTTGGAATATTCGCAATAATAGCTCCTCATGTCTTCCGGAAGCCCTTTCCAATCAATGATGATATCGAAACGATCCAGGTATTTGTTAAAAACAGTGTGACTTCCGATATAAAGTACAGATCCGTCTTTTACCGGCCGGGGGCCGAAAGGCAAAAACGATTTTGTATGATCGAGCCTACCTAAGTCGTTTTGCAACAATAAGCTTTTTACATCATTAACGATTACTGCAATTTTTTCAATTTTTTCTATGGTTGTTTTGCTCAATTCTTTATAGGCATCATCGAAATTTACCGTATCATTTTCCAGTGTGAACCGAAATACCGGATGAACGGTACGAAAACTACCCCCGTGTATATTTTCCCGATAAGGTGTTACCGCAGGTTGCCCCGTATCAATACAGATGATCCATTGCTTACTATTTTGTTGCGTATCAGGTAACTTTACTTCCGTCCACCCTGTTTCCGAACTGTATTCTACCCTTATTCCCTTCGGGCTGAGGCTATCTGCAAAAGACAATATGATCTCCCGCCTGCCTTCGGGTAAATGAAACAACGGCGATGCTACGGCAAAACCTATCCGGGCCTCTTCGCTACATGGAGCACACATGAAATGTTCTTCACCTGTATTTCCTTCACATGTTCCCTGGTGGAGTATCTCGTCCGATATGTAAATACCGGTTATTTTCCCGTTATTTTTTTTGACGGCCAGGCCTTTCACAGCATCAACCTTTGCACGGTTCACGATCAAATCGTTTTCAGTAACGTAATACAGCGTTTTTCCGTTCCGGTCGTTACCCGCTGGAAATCGGGTACCTGCAGGCACCATGACTTGTATGGCATTTTTTTCCGCTTCGAAAAACACCGGCACACAATCGGGTTGTTCTTTTCGGGACTGTAAACCCAATATTTGCCTGTAATAGAAGTCGAGGTGTTTTTTTGTTAGTCCGTTTAAATGCTGTTGGTTGATACTGAATAATCTTAAGAAAGACAAGAGCAAGGCAAGGTGAGGCGAAACATTGGCTTTGGCTTCCAATTCCTCTGTGGAAATAAATTTGACTTTTTTTTGTTCGTAATCGTATATTTCTTCAAAAAAATCCCGCCAATCGCCATCCTCTTCGTTTCGGTCATTGTAAAACCTGACAAGCTTTGCATATTCAGCCACCTGTTTGACTAAATCGGAAAAGGAACGCTCGTCAATTTTCACATAATCGGCTGCCAGTGCTTTTGGAAAACGCTCGGACTGGAATGTACCATCCCTATTCAGGGAGTGATTGTTTTTTGAACTATAATCCATCTTCTTACCATATTTATCACTACAATAATGTCCCTTCCTCGAGGTAGAACGGATACACCAGGTTATGTCTCGTGTTTGTCGCCTTGATAAGGTATGTTACGTCAACCAATATTAATCCATCCAGACCTTGATTGCTGAAAACCACATCCTCAGGCTTCACACGGGGTTCGTACAGGTATATGGCATTGCTGACCTGTTCTTTCATATATGCCATAAATGAGGAATTGATTTTTTCGAAAACCATATCATCCAGGTTACAACCAAAAGCAGGTTGCATCATCCGTTCACCGATACGGGTGGATAAAATAATTTCTATACTTTCCCTGATATCCTCTTCATCAGAGACCATCCTGACTCCCTTTTCGTTTTTTGAAAAACATGGCGGGAACCCCCATCCCGTACCTAAAAAATTTTTGACCGTGTCCATAGCTTATCCTCCTATGATTACTGTGGGATACCCTACTGCCGCCGTTGCACCGCACAGGCAAATATCGGTGGTTCGCAAAGCCGGCTTTCCGCCAATCATTACCGTAGCGCTTCCCATGACAAAAGGGGAAGAGGTAATATGAGGAGTAGCCGGTGGAATTGAGCACAGGTGGCTATCGCCCATCACGGCTGCCGGCATACCTCCGATCAATACCGTGGGAACACCTGGACCAACCACCGTCCCGCCATGGTTGGTAATATCTCCGACTCTTACTGCTGCTGCCATAATTTAGTTGATTTGAACAATAGAACCTTTCAATACAGCGCTCCCGGCAGTGGAAACCTCAGCGCTGGCAGAACCTTCGGCTTTCAGCGCCATTTTAGCTTTCATATTGACATTATTCGCTTCAACGGTTGCATCGGTTACAGACTTTAGGTTCAGTGCTTTTACACTTTCAATAGTAATGCCGTTCTGGTCGAGTACTATTTTGTTGCCATTCTGGTCGCAAATAGAAAATCCTTTAGCCTCGTCACTTAACATGAGCCGGTTGCCACCGGGAGTTTCCATCAGGATATTCTTTTTTCCATCGTCGAATTCGAACTTTAGCTTTTCGCGGGTATAAATGCCTTTGATATGGTTGGCATTTTCCGCTTTTACCGGAGCCGGAAGGACACTGCTATTCAGCATACCCAGCACAATCGCATTGTTGGGATGATTGTCAATGAACCCTACGACAACCTCATCGCCTATTTCAGGGCGGAAATAACTGCCTCGCCCTTTTCCGGCATCGAGTGTTGCCACTCTTGCCCAGAAGGAATTTTCGCTCCCGGCGAAAATCGGCAACTGCACCAGAATACGGTCTTCCTGCAAGGGATCATCCTCCAACCCCACTACTTTACCTATTTGCAGCCCGTTAACTGCAGGCAACATACCGCATGCTCCGACACCGTCAATATCGCTGTATTTTCTTGCAAAGGCAGTGTTATCGACACCAAACTGCAGGTTGGTATGCCAACCGTCCTTATTGATCGTATGGTTTACACCCGAAACAATGGTTTTCCCATTGAACCGCTCTCCTATACGAGCCAGTTGTATCATGTCGCCCGGATGCACGTCGGCATAGCCGGAAATTCTCACCCGCCCTTTTATCTTGGCCAGGTTGTTTCTCTGGGCGTATGTCCGGGCTATGTCTTCACCCAATGATACCTCGTCCAGGCAAGGATGAACATATATATTGAACATGTCGTTCTGAAGTGCCTCCGCCAAACGATCAATAGACAAATTTCCTTGCGGGAGTTCCATTCCAACATTTTTTTGCACCAGATCGGCAACTTCTTGTTCAACCACATTCCATGCAGAAACATGGTATTGCGAAAAAGCATTCCGTCCGTCTATTTCCGCTTCTATATCGAAGATAGTTGAGTCATTACCGATTTCTAATTTTACATCAGCCTGCATCTGCGGTTTTTTCACAATTATTTTTTCATCGCCGGTATAGATCAGAAGGGCATTGGTTTCGGCCCGCATATTGATAAAATCCCAGTCGTTACAATTAAATTGGGTAAGCGCTTCGTGACGGTGGTCAGTGGCGTCTATTTCGCCTGTCAATGCATTTTTCTTTAAAACGTCTTCGATGATCTCACCATCTGTCTTGTCCGGATATACAACATTATTCCTCACCAAAGCCATTTTATACGCTTTGTTTTTCAGGCTTACTACCAGGCAGGAGCGGGAGCCATTCATTTTAATACCCTGTTTCACAACAACTCCTTTGAAAATAGTTTTATCATCGCCCGAATAGCCCGCCTGTATTGTGATTTCGCTGCCAATAGAAAATTCTTTGGCATTGCTTGTTTCGAAATCCCCCTTGGCCACATTGCCATCTAAGAGAATAATCTCTGCAGAGGCTATTTTGTTGAATTCCTTATTTACTATAATGGCATGCACCCGGAATGTGGAACTGATCTGGGTCCCTCCGGCTAATATTTTAAATGAAGAACGCCCTCTCCCTATAGGCTTCTGACGGGTAGTTTGAGCCATCTTATGTTGGTTTTAACGGTGGAAAATAAATTTCAGTTCCGGGATTCAACTTGCGGAAATTATCCAACTGGTTTTTGAAAGCAACATCGATGTAATAATCGTTACTTTCATAGATCGTATTTGCCATAGCTACCAAACTGTCACTCTCCTTTACCACTCTTTTATGAGTCATGTCCGGAGAATTCTTGCCTTGTATGATTTGACTTAGGTATGTATCCAATACCCCCCTGAAACTACAATTAATTTTCGCCCGCAACGGATAACCATTGGCTGAAAAAAGTTGATAAGTGATATTTAAGCTCATCAAAACACAATTAAATGCCAAGGGACCATAAATAATTTTTACTTTATTTGGGGTATGTTTATCCGATTGATAATCATAAACCACCTTCAAAAACTTTTCTATATGTTTCTGAACAAGTTTTTCATTATCCTCATATCCCATGAAACTATCTGCAATCCCATCATGAACTATGCCATTGCCATCGATCACAAATTCAAATGATATTTGTTCAGGCATGTTTTTTATCCAGGCACCATCCCAATCGGTAGCTCCAAGAGGTTGCTCGTCGCTGCGGATAGCAGCAAGGGTTCTTGTAATTGTATTAGGATTAATCATAACTGAATATGTATCTTCTTCAGAATCAAAGCCTGTGAGCAAATCATCTGTAAAAGCGTAAAATTCCATCTTTACAAGTACCCCCGAACTTAAGTCCGGCACCATACTGAGCAAACTCATCGTTCGTTTTTGTTTTTAATGGTGGTTAGGATGTCATCCAATATATGTTGTATCCGTTCTTTTTCCTTTTCATCCGGAAGCTTTTCCGTTTCTTTACCAGTCGTGTCCCTGATTTCGGCACGGATAACCAATTCATTGATCTGGATAGGCATAATACTTTGTTAAATTTTTTTAAAGACCAATGGGCCTTGAATATTTGTAAACCAGTTCGAGCGTTTCGATCATCAAGGCGTTATCTTGTGCTTTCAAATCCGATACATGTAGCTTGACAGGATAAGCATCGAAAAAACACCAGTTTTTCACCGGCAGGTGTTGCTCGTTCAGGAGCGAAACAAGAACGGGAAGAGGAGTGAAGCGGAAATGATAAATAGCCATTTCCGCCCAGGCAATCAAGGCAGAAGGAACCGGGTACATGGCTCTCTTGAGAACCAAGTTCGGAAATTGTACTTTCGACGGCAGTTTATGCACATACCTGTTTTCTCCTCCTTCCACCAGCTCCTCAACAGTCAATTCGGCAGACAAACCCGATACTTCCTGGAACATCGTATCGATACCCATAGGCGATCCCATGAAGTTCACCCTGAAATGGAACCCCGCCAACGGATATGTATAATTGCCCGTCATAGGTTTATACTCGTTCAACAGTAATGCCCTCGTGGGCTAACTCCAATGTTTCGATCAACACTTCGCTGCCGGTCGATTTAAATGAACCTCCGTCCATCTTGGTAGGAAATGCATTTTTGGCTTTCCATACAATCACCGGTTCGTGTTTCTCATTCAGCAACGATATGGTGACATCCCGCCGTTCAATCGTATTCAACTGGTGTTGGTTCCACCAGTCGAAAAATTCGTTGTCACCGGCCATTGCGCCTCTTTTTAGGGTAATGGTACTGTATTTTTTCATCCCGGGCATTTTTATGGTCGAATATTCCGGACTTGAGCCGTCACGGTATTCAATCACTTCTGTTTCCACGTTCAGCCCCGATACTTCCGAAAAGCTGATGCTGCCTTTTGAACTGCCCCATTCGACTCTGAAATGGAATGAGGGTAATGGATAAGTTGATGCCATAATAGTTTTTTTTTATGATAGATGAAACAATGAGTTAGGATACCTGCAGCTTGTGCGAAAAACGCAGGATAATGAATTCTGCCGGGCGTACGGCTGCCATTCCGATTTCGATCATCATGCTCCCGTCAAGGACATCTTTGCCGGACATGGTAGCGGGTATTCCCACCGAAACATAATAGGCATCCTCTGGCCGGGCGCCCGCCAAAGCGCCTCTCCGCCACATGTTGTTCAGGAAATTTTCCAATTGGGCTTTGATACGCACCCAGGTGTTGGCATCGTTGGGTTGGAATACCGCCCAGCTTGTTGATTTCCGGGCGCTCTCTTCAACAAAGTTAAACAACCGGCGCACAGGAATATACCTCCATTCGTTGTCGTTACCATCGAGTGTACGCGCTCCCCACACAAGAATACCCTTGCCCGAGAATGCACGAATGGCATTGACCGATTTTCCACCAGTTGGATCGATATTCATGTTTTCCTGATCGGGATCAGCAATAAAATCGGAAACTCCGTTCACACAAGCAATGCTCATATTGGCCGGAGCCTGCCATACGCCTTTATTCCTGTCGGAGGTTGCAATGATACCCGCTACGGCCCCGCTCGGAGGGATCATGGTAGCAACAGCATTCAACCCGGCCAGTTGATCGCTATAACCCGGAATAAAAGGAATAATAGATTTGATTTCTAAGTCGGTGGGAGGTTTTAGGGAAGAAGATCCTGATTGGCTTTTTTGCTCCTTGGGTTCAGATGTTTCTTGTTGTTCTTTTGTATCAGGTTTTGTTTTTTCTTGCGGTCTATACCGTTTTATAATGCCCTCAAGCACTTCTTTAGATGATGCATCCATTAGCTTCAGATCATCTTTAAAACCATCAGTATACTGCATGATGTCCTCAAAAGTAAATGGTTTGGCATACGCAGTCGACAGGTAAGGATAATATGCCGCTCCGTATTTAAGATACTCCGTTCCGATGTTGTCCCTGAATGTCTTGATATCGTCCTGTAAGGATTTGTTACCCTTTTTGACATCGAGAATAGCAAACCGGTCTCCCAGTGCACTGCATTGCAGCAAAGCAGCCTGTTGCACCAAAGCCAGTTCCTTGGCATCAAGGCCGGCGGCATCGGGAAAAAGAAGCAAAGTTACTTCATCGTGTTTTTTTAAAACTTCAAGTCCATCGATAAAGACCTTTGAACTTAGGTTACTGTTATATTGTCCTACCGCCACAACATAACAAGCCCCACCGCCATTATCATAAAAAAGGCGGACACTGTCATATAAAACAAATTCGGCATTTTTCAGCGGTTTGTCTTTTTTTTCTACGGAAATGACCGGTCCTGCACCGAAATATTTTTCATATTCGAGCAGGCTGGTGATACGAACCGGGACATTGTTCCCATTTGCCGCAATAGCGGTGTAACCGACAAATGCAGGGATAGCTGTTTCGACCTCAGCTACCGACGGTGGGAATTTCGCGATCTCTTCCACGTAAACTCCCGGGGTTGCATACGATGTTGCCATAAGTTGATCTATTAGGTTATTTTTACTTGGGATTATTTGATATCATTTTCTTTGTTCAGCATCTCCAGTTCTATCCGGATATCATCTTTTTTTACAGGCGCCACTTCTTCTCCGCTTTCGGTATCCTGTATGGTGAGCAGCCGTACCCGGTACATCACCGAAGGCATGATTTTTACGCCCAATGCCTGCCACAGGTTGTTAGCCTGTTCAAATGCCAACGGGTAAAGATCGAGGATGAGTTGTTCCACATGCCCATTGTTCATTTCTTCCTTTTCAAAAACATTCTTTGCCTGGAAAACCCGGATCACCTGCGATATCTGTTTCAGCGCCTCGGTGTAATCATTCTTCTGGGCCGAAACAAATACATACAGGTTCAACCTGATAGCCGGGTTTACCCGTTTGATCGAACTGCTTTGCGGGCCATTGTTATGGTAATAATATGTATCCTGCGATTTCGCCACCCGCTCCTCTTCAATATGGATCAAAGTAATCAACACCGCATCTTCCGGCGGATTTTCCTTATTGAGCACATCTAATTTGACGATGCCTGCCGCTTCGTCAAACTCCTTCAGCTTTTTGGAAAGATAATCTTTAAGGAATGTAAGGGTGGTGTGGATCATGAGTATTTATATCTTTATTTTATAAAAGTGATAATTCATGAATTTTTCTAAACTATTTATCTATATTCTCTTACGAATTTCATTTGAACACAATATAATTCTTACCGTAATGTCATATTCCATGGTTTCATAAATAAGTTGCGAAGAGCTTGGTCGTTAATACCTAACCTTTGAAGAATTTGAGTAACAAACTTTGTTTTATTATCTTTATCAGCTTCGTCCTTTTTTGCACCATTACATTCTAATTTGTATGCAGGATTTCTTTGGGCATCTTCATATGGGCTCTTTCCCAAAAAATAAACTGCTGAAAAATACTCATGTGGGCGAAGGTGAAGTACAGAAGACCTGCCCAAAAAATCGGCTTGTTCCCATGCTTTATTTGCATTTTCATATAGCATATAATCGCACTCCTCTTGAGATCTGCCTTCAGTAGAATAACATCTATCATGTTCATCACATGCTTCCTTATATATTCCATCAGGTACAATGTATGTACTCAATTCCGAACCACATCCATTTTCCACATTATCTTCTCTAATTTTAACAGAGCTACAATTCTTTATATCGGGACGACATAATGGTTCCATCAACAATTTACGTATCAGCCAATCTTCCAATTTGTTCTTATGTCGAGGTGAATGAAGAAATGGAATAATAGGTCCAATAATATTATAGTAATTTTCCATAATTGTAGAATTGTTATCTTCCTTTTGTACCATTCCTGTCTGCTGTACTACATGTGTCAGTTCATGTGCCAATAATCGCTGCCCCGTTATATTTTCAGTATTGTATTGCCCGCTATTGAAAAAGATGTCATGCTCATGGGTAAATGCATTTGCATTAAGTTCGCGGTTCATTTGCACGGCATCGGGGCCCGTATGTATCTTTACCGGGCTGAAATCAACACCAAAGCCGGTCTCCATCCGCGACCGGAAGGCAGAAGGCAGAAGAGTTCCATTACCTTTTGAATTACGGATACTGTTTTCCATCCCCGGACTTATGATTGTCAGCGATAAACCATTTCCACTTACGTAACGTGAAATACTTTCACCAATAGAAGAAGGTTGAACCATTTCATCCTCTTCATTGCCGGAAGTTGTTTGACGCATGATCCGGTCGGCCGTTTGGTCGGCTTCTCTTTCGTAAATATCTCCGGGCTGCGACAGTTCAAGTTTGGGTTGTATACAAACCTGCTTGCCGGGTTGTTGAAAACCCTGCCAAACCATATCCCCGGTACTTCTCCGAAGGGTAGTTCCTTCGTTCATTTGAGACCCCACACGTCTGGATGACGTGTTCTTTCCTTGTAATGCTTGTGTTTTCGTCATAGTAAACTTATTTTAAAAATAAATAAACACACAAAGCAAACCCGTAATAAGGTGCAATAATAATATTTTTTGTTATAAAATGCAAATAAATATCAAAAAATATTATTTATTTATATTATTTTGAATATAAGAATATTAGCAATAAATAGAAATATTTTATTTCGATTTTTTAAAATTTCAATCCATTGTCCTGCCTTCTTTCCGGAACTCTTTTCGAATTCCTTCAAGGATATCATTGTTTAATATGATGTTGTTATTTCTTTGCATGGACATGAGCGAACAGTAACGAACCACATTCAGTATGGATCCGCCCGAAAGTTCGTATTTCCGGGCAATTTCGGTCAGATCGATTAATTGCTCGAATATTGTTTTTGAAGAAAAAGTATTTTTCCAAAGCTGTTCGCGTTGTCCTGCATTGGGCATAGGAAAACGAATAATGCTTTGGAAGCGCCGGGCAAATGCCTCGTCGATATTCGACTTCAGGTTGCTGGACAACAATACCAACCCTTTGTAGTCCTCCACCCGCTGTAGCAGATACGACACTTCCTGGTTGGCATACCTGTCGTGCGCATCTTTAATACCGGTACGCTTCCCGAACAGGGCATCAGCTTCATCGAAAAAGAGTATCCAGTTACTATTTTCCGCAGCTTCGAATACGTTGGACAAGTTTTTTTCCGTTTCGCCGATATATTTTGAAACAATCATGGAAAGATCGATACAGTAAACTTCTTTGCCGGTATATTTTCCCAGCAGGGAAGCGGTAAAGGTTTTTCCCGTACCGGGAGGGCCATAGAAAAGCGCCCGGTAGCCCGGTTTTATCTTATCTCTCAGCTCCCATTCATCCAGCATTCTGTCGCCAAATTCCACCCAGGCTTTTATTTCCTCGATCTGTGACATCACAGTTTCCTCAAGAACCAGGTCTTTCCATTCACGCCGGGTTACCAATGGCCTGGCCGGGAATTTGGACGAAAAATACGGGGCAAAACTTCCTCCGTCTCCTGCCAGGATTTCCATCAGTTGGACGGAAGGACTAAGGATAGCGCTGTTTGCAGGATCGTGCTCGGACATTAAATCCCGAAGGATGAGCCTCCGGGAAAAGAGAACATGCCGGTTAAAATAATCGGCATAGTTGGTCTTTTCAGTCACATCATCTCCTGCCAGGATAAACAAAAGAGTCTCGAAAGTGGGAAGCAAACCATGATAATGTATGCCCTGCACACAACCAAATTCAACAAAACGTTGGTTGGTATCCGTATTCCTGATATTGAAACAATCGAATAGTTGCGGTTTCAGGGTTGGGACAAACGAAAGCATCAGGCATATACGATCGGCAGGCGATAAGGCATTCTTTTCGATAAACCCGGCGTATGGGCCTTGCTGACCGGAAATCACAGGCGGGATAATCTCCCATATGGAAGCACGGGATGTTTCGTGGTTGAAATATAGCTTCAACCGAGTGATAATAATTTCGTTCAACCACGATAATTCCTGTTCGATAAACGCACTACTTTCCGATTTTTCCATAAATGACATTACTCATGTTGTATAAGCAACTATTGAACATCGAAACAAACCACAACTTGGATACAAGACGACCAACCAGTATTAACCCTGCAAGGGTTACTGTTTACCGGTTCTATTTCTTTCCTCTTATCTTCTATTTACAGGAAGCCCGTCACTTCTTTTTCACCACTTTCACTACCGTTTGTCGTTTGCCATTGTCCACAGCCACAAAGTACACACCGTCGGAATATCTACTGATGTCCAGTTCCTTCAAACGGCCGGTATACATCTCGTGCAAAAGTGTTTTTCCCGCCACATCGGTGATGACGATCCGGTAAGTATCTTCCCTGTCAAAGCTGATCATAAAACGGCCGTCGGTTGGATTGGGATACGCCTTGAACTGTATGACGTCCATATCTTCAACTCCGGTTGTCCCGCTGGCAACCGTTACCGTGCAGGTAGCTTCCTTGCCGCTACCGTCGTTGGCCGTTGCTTTAATGTTTGCAGTGCCTGCGGTCACAGCGGATACTTTGCCTGTGACATCCACCGTGGCGACATCGGTATTACTACTTGTCCATGTCACAGTTTTGTCGGTAGCATTGACAGGTGCAATGGTGGCCGTCAGTTGTTCGGTGTTTCCCACGATAAGTGCAAGAGTGGGCTTGTCCAAACTTACGCCTGTTACCGCTACCGGTGGTTGCGTAACCGTTAGCGTTGCTACGTTACTGGTTGCTTTTGCCGTTTTAGTTCCGCCGTCGCCATTATTGGTAATTGAGTTGGTCACTGCCACATAATAGTGAAATATTCCCTGTGTATTGATTGGCGCAGCATAGTTTGCATTCGTTGCGCCACTTATGACTGTACCGCCCGTATTACTCGCACTGGTGTTTTTGTGCCACTGGTAACTCAACGTACCGCCGTCGGATGATGTCGCCACTACAGTCAGGTTACGTGTTGTACCCATGGGTGCCGTAGCACTCTGTGGATGTGTGGTGATAACAGGCACTTGTGCATTTACAGGGGGAACCGCAGTTACAGTGATGCCTGTAATTTCAATATACCCAGAATTTTCGCCATTAT
Organism: Bacteroidales bacterium; assembly: GCA_031551645.1. Taxonomy (GTDB): domain Bacteria; phylum Bacteroidota; class Bacteroidia; order Bacteroidales; family UBA4181; genus JAIRLS01. Next base: position 2,336 of record JAVBNI010000009.1, on the reverse strand, counting down.
TATAAGCAATACAGCTGATGCCGGGAAGAGTATTCCATTTGGCGCATCCGGCAGGCTGCATAGCAAGGTCTTCGGAACTTCCCTTATAATAGGAAGTTTTTCCTGCCGTCTGATTCCATGCGATTACTACGCCAGTGCCTGTAGGGCCTGCGAAATTGCTGTTGTTAATTACATTATCAGCACCCGTAATAGCTGTGCCGTGGGCAAACACCACTCCTCCGATAACCGAAACCACTGTACCCGCACCAGCGCTGTGAATAGCGTTGCCGGTGGTGGCGCTGACTTTACCGCCAATGACAGTAACCGTGCTGCTTGCACCGGTGACGTATATTGTTCTGCCGGTGGTAGCGCTAATCTCCGCATTTCCACTAATTACAACGCTGCCATATGTTTGGATAGCGTAACCGCTCGATGCAGCCTCCACCCTACCGCCGCTGATAGTTATATTGAGGCCTGTGTTGTTGATATTTGAAAAATAGATGACTGGATATGATGATGTTGCGCTGTTTTTGATTACCCCGCCGCTGACTGTAACTTGGCTGCCTGATCCGGTAACCGAAATTGCCCTGCCGGTGGTAGAACTCACTGTGCCGCTGCTGACTGTAACCGTACCGCTTGTTCCGGAGGCGTTAATCGCTGTTCCGGTAGTGGCGCTGACCGTAGCGTTATCCTTCACCTCCGTGCTGCCGGAGGTGAGAATAGCATAACCTCCCGCCGTCAATACCTTTCCATTCCCGCTTACGGTGACTTTGCTACCCGTTCCTGTAGCGTTAACCGATCTGCCGGAGGTGGAACTAACCTCTCCGTTACCGCTTATTTCAACGCTGCCGAGGGTTTGGACGGCGTAGCCACCGCTGGCTGTGGCCTGCACCTTGCCACCGCTGATTATTACATTAAGGCCTGTATTGTCAGCATTTGAGATATGGATTACGGGATTTGTTTGTGATATTGAGCTGTTTTTGACTATTCCGCCGCTGACGACAACCGTGCTGCTTGCCCCGGTAGCTTCAATTGCCTTGCCGAAAGCGGCGCTAACCTCTACATTGTCTTTCACTTCTGCGTTTCCACCGGTTAGAATGGCATAGCCGCCGTTACCCGTTGCTTGTACCTTTCCGGTACCGCTAACTGTAACATTACCGGTATTATTCTCAATATGAATTGCCGGTTTTGTTTCTGATGTTGCGCTATTTTTGACCACTCCTCCCCTGACGAGGACCTTACAGTTCGTGTAGTGGACCCGGATCGCCGTACCGGTGGTGGCAGTAACTTCGGCGTTATCTTCCACCTCCACTATGTCGTCGGCCCGAATAGCATCGTTGGATCCCATGGCTTGTACTTTACCGGTACCTCTGATATAAACCCTAGTAGCTAAAATCGTTCCGTAAATGCCGCTACTGACTACTGTGCCATCGATGACGGTGACTGATTCGGATCTAATCGCCGCGCCGGTAGTGGCGCTGATCTTTCCACCGCTAACCAAAATACTGCCATTAAGGTGACTTATGCCGTCACCCGGACCGGTTTGCTCAATTTTACCGCCGGTTGGCACCTCAAAACGACTACCAAGATCGTCGATTGTTATTAGGGGGGGATAAAGGCTTCCTGTGAGACTTGCTTGCCACCTCACTTTCACGCCTAAATCGATGACTAGTGTTAGTGAAGTATTTGCGCCGGTAATAGGTATTCCGTCCGAATTGGTTACGGTTACAGTTGCAGTAGCCGAATTCCAGGAGGCCTGCAATACACCACCCATGCCGCCACCTTTGCCGTAGGCATTAATGGTATTCACTAATTGTGGCCCGGTTTCCGCTCTCGTAATAAAGGACGCAAAGCAGAAAGCCAAAATGAGAATTATCCTTGTAGGCACATAGCATGCCTTGTACCTACAGGTTAGGGATGAAAATAACCCGCCCGTAAAACATGAGATAGATTTCTTATTCATGATATTGTTGTTTTATGATGTTTACTTTGTGATATTTAACTTTCGGGTTCAATCGTCGCAAAAGATTTAAACCGTTCTGTAACAAAAGAAGGGGGAAGGACAATCAAAGGTAGATGTTTTGTTTTCATGGTCGGATAGGTTTGAATATCGAATGAATTATTTATGATGTCAAAAGTAAACTTTGAAAAGTTAATTGATTAATTGACTACCCCAAAATGAGTTTTTTCAATAGCGAAAATGTGTAAATGTTAACTTTCTAAGGAACGCGAACAAAATAATTTTCCCAATTCAAGCAGATATTCGATAATTCAGTTCAGGTATCTTAGGATGTGGGCTTATGTTTTGATAATCAATTTCTTTCTTGTCAATTTTTTGCCCTGTTTGATAATATTTC
>JAVBNI010000157.1:0-4669 GCA_031551645.1 Bacteroidales bacterium | reverse complement strand
GATCCTCGCCGATGAGCCCACCGGTAACCTGGATTCTAAAAACGGGCAGGAAGTGATGAACCTGCTGCTGGAACTGAACCGCGAAGGAACCACCATCGTGATGGTAACGCACTCGCAGCACGACGCTTCGTTTGCCCACCGTATCATCAATCTGTTCGACGGGCATGTGGTAACTCAAGTAACCATGTAATTGGTGAAGAGTGAAGATGATTCAGTGTAATTCCTCAGTGGTTCTCAGTGCCTTCTCAGCATTTCTCAGTGTAACCTTTTAAAAAACAAAAATGAAAGAATATTTTGGTATTGTACTTCGGAAGATACAAAAAAACAAAATGGATACGATCAATAAGGTTGCCGGCTTGACCCTTGCCGTGGTCGCTTGCCTGTTGATCGCCTTTTATGTGAACGACGAGTCCAGTTATGACCAGTTTCACAGCAAGAAAGACCGTGTTTACCGGTTATTGAAAGAGGGTGAACGTAATGAATCCGGCACTAATCCTATTTGGCCCATGGTGATGTTCCAGCACTTGAGAAACCAAATACCGGGCGTGGAGAAAATCGCCAATCTAACCAATATTGGCTGGCAAAGTCAGAGTGTCTTTACAGTCGATCATATACCTTTCCAGGAAAATGGTGTTTACGTGGCTGATCCGGAAATTTTAGACATTCTCGACTTTCATGTCACGGAATCGCAGTCACACAAAGATTTATTGGTTGCACCCAATACCATGCTGATTTCACGGAAAATGGCGGCGAAATTCTTTCAAGACGAAAATCCGGTCGGGAAAACCATTAAGTACGAAAACATGGTTGATTTGACCATTGCAGGCGTTTTTGAGAACTTTCCCGACCAGTCGCATATCAATCCGGAATTCCTGATTTCTTCTTCTACGATGGAGCAAATGGACAATAAACAATGGACAAACCAGGGAAGCAATGCTTACATTTTGTTGGCACACCAGGTATCGCCCGAAGAAGTCGCAAAAAAGATTAAAGAAGTAGTTATCCATGCAGCAAAGGATTCTGAATGGTTATTTACAGAAACGAAATTTTCATTGCAGCCGCTTACGGATATCCACTTGTTCTCATCAGGTTTTCACTGGGATAGCGCCAAAAAGGGTAACATCGATTTTGTCCGCATGATACTGATGATCGGTATCCTGATTTTGTTGATTGCCGGCGCCAACCATATTAACCTTACCATTACGCAATCCATGACCGAAACCAAACAGTTTGCCGTGATGAAAACCATGGGCGGCTCTCCACATCAGGTAAGGCTATATATCTACACTGAAATTTTTCTAAATGTGGCAATATCGGTCGTATTGGCGGCGTTTATTACCCTAATGATTTTACCCATATTTGGGAGCTTAGTGGAAAAACAATTTGTACTGGGACTCCAAACATATCTTCGCATGGCTTTTTTGCTGATGGCTATTGTTGTTACACTCACTTTTATTACAGCAGTTTACCCGGCATTTCTCTTTTCGCGTATCCCGGTGATGCGCATTTTCCAAAATTCATACAAAATTGGTGGTGAAAATATTCGTAAGGGGCTGATCATTTTTCAATTCGCTATTTCTGCTATACTGATTGCCAGCACAATTTTCATGTACCAGCAGATGCAATTGCTAACAGGTACAAAACTTGGATTCGACAAGGAACAGTTGCTAGTTATCAATAACCCAGGGGATTTTTTGGGGACGCCAACAACACAATATGAACGCTTTAAAAGTCTGGTTGATAAACTTCCCACGGTGGAAAGCATCGGTTGTGCCCGCAATGCCCCTGCAGGAAATATCAATGAGATAGGCGAAATCAAAAGTCGGGGCACTGACGATAAAGAAGCCCATCCATGCCGGATTATCTTATCATTCGATAATCTTTTACCGACCATCCGGGCGCATTTCCTTGCCGGGACTGATTTTACCGAATCGAAAACAAGTAAACAACTTGTTATGAGCCGCAAAATGGTGGAAGAATTGGGCGAAACACCTGAAAGTATTATCGGCAAGGAATATGCGATAAAATATCGCACAGATGGTGCACGAGTGGTAGGCGTTGTAGATGATGTCCAGTACTATCCGCACCTGATGAAAGATGAACAAAACAGTGCTGTTGTTTTCTGGAATACTTCACGGTCGGCATTATCGATTGTTGTCCGTACCGCCAAAGGCGATTGGCGGAATACTGTTGCCCAGTTGGAAAAAGCCTGGAAAGAAGCTGTTCCTGAGTGGCCTTTCTCTTATGAATTGATGGACGAACGTTTGGCGCGGAGTTATAAAAAGGAACTTAAGGATATTCGCACCATTACGGTATTTTCGATCGTAGCCATCATTTTGTCATGCTTCGGGGTAATGGGTATCAGCCACTACACTGCCCGCAAAAGAACAAAAGAAATCGCTATCCGCAAGGTAAGCGGGGCCAATAATAAAGATATCATGGTGCTTTTGAACACCAATTTCATGGTTCTTAACATCATTGCCTTCCTTGTGGCTATACCGGTAGTGATCCTGTTCCTTAACCATTGGTTGCAAAACTTTTCTTACAAAACCAACCTCAATTGGTGGGTATTTGTGCTGGCCGGACTTGCCACATCGGCTATCATACTTATAACCGTTAGTTGGCAATCGTGGCGGGCGGCAACCACCAATCCGGCAAAAGTACTTAAATCGGAGGCGTGAAGAGTGACGAACGAAGAGTAATAATGTAAATAAATAGAACACAGACTACACAGACCACACTGAATATCACAGTGAAAATCCGTGTAATCTGTGTCGTCTGTGTTCTATCAAAACCTGAAAGCTCCTGCCACAAGTTCCTGCTCTGAACGAGGGATATCACATTCGGTTGCATACTTACGCCAATTGGATACAACCGACTTTATTTCACTTAAAATTGTTTTTGCACTTGCATCGGTTAAACCGAAGTATTTAGCTACAGTTAGCGCCAAATCAAAATCCAGCGAATTATCGTCTTCCGAAATATTTAATTTCAATCCCATACCGTTTTCATCGGGGTTCATATCATAAGCAGGGGATAGCTGCCAACCTCTATCAGAGAGGATGAAGCCGTGATTTCGCAAATGGTCGTCGCAGTTCGAGACGGCAATGTTGAATACGATCCTGCGCCACAGTTGTTCAAGATTATGGTCGGTGTCATCACAGTTGGACATGATCCATTCGGCCAATTCCAGGTAACTGACCCCGTCAATATGGCTTACCCCGTCGGTATATCCCAACAAGGTCATGGCGGATGCAAAATGGATACGCCGGCCCGTATCGTTTCTGTCAAAACGTTTTGTCAGGAACGTGTGATGATTGCTGCTGAATCTTTGTGCCTTACATTCCGAGATGGTAATTCCGCATCGGTGTGCCATTCGTGCTGTCATCAATTCCCAAGCCCCCATGTTTTTGGTATCATGTCCGCTTGGAAATTTCGCAATCCACAAATGCCCTTTTTCATCAAGGATATTCGCTTTCGGTCTTGCACCACCAAGTGATGAACCCGGCGCAATCAGCATATTCAGCCATTGGATATGTCCGGCTACCGGCTGTTCTTCTTTTTCCAGTTGAAGGCTAGCATGTTCCAATTCACGAATAGAAGCCCAAGGAGGAGAGGCTAACGCTTTGTTGTTGTCCATGAATTCCCCTTCCGGCGAAAACTTAAAGCGCAATGCCCCCATCCGGTTGCCGTCATATATACCCATCAGGAAATCAACTTCCGTCAAAGCCCGGGGTGGCCTATTTTCAGAACGAGCGGTAATTACTTCACGCCTGCGCATTAATGTTCGTCCCCACCTGTCCGGTGCAGAATCGAGAAACAAGCCGAAGTTACTTTTGTCTTCCGGCAGGTATTGTTTTCCTGCAAACTCGGACAGATCGGGGTCCAATGCACGGACTTGGGACTGTTTCAACCACACCGGATCATTCTTGTACGAAAAAACTTCTTTACCCCTGATGACCTCACTGTGTAATATGCCCATGAAGATTGGCTCTTCCAGTTCAAACCAATCCATGTACACATATATGTCCTTTTGTTGTGCCATAAGTTACTTTTTTGAAGCTCTTTCCCGAACGATTAGTTTTGCATCTTGCAGCTTACGTCCCAACACATCATCTTTAGCCACAAGCAATATATCCTTGTCAAGTCCTAATACGGCAAGCACCCTGAAATAATATCCAATGGCAACACCCTCGTCGCCTTTTTCCACTTTTATCAGTGTATTACGGGAGATACCTGCGCGTTCGGCAACTTGCCCGGAAGACAGATCCCTGCGTAAACGCGCGTATTTTATGTTTTCGCCCAAAGAAGCCAATGTTCTTTTCTGACTGGGAAGTAAAGACCGTTTCATCTTATAATGTTTACAATTATGCGCAAATATATTATTATTTGTTCATAATTGAAAACCATAAATGATTTTCTATAATTTGATTCACTATACTTCTCGGTAAATATGTGCTTTGTGTCTTCGCGTCTTTACGTGATTATTCTATCGCCAAGGCGCTTCATCTACGGGTGTTATGGTGTTGGTCGACTGTTCTACCACGGTGGGCATGGGAGGATCGGGTGGGAGTGGGGTTGCAACCATATACCAACGGCTTTAAAACGCTTCCGTAATCCTGAAATATATTCCCCAGTCATCCTTACCCAAAGCGCCATCGATACCGGC
>JAVBNI010000083.1:0-5611 GCA_031551645.1 Bacteroidales bacterium | reverse complement strand
AACGCTTCTGCGGAATCTCTTAACGCTAAGATAAAGGGATTTCGATCATTGCTAAGAGGTGTGTCCGATCTGCCATTCTTTATGTACCGTATAGCGACAGTCTTTGGCTAACCTTGACACGGATTATCGCCGCTGACCCGTTTTATTGTTTACATTTACGCGGTTTATATCACAAAACTTTGAATGCTATGTATCGGAATGTTTACTTACCGCAAAGCGGCACCGGATTGCGGCTCCCCGAGAGAAAGGCGGGAGCCGAGAGATAAATATAGCCTTTACGATTGATTTATTTTCTCAAAGATATTATGATGCGACATTATGATGTGTTGTTACATCATGATAAAATCATGAAGCAAATCATAAACCCCAAAATTATGCAATCGAGTATTTTAAAAATCGCAACAGTGTTGCTGATGTTGGCGGGAAGTTTTTCTTCCTGTCAGCAAGAAGAACAACAAAACGAAGAGACATCACCGATATCACCATGCGATTCTCCTTATTTCCAAAATCCGATAAATCCGGATAGTATCTTACCCTGGGTGTATGAAATTATCGAAGAGCACCTGGAAAACGGAACACATGGTACAATAACCCAATGTGAGTACAGGGATGGTTTCGGTTATCTGTTTGAACCTCTTGGAAACAGTATTGAAACCGGATACAGTTTTCTGACCTGCGACAGTACAGTCTTGTATGAAGGTGAGGAAAAACCGATTGAGGTTACTTATCCTGAACTTAATATTAAAAGAAGGCTGTTCCTGTTGGGAATATATCCATCATGGGAAAAGGAAGAAACTTCCGATGAATTTCCGTGCTATGCCATCAATCCATTTTCCTTACCACAGGTGAGAGAGATGCTATACAAGTGTCCCTGGTCTAGATGCCGAAAATTTGTATCCATAGCTACCTATAGAGATGGTGTAGGTTTTCTTATGGTAGAGCATTTACGTTCGGATGATCAACATTGGAAATTTTTAGATTGTCAGGGTAACCTTTTGTGTGAATCTGTAGTGGGACAAGGAACAAGTCGTTTGTGCCCTGAACTAAACATTAAAATTGATAAAATAATTATAGAAACAGTAATACCGCTAAACGTTATTCTTAATCAATAATCCCATGAAGCGCATATCATTAACATTCGTATCAGTTGTTCTGACATGTATGTGTCAGATGGTTTTTTCGCAAAATCCGGTGATTAAGCGATCCGCTTTGAGGGGTACCGGACAGTTCGATATTACCATGAACAGCAAAAACACAGGTGAGTCTCTAAAAACTCATTTGAAAATCCCAAAGGATTATGAGTTGAGGAACCGAATCGTCTCGAGTATAACCAACCAGACGAAAGAAAAAGATGAATTGGGCTATGTGCATGAACGTTATGCCCAGTATTACAAAGGCATCAGAATTGAACATTCCGATATCCGCACACAATATCTGAACGATAAACTTGTTGGGGTGAACGGGGAATATATTGACGTTCCGGATATTGATATTTCTGTTGTTATTTCTAAAGAAGCAGCCATACAAAAGGCAATAGAGCATATTGGCGCTAAGAAATATATTTGGGAAGACGAACAGGAATGTGAATCTCAGAAGGCTCATAAAACACAAATGGGTGATTTTCAAACAGATTTATTTTTATCAAAAAAGTAAATTTTTAACGATTCTGTAGATGATTATATCGTTTTTATTGTTTACATTTACGCGGGTTATATCACAAAACTTTGAATGCTATGTATCAGAATGTTTACTTATCAAGAAGCGGCACCGGATTGCGGCTCCCCGAGAGAAAGGCGGGAGCTGAGGTGTAAATATAGCCTTTACTATCGATGATTTAGCTTTGAAACTCTTGCAGTATTCAGCATATTCCAATATAGTATCAAAGAACTTTAAATTCAAAATCATGCGAACAAACATTTTGAAGTCTGTTGCAATTATATTGATCTTGGCAGTAGGTTTTTTAAACTGTCAGCAGCAGGAAGAACCAAAAGAAGAAATATCACCGTGTGATGTTAATCGTCCGTATTTACACCGTGTCATGCCCTGGGTGTATGAAGTTATCGATGAGTGGCTGGAAAAGGGAGTTCTCGGCAGAATATACCGATGCGATTACAGGGATGGCATGGGATATATATTTGAACCCCTTAATGGAGGTTACAGTTTACGTGCTTGTGATGGTACAGTCTTGTATGAAGGTGAGAAAAATCCGATAGAAGATACCTATCCCGAGCTTAAAATAAAAAATAAAGGACTCCTTTTGGGACGATATCAGGCTTGGGAACAGGAAGAAACTTCCGATGAATTTTTATGTAACGTCATCAATCCGATGTCAGTGCCACGGATCAAAGAGTTTATATACAGGTGCAAAATACCTAAATGCTTGAAAAGGGTGTATGTCAGTAACTACAAGGATGGCGTCGGCTTTCTATTGGGGGAACATATTTTCACTAATGGTCCAAACTGGGAATTCTTGGATTGTGCGGGTAATTTTTTGTGCAAATCAAAGATGGGCGAAGGCGAAGATTTATGCCCTGATCTTGGTATCGGTACCAAATACGAGAAACTTATTTTAGAATTAACCATTTCATTAAACATTGATTAAATCATTAATTATGAAACGTATATTTATTTTTTTATTGATCTTGACATGGCTGTGTCAGACAATTTTTACGCAAGACTTGAAACCGAACAGAATAAAATCGATTGTTTTGAGAGATAACCGGTTGTTCGGACTTAAATTAACCGATAAAAATGACGGAGTATTTCTTAACACTCATTTAGGCATCCCCAAAGATTATGAGTTCAAAAATAGAATAGCCCCGGGAACAAAAGACCAAACACGGGAGTGGGATGAATCGGGCCACGTGCATGAACGGTATGCTCAGTATTACAAAGGCATCAGGGTTGATCACTCGGATATACGCACGCATTATTTCGGCGGGAACCTTGTTACGGTGAACGGGGAATATATTGATGTTCCCGATATCGATATTTCTGTTTCCATTACAAAAAATGAAGCTGTACGGAAAGCAATGGCCCACATCGGTGCAAAAAAGTATATCTGGGAAGACGAACAGGAATGCGAATTGCTGAGAGTACGTAAAGGGGATGCTCTCATGTCCTTTTATCCCGATCCCGAAACGGTAATTTGCTTGGACATAAAGAACGAAGATAATTGTTTTCGCTTGGCTTATAAAGTCGATATCCGCGCAACAGAACCCTTCAGCCATCATTATGTATATGTGGACGCCAAAAACGGAACCATTTTGAATAAGGTTTCAAGAATTCATCATTTCGGAAAACCTGTTTATGGAACTGCGGCAGCCAATCCGATTATGGCAACAGCTGTAACCAAACACAGTGGTACACGATATATCATGACCTCAATCGCCCAACAACATGCCGGGATTACTACATATCGATTAAGTAGTCAGGACTATAATAAACGGTGGGTGCATACGATTAAAATGGGACCAAACAGTAACGTTTATCAAACAACGGCCTACGAAATTACTAATACAAGCACATATTGGACGGTAACAAATCCTTCCGGGGCTTTGGATGCGCATTGGGGTATTATGATGGCTTCCGATTATTTTTTTGAAAAATTCAACTATCCGGAAGTATCATCAAATACCTTTGCATGGATGGTAACAGCTTATTTCGGGACATTTCCTCAAGGGTCCGGACATGATTGCGAATATGATGAAGAATTTGGATATATAAGACTTGATCCTGACTCCAAGCTTGTTTCGTTGGATGTTTTAACCCATGAATATGCGCATGGTTTTAACAAAAATACTGCCGCCGTCGGAATGGGAGTATACGAAAATTTATTAGAACCAGCTTCTATCAATGAAGCTTTATGCGATATATATGCTGTTTGCGTACAAGACTATGCAAACAAGCAATTTTCCGATCTTAACAAAGACATTTGGATGATCGGGGATGAGATCAGTACTTATTACAGACCCCGTTCTCTTAGAAATCCTAAAAGTACGGGATTTTCAGATACTTATCGTGGTGTAAATTGGGAGCCAAACGACTCTCATGCAGACGGTTGTGCCATGGGGCACTGGTTTTACATATTAACGAATGGAAAATCGGGTACCAATGATAACGGTTACGCCTATAACGTAACAGGAATAGGAATTGACAAGGCAGTAAAAATAGTACACAAAGCACAAACCAGTTACATGACATCTGGTACAGATTTTAAGGGTGCAAAAGCATGTACGATTTTGGCTGCAACCGCTTTATACGGTGCAGGGTCTAATGAAGTTCAAGCGGTTATCAAGGCATGGGATGCTGTGGGTATTCCCTTCATTTCCGGAATCGATGAGGTTTGCTACTCCGGCAACATTTTCAACCTATCAAATTATTATCCGCGGGGTACCCTACAATGGTCTGTTACCGGCCCTTTCACAACCGATAATAATATTGTGGGATATCCGAGCAAAATATTGGTTAAAAAAACGGGGTCGAGCAACAGCAGCGGCACACTTACGGCGAGTCTCAACGACACGGTTGTCGCCAGTATAAACATTAGGGCATGCCAAACGGAAATTTATGGAGATTTTTATTTATGTGGTGAGAGTTATTTTTCCACTGGAAATGTTCCATATGAAGTGCCGAACGATCAGTTTGTTTGGACATGCAGCCCTAACCTTCGGCTGATAAGCGGAAATACAGGCCGAGCAAAAAACATTGCACCGGATGGTATCGGTGCCGGATGGGTTAAAGTATACATTGTACCATACAACATGTATTTGGAAAAAAATGTTTTTATACCATATTTTCCCGATATTGAGATTTATTATCCGATATACGCAAATTGTGATGACGGGTATTTTAGGGTCGATCCGTTGCCGCAAATACAGGGAATGTTGCCCCATTACAGATGGACAACATCGGGAGACCCATACGTTGAAGCAAGCTTAATGTATACGTACGGCCCGGAAAATTATTACAGATTTCCTCGTTCAGGAACCGGGACGATTTATGCCTACGGGTACGACGCCTGTGGAGAAGAGTCTCCGTGGCCCACATATAGATGGGTTTATGAGATTCATGGCAACTGTTCCTCATATTCAAGTGTTTCGACCTATCCCAATCCCGCTTCCACCATCCTCAACATCGACTTCGATCAAACCGCCCTTGCTCAATCCCAAGCCTTCGCCCAAACCACCACCGACGGCAAGCAATTGAAGCAAGATAAAACTTTCGACATCCGCCTCTACGACAACCAAGGCACCTTATTGCGTCACAAAAAGACCAAAGGCGGCAAGGTAGAATTCAATGTGGCGAATCTACCCAACGGTATCTATTATCTGCATATCTACGACGGCGTCAATGAAAAACCCGAGATACGGCAGATTATGGTAGAACACTGAGAGAGGTAACAGGTAACAGGTAACAGATAAGAAAGAAGAACGATACAAACCGCTCCTTTGGACAAAGGAATAAAGGGGCGGTTTTCGATAAAAACAAATTTAGTTCAATAACCCATTAAAACACACAAATCTATGTCAGTAAACAGAGTTTATCAAGGAAAGGATGTCGACATGCTTACATCATGTGCGACCATTAACGAGTCGGCAATTGCAAACCA
>JAVBNI010000266.1:0-28382 GCA_031551645.1 Bacteroidales bacterium | reverse complement strand
TGAAATATTATCAAACAGGGCAAAAAATTGACAAGAAAGAAATTGATTATCAAAACATAAGCCCACATCCTAAGATACCTGAACTGAATTATCGAATATCTGCTTGAATTGGGAAAATTATTTTGTTCGCGTTCCTAAGCTTTAATAAACGAATTGGCACATAAATCTTATTTATACGAATGGTTCTATCAGCAACTGAAAAAATACGACGCGTAACATCAGCAGTTTAACATAACAAAGTGTATTGAGAATCAGTTGTCAGCTTTTTTCTACAAGTTGGTGCCTGTTAAAAAATATCATGTACATTTGCATCGTTTGAAATACCAACAGGCATTGTGATGTAAATTTTTTATGATAGAAAAGCTGGTTTATTTGGAGGGTATTGATCCGCTTGATTTGTATGGCGTAAACAATTCGCTGTATGAAAAGATAAAAAGTTTTTTTCCGAAACTTAAAATCGTTGCACGCGGCGACGAAATAAAAGTAATGGGTGACACATCTGAAATACAGCGTTTTGAGGACACCTTACAATATATTATCAGTTATTACCAAAAATACCACCATCTTACCGAAGCCGACATTGTTCGCATCATGGACGATACAGTTGCTACCAGTTTAGATTTATCGGAAATTGACGATTCTGTGATTGTTTACGGCAACAATGGAAAAAGTATCCGTGCACGAACAGTAAATCAACAACGATTAGTGGATGAATACCGGAAGAACGATCTACTTTTTGCCATTGGCCCGGCAGGGACGGGTAAGACATATACTGCTATCGCACTGGCCGTTGCAGCTTTCAAGGCCAAAGCAGTCAAAAAGATCATCCTCACACGGCCTGCGGTAGAAGCCGGAGAAAAACTCGGATTCCTGCCTGGTGATCTGAAGGATAAGCTCGATCCATACTTGCAACCGCTTTACGATGCATTGCATGACATGATTCCACCACGCAAACTGACCGAATTAATTGAAGCAGGTACTGTCCAGATAGCTCCATTGGCATATATGCGCGGGCGTACGCTCGATCATGCGTTTGTGATATTGGACGAAGCACAGAACGCCACCGTGAACCAGTTGAAAATGTTTCTTACGCGCATGGGACGCAATGCTAAATTCATCGTCACCGGCGACATCACCCAGATCGATCTCCCTAACCGGAACCTTTCGGGTCTCAGCGGATCTGTCCGGCTACTTAAAGACATCGAGGGAATATCTGTGATATATTTTGATCAACGTGATATCATCCGTCATCCCTTGGTGAAAAGCATTGTAGCTGCATACGAAAAACAGGAAGAAGAAAAAAATAGTAATCATCAATAAACACTCTGCCATGAAAATAAAAATGACATTTTTTACGATTTTATGTTTTGCCGGTTCGTTATGCGTAACTGCTCAAACCAATTTATCATTCAATCCTGAAAAGGGAGCAAAATATCTTTATCAACAAAAGATGGCACAAACCATCAACCAGACGATGATGGGACAGAATATAGCCATGGAACAGGATATGGATTTCGATTACGAAATGAACATCAGGGAAAAAAGCACGGATGGAATACAGGCACAACTCCTTTACAAGGATATGGAATATTATTTGTCCAGCCCCATGATGAAAATGGCCTACAGTTCGAAAAATCCTGTTGAAACGCCTTCGGATATGGACAAAATGTTGGGTAAAATGTTCGGCTGCCTCATTGGGAAGCCGTTTTCAATGCAGATTGCATCCGACGGTTCGGTAAAATCCGTATCGGGTATGGATGTGATTGTCGACGAGATGGTAAAAGCTGCCGGACCTTCGGATGGACAAATAGCTGCGCAAACAGCCGCTTCGATGAAACAACAGTTCAGCGATGAAGCCATGAAAAGGATGTTCGAACAATCACTGAAAATATACCCTCCGAAAGCCGTAAAAACCGGAGAAAGTTGGGATGCGGAACAAACCTACAGCGCTTCGGGCATGTCGACTACTTCAAAAACCAAGTATACCTTGAAAGAGGTGAAAAAAAATATTGCAGTGGTCGATTTTGAATCGACTATAGAAATGAAACCGGCGACATCGGGAATGGGAGGTAAATTGGCGGGAACACAGACCGGAGTCATTCAAATAGATGTCAAAACAGGAATGCCTGTCAGTTCGGACGCGATACAAGCAATTAAAGGAACCGTTTCGACAAATGGAATGGATATATCGATGAGTATTGATTCAAAAATAAAAACCACAGTAACAAAAAATTAAATAATAAAAATAATGATTAGGATACAAAGAATGACGATTTCGTAGTACATTCGCGAAATATGATTTCCAAAATCCTCATCTTGAAAATACCAGACTAAAAAACATATGAATGCATTAGTAAAAACCGACTTTCATTTCCCCAAACAAAAAAACCTTTATGTAGGTAAAGTACGGGACGTATATGATATTGACAACCGTTACTTAGTTATGGTGGTGAGCGATCGTATATCGGCATTTGATGTGGTGTTACCTAAGGGAATACCATATAAGGGGCAGGTTTTGAACCAGATTGCCACTAAATTTTTGGATGCCACTTCCGATATTGTCCCCAATTGGAAAATCGCATCGCCTGATCCGATGATTACTGTTGGATTCCGTTGTGATCCCTTCAAGGTAGAAATGGTCATCCGGGGATATCTTACCGGACACGCCTGGCGCGAATACAGGGCGGGAGCACGTAATTTATGCGGAGTACCTCTTCCCGAAGGAATGAAGGAAAACCAGAAGTTCGCCACACCTATCATCACTCCAACTACCAAGGCAGCAGAAGGACACGACCTGGATATTTCCCGTGAAGAAATTATTGCCCAAGGAATTGTGTCGGAAGCCGATTACAAGCAACTGGAACAATATACACAGGCATTATTTGCCCGCGGCACAAAGATGGCTGCTGAAAAAGGCCTGATATTGGTCGACACGAAATATGAATTTGGTAAAAAAGATGGCAAGATTTTTCTGATTGATGAAATACACACGCCCGACTCGTCGCGTTATTTCTATGCCAACGGATATATGGAACGTTTGGCAAAGGGAGAACAGCAAAAACAACTTTCGAAAGAATTCGTACGCCAGTGGCTGATCGAAAATGGGTTTCAGGGGCAGGATGGTCAACAGGTACCCGAAATGACCGATGAATATGTAAA
The DNA here is from genome assembly GCA_031551645.1 of Bacteroidales bacterium. GTDB lineage: Bacteria > Bacteroidota > Bacteroidia > Bacteroidales > UBA4181 > JAIRLS01. The sequence continues at coordinate 25,223 of JAVBNI010000266.1, read as the reverse complement.
CCAAGTGGCAGAACGTTATATCGAATTATACGAGAATATTACCGGCGAGGAATTTCAGAGAGTTGACACCGAAGGGTTGACACAACGTATCGAAAAGAACGTATTGGAATGTCTTGCCAAGTTGAATGTTTAAAATAAAGTATAGAATATTATTAAGATTGACTGTAATACTAAATAATTGACATTTGTACTTGGTACATCATATTGAATAATGTGCTTTGCTCGTCTAAATAGCCTGGTCAGGCGCGCTCATTCTCAATTATTCGCCTTTGGCTCATGAGATCGGTTACTTCGTGAGATCGCTTCGCTAAGTACTCTAAGTTGTCAACTTTCAATTCTCAATTATTTAAGGTCAATCATCATTCATTGAATTTCAAAAGTTGCCCATGGATATATTAAACGGTATCCTTACCCGGCGCAGTATCCGGAAATATAGCAGTGGAATAATTACACGCGAGCATGTTGAAGAACTGATCAAATATGGTATGTATGCCCCATCGGCGCGAAATGCCCAACCCTGGCATTTTGTGTTGATGAACGATCAGGATGTGTTCATGAAAATCATAGATATTCACCCGCATGCCAAAATGTTGTTACAGGCACAATGGGGAATTGCAGTCTGCGGCGACGAACAACTGGCACACACTCCCGATTATTGGCCCGTGGATTGTTCTGCAGTTTCCCAGAATATTCTGCTGGCTGCACACGGAATGGGTTATGGAGCTGTCTGGATTGGTATTTATCCGCGTCCCGAGCGTATGTCTGCGTTGAAGGAGTTACTTCAGTTACCGCCGCATATACATGTACTCTCCATCATATCGGTTGGTCATCCCGCTCAGGAAATACCACAACCTGAACGGTTCCATCCCGAACGCATACATCTGAATAAATTCGGAAATTGAAACATATGGCGGATCTTGGGAAACCGCTAATTTCAGACAAAATATCACCCACAATGATGATATGAAATAACCGCTCAGTTGTGAGTGATTTGTAATATATTTTGGATTTTACATGATTAAAAATTATCAATAAGTACCAATTGACGTTTTTTATATTATTTATTGTTCTTTTCTTTCATCATTAACCATTTATCATTAACCATTTTAATAACCCACTGTTTATGAAAGATTTTGTTGAAATTCTTAAAATCGCCCTTCCGTCCATTATCATGTTGATGGCGTTATATTATATTGTGGGAGGGTTCTTTAGAAACACCGAGCAACGGCAAAAACTGAAAGCTATCAAAGGAAATCAAAAGCTGATCACTCCCATACGGTTACAAGCATACGAACGCCTGATCCTGTTTCTGGAACGCATATCGCCCGACTCCATTGTCTTACGGGTAAGTTATCCGGCTAATACGTGCGGACAACTGCATTCGGAACTCTTGCAAACCATTCGTGCCGAATATGAACATAATCTTTCGCAACAACTTTATGTGTCAATCGATGCGTGGAACAGTGTGAAAAATGCCAAAAATTACACCATCACATTAATTAATAATGCAGCAAAAGATTTGGATGAGAATGCTCCAGCTATCGAATTAAGCAAAAAACTGCTGAACATGACTATTGATCTGGAACAACCTCCAACACAAAAAGCTATTGACGATCTGAAAAAAGAAATTCAGCAGATTTTCTAAAATATTTTTTTATATGATTGTCTGGTACAATGCCTAATTTCATCAGTTTATGTCCTGACGGACAAATGAGGTGTGTTGTACATTCTCTCTCTATTGATGTTTAAAGCCTACGGCTTATTCATGTAAATTTCCCGTAGGGAAAATACGTTAGTAGAAGTCTAAACCAGACAGAAATCGAGTAGTCCGTAGGACTTCAACCTATAAAGATAAGCTTTAGGTAAGATATCCGACAATCATATTTTTTTAAGATGGAACTGTCAAAGACGGTAATCCTTGACGGTGAATGTGGAAAAATAAAAACCCTTTCAAATAATTATGAAAGGGTTAATGACAAATGGTAAAATATTCTTTAAGCTACCTTTTTGCTTAAAGCTGTACCTGCTTTGAATTTGGCTACTTTCTTTGCCGCAATTTTAAGAGGCTTTCCGGTTTGGGGATTACGTCCCATACGGGCAGCTCTCTTGCCTACAGAAAAGGTTCCAAAACCTACTAAAATTACCCTTTCTCCCTTTTTCAGCGATTTGCCGACAGTTTTTACAAAAGCATCCAGCGCTTTTCTTGTATCTGCTTTGGACAATTTGGCTGCAGCGGCCATAGCATCTACCAATTCTTCTTTATTCATGATTTTCTATTTATATTATTAAACATTAGTAGAAACAAATCTGATAGGAAAATGTTTTTCTGAATGCACAATTCAGCGCATAGTTATTGGTTTTACATAGCTTAATGTCGACAGAATGTAAGATATTTAACTTTTCAAGGCATATCTTAGCCTGTTTACCGAAGGTTATAAGCAATTGACGATTGATCAATGACACCCACCTATGCCACTCAGGCGAATATCATTGATCATTAACCATTTATCATTATCTACCTCCCTCTTTCCTTTGGTTCCTGTTCCCGGAACCCGTTCGTTGCCTGTCGCGCCCCCTTAGCTGCTTGACGTCCCATGGTATTGAACCGGTACGAAAATGTTATCATCACGTAGCTCGTCAGTGAATTATACTCACTATCCTCGATATAGTTGGCGGTCACATTGCGGCGGATGTTCTGCCTCTGTTGTAATATATCGTTCCATTGCAGGATGATGCTGGCTTGCTTCTTTTTCAGAAATTGCTTGCTCAACGAAGCATTCCACAACACCTCGTTCCTGTTGTAGCCCGACGACAGCCCGCGACTGGCCGCGTAGTTGACATCCGAGGCCAGTATCCAGTTGGCTGGCAGATACAACTGTGTGTTGTAATTAACACCAAAATTGTAGTTCTGCTGGTCTTTTTTCCCTTCGAGCGAATTAGCAGTATTAGAGTAAAGTGCCAATCCCCGGAATTGCCCGTAAAACCAACCGTTGTTATAACTTATCCCGAGATTTCCGGATATGCCGGTGGTCCCCGAAATATTCCGTTCGCTACGCTTATTCACCATTGTGTAGCCGATGCGGTTATTGTAATTTACCCGCGTTTGCGTGCTCAATCTAAGCTTTTTGGCGCTGCCCACAGGAAAGTTGTACATCACATTGGCCGCGCCATTCCATGAACCATTCTCATTGATCGGCCTCGTGTGCTGTATGCCTGTTACAGCCTCGTATTCTGTAAAATTGACAATCTCATTCATGGTAAATGAAAAATCGGCATTCACTACAAACGACCGTTGTGTCTCGCGCCGGTAATTATTCAGCCCAAATGAAATCATGTTTGAAAAAGCCGGTAGCAGGTCGGGATTACCTGTGCGGATGTTGAGCGGGTTCGTGACATTGGGCGTAGGGTCGAGTTGTGAAACATCAGGTTGGCGCGTGTTACCACGATAATTGAAGTTCAGGCTTGTACGTTCATCTATCCGGTACCTGAAACTCGCCTGTGGCACATAATTCACTACCCTGCGGCCGTCAATCCTGTTCAACAATGAGTCGTTACCAGTTGACTCGCCGTCCTTGATGAAACTGGTACTTTGTGTATATGAGGGCACAATGTTGATACCCGCTGTATATGAGTATTTCGGTCGGATGGCATTAAATGTCAAACTTACTATCTGGTTTGTAAAATCATTGTCTAAACTTTTGCTGTAGTCGGGGTTCAGGATGGAATATGTACCCGTTCCGGAATCGTAATCGTAAGTTTTCCGGATATTACTGGTCGCATTATAACGCATGGTATACGACAATTGCAGTGTATTACCCGTCCCCAGCGGTTCCACGTAACTTGCACGGAAGAAATATGCATCATTGTGTGTATTTGCATTCAAATCCTGATTCAGATATTTGTTCCTGTCCGGCTGGAAATAAAATTCGCTTACCGACAGGTTTTCACCGCCGGTCGTATTGCGGTTCCAGTCGATCCGACCAGTGAAATTCAACCGGCGTCCATTTTTAGCAAACCGTCGCGACCAGGTTAGCTCCGTACCAAGTGTCCAGCCTTCTACCATATTCCGGAGACCGGCAGTACTGGCATTCACCCGTGTAGAGTCGGCATCGCCAGCCATCGTGCTTTGTTCCGACTGGTTATGCGTACGTGAATTATTGTACGAAAAACGACTCGAAAAAACGAATGTATTGAGCGTGTCGGGTTTATATTCCACTTTTGTGTCAAAGCCCAAGTTGTGCGAATAACTCTGGTTGCTTCTCGCATCCCGGCGATATGATACGCTATCGATCAGCAGGTTTTGCCTAAAACTGTTGCTTTTCGAAAATCGCTCCGCATAATTATAGCGCACATTGCCGTTTAACTTCAGTTTATCCGACATCTCTTTCGTGGCGTTCAATCCCACGGTATTCGATGTGCTTATCCCCTGCCCTCCATCTTTGCCCGTGTTGTTCGAGTGATACACTAACGCCAGTTGGTCGCTATCGCGGAAACGGCTCACCATACCGTTGGCCGTATACTGCTGCTTCTGCCCTTCCTGTTGTTTCAAAGGTGTTCCTGCACCTGCCGTGATATTACCCAACCAACCCTTCTTCATGCCCTCCTTAATAGTCAGGTTGATCACGGTTTCACGTTCTCCGTCATCGATGCCGGTGAGTTGCGACAAATCCGATTTCTTTTCCACCACCTGCACCTTGTCGATTACGTCCACCGTGAGGTTTTTGGTAGCTATCTTGGGATCGTTGCCAAAAAATTCTTTGCCGTCTACATAAATCCGTTTGACTTCTTTTCCGGCAACCGAAACCTTTCCGTCGGCTTCCACTTCTACGCCGGGCAACCGTTTCAGCAGGTCTTCCACCACCGAACTCTCCTGCATGCGGAAAGCAGAGGGATTATATTCAAGCGTGTCTTCCTTCACCACCACTTCTGGCGGACTGGCCGTAACGGTTATCCCTGCCAGTTCGATGGGAGACGCTGCCATCTGTACCCGCCCCAAAGCGATCGACTCTTTGCGGAAGTCGTCCTTTGTGATTTTCAGGTAGAGCTTACTGTAACCCATGGCCGAAAGCGACAATAGGTAATCGCCGGGTGCTGCCGCTTTGATGAGAAAATTACCTTTCTCATCGCTTGTCGCAAACTTAACCACGGAACTGTCTTTCGGTAAGAGCAAGCACACGTTGACCATATACACGGGATACTCGACCTCCTTGTCATTTTCTGCCGTTTTTTCGAATACTGTTCCGCCGATATCTCCCGTAACTACCCGTAGGTTCTGTGCCTGCAAAGCTCTCCCGCCAAAGGTGATCAATATCACTATAAGTACAAATAAGTGATTCATGAAGAGTAAGGACTGTTCCTGTTTTTGGTATGCTTGTCCTGCAATAGTTTGAAAACGGATGAAATTAATATTTATTGCAACAATACTATTCAAATAGTATAAAAGAGCAATAATTATCGTATAGTTTGTTCCTTCTTTGTATATCAGTTTATTAGAAAAATTCTTTTTGTATATCACTACATGATAACTTCTATTATATTGATTGTGTGCACAATTAGGCGATCATCAATAAAAGGATCTTGTAATTCCAATTAATCTATAGTCCGATGAAAGATAAAGTGTTTTTATCATCAATAATAAGACCATTTCCACACATCATTGTTGATTTTTTCCACACATCCACACATTGTTTTTGTTGTTTTTTATAACAGGCGAAATAAAAATAACCTGTAACACAATACCATAACAAGCATTATATATTCTCTGGCATGTCTGTTGCAAACATTCATCAACCATAACACAAATAGTAATTTCAATTTAAAATTATCATGAAAAAATTAGTTTTTCTAATTACCATATTATTAGGGATTTTTGTTTCAACCTACGCTCGAACTTCACAAGAGACCAATACTGTTCAAACCTTTGAAACTATGCAACAGCCCGGAGGAACCAAATATATTGGAGTAAGATTTGATGACCTCAACCCCAGGATACAGGCAACAATTGACGGCTACAGGGGGACTTATACTGTCAAAGCCCTTGAATATTGTATGCAAAAGAAATTAACCCGTGTAACACTTGTTTCCAAAGCGGATAAAAAAGAAAGAATAGTTATATTGGATGAAGCAGGTACGAAAGTGGAAGATGAGTATACCAAAGTGAAATAATATAAAACTACTGTCTGGCGGTGAAATTTGCAAAACGAGACACTTTGAATTCGCAGATACGGGACGAGAAAACAATCGTTCCGTATCTGTTTTTTGATGGTGTAAATAAAAAATACCTGCATCTTCTTATCTAAAAAACATACAAGCCTATTCATTATAATACTTAGAAACCGCAGGCAAAGAACCAATAACAAGTATTTGGCGTAGTTTTTGAAACACACTACTAACTGATAACAAACCACATCAAAAATGTCTGCATCCGATCATTTGGAAACCTTCAACTCTCCACGGGAAGGAAAAAAGAAAAAACCGTTGTGGAAACGGATACTGGTAAGAACCATGCTGGCGCTAACTATACTGGTTGCGCTTATAAGCATCGTTATAGGGGTTGCATTGCACATCGTGTTTACACCCGAAAAGATAACGCCTATCGTGCTGAATTTTGCCAACGAATATTTGGATGCCGAAGCTGGCTGTGAGTCTGTTGAACTCACTTTTTTCAGCACTTTTCCTGATCTTGGCATTGTGTTGAAAAACGGGAAAGTGGTGAAACCATTGATGGTGGCCGACAGTATTGCGCATGAAGGATTATCACAAGATACGTTGGTAACTTTCCGCCGGTGCCTGATATCCTTTAACCCGGTAGCATTTCTTACCGACAAGAAAATCATTGTTCGCAGTTTGGAATTAGACAGTCCTGGTATTTATGCATACATGGGTCCCGATGGCAAGGCTAATTGGGATATATTGCCTCAATCGGATACCACTACTGTTGCTGAGGATACGACAGCATTTCAAATGCCCGAGCTGAATATCAAAGGCGTTCGCATTATTGATGCACATGTCATTTACGACGACCGTGTGCAGGATGTGTTTACAGCCATCGACAGCTTAAATCTGGCTATTGACGGCAACATGTCCAGAGACTCTGCCTTGCTCAACTTGGATTTAGGAATGAAAACAATAACTGTATTCTACGAAGGACAGGTATTGGCAAAACGTCTTCCATTGAAAATAGAAGCACAGGTTCACAACAACCGCATCATCCATCGGTTAACCATAAAGCAAGCATTGATTACCGCGGGCGTATTGAATTTCAATGCTACGGGAACGTTTCAGGGCGACAGCATACAACATCAAACAATGGTGGATATGGAGTTCGAATTGAGCACCTCATCCCTGTCCGACCTGTTACAAATGATACCCGAACAGATGTCGAATATCGGCAGCAAGGCGTTGACCACGGGCAAAATAGATTTTCATGGACGGTTAAACGGATATTTGAGCAAGAGTAGTTTTCCTGTGCTCACTACTTCCGTCCGCTTGAAAGACGGCTCGTTGCGTAGTGTGGAACATCCGGAAAATGAGGGGATCAAAAAAATAGAAATTGACGGTGACGCCCAGATTGACTTCAGTGGGCAAACCGCTTCGCATGTATGCCTCGATAATTTTCTCCTGCAAACAGCCTCTTCGACTGTCAGTTGTTCGGGCAGACTCAACAATATTTTCACCAAGCCACTCCTCGACGCACGTGTCGAAGCGAACATCGATTTCAACCGCATGGCTCGGGATTTGTCTCTCCCTGACAGCTTGCAGATGGGTGGTATGATCAGGGTGAACCTTTCGGGAAAATGTTTCCTGAATGATATCATAGCAGGAAACTATGGAAAAATCAACGCTTCCGGTATGCTGGATATTGATGATGTCATATTCAAATATCCCAAAGAAAATATTGATTTCTACGCATCATTAGTAAAGCTCCGGTTGGGCAGCAACACGAAGGACAGCATCAGGGGACGGATAGTGGAAAGTCTGTTGCGCGGAAGTTTCGACTTAGACAGCATTTCGTTGAAGTATGGCCGCACGCTTTTAGCCGATGCAGGAAAATTATCGGCAAACTTCTTTACGGCAGCGCCCAAGGACAGCGGCACCATTGCTGTGTTGGCAACCAGAGTTGGGGTTGAAAACCTGCATTTAGAAACAGGCGACTCCCTGCAAGCCCGTGCCGTGAAAACGAGCGCGATGCTTCGGCTGACACCTTCGGCGGAAGACAAATCCAAACCGGAACTATCGGCTCGTATAACGCTCGAAAGTTTACGCGGACGAATGCCCGGCTTAGGCGGACGCATCAACAATGCGGCGTTCAGTATGAAAATCAAGCAGCAAATAACTCCTGTAAGTAATCAAATGGCAATGACAAGCCGCAGACAGTCACATCCGGTGGATTCGGTCGTGTGGGCACGCAAAGCGGATTCCATCCGCAAGCAAAACCAAACATCGTACATGTCGTTCCGGTTAGAGTCCGACGATACCCGTAAGATGTTGCAAAATCTGGATGTTTCGGGAACTTTCGAATGTAAAAACATGAGTCTGCGGACACCCGTTTTTCCGCTTCCCATCCGCATGACACAGTCTTCACTGGGTTTCACCTCCAATAGTCTGTCGCTAAACCAAACCCGTCTGAAAGCAGGAAAATCGGACATGGTGCTCACCGGCGAAGTAACGGGTATCCGTCAGGCATTGCTCCGCAACGGCCGAGTGACAGCCAAAGTGAACATCGAGTCGGATATGATGGATTGCAACCAATTGATACGGGCATTTGCCGCAGGTTCGGAATATGCGTCAAAAGATGCAGGGCAAAGGGACTCTATTGCGCAAGCAGTACTGGACGACAGCAAAAAGTTAGTGGTACAGCAGGATACCGGTAAGGTCGGTATATTCGTCGTACCGCGCAATATCGACTTCGAATTAAATACTCGGGCAAAGAAGGTCGTGTACAACAACTTGTTGCTGGATCGCGTATCGGGTAAAATACTGATCCGTAACCAGTCGGTACAACTTTCCGAATTACAACTGAGTTCGGATGTGGGTGATGCCCGCTTATCGTTGGTGTACAAGGTCCCCAACACCAAGGGTGCCAATCTGGGAATGGATTTACAGATGCACCGGATACATATCAAGGAACTTATTGGCGCATTCCCGATGATAGATACGTTGGCGCCGATGCTGCGATCGTTCGAAGGAGTGGTGGACTGCAACATGGCGGCAGTTACAAGGTTAGACCCGCAATCGAACGTCGTCCTTCCCGAAACATCGGCATCTTGTTACTTAAAAGGTGAAAATTTAGTATTGATGGATAGCGAAACATTTGCCGACATATCGAAGATGCTGATGTTCAAAAATAAAAAGCGAAATATGATCGACTCAATTTCAATGGAGATGATCATGGAAGATAACAAGGTAATGGTATTTCCCTTCCGGGTATCCATAGACCGGTACGTGGTCGGCGTAGGTGGAACCCAGAATTTAGACATGAGTTTCAACTACCACATTTCGGTACTTAAATCACCCGTTCCGTTCAAGCTTGGGCTGAATATCTCGGGGATGCCCGACAAAATTAAGTTCCGTCTGGCGAAAGCCAAATACAAGGATATATTCACCCCAACGAAGGAAAAGTCGCTGGCATCCGTACAAATCAACCTGCGGCAACAAATGGAAGAAAGCCTGCGCAAAAGCATAGATGAAATCATGAGCGCACCGCTTGCCGCTTCGATACGACAGCCGAGGGTAACATTGAGCGACAGTTTACGGCAGGAGTACTTCCAGTTGGATACTACAAAGGTGGAAGCGCCGGATGCCGTAGGGTATGTTACGGAATAGTTGCAGACATTAAACAGCTTTTTTACAGTTCGCCTGATCCAGTAAAGTCAAAGCATGCTCATAAGTTTGACGATCAGCATAAAAAAATTATCTTTGCAATCGGATTGTGATGAAAGAATGATTGATAAGTGCTATATCCACTGGCAATTGATTGGTATACTTCACTGTGTGTAACATTCCGCATCATAGCTAATATTATATTTCAATAACATAACCATATGGCATTTTTTGGATTATTCTCAAAAGAGAAAAAAGAAAGTTTGGACAAGGGAGTAGAAAAGACCAAAGAGAGCCTGTTCCAAAAGCTAGCGCGAGCCGTTGCCGGTAAATCAAAAGTCGATGATGAAGTGCTTGACAATCTTGAGGAAGTATTGGTGACTTCTGATGTGGGCGTAGAGACTACTTTGAAAATTATCCAACGGATTGAGAAGCGTGTAGCCCAAGATAAAATAATGAACACCAGCGAATTGAACACCATTCTGAAAGAAGAAATCGCTGCATTGCTCGAAGAAAATAATACGGATAACGTAGATGATTTTGCTTCGGTTCTTACCACCAAACCTTATGTGATCATGGTGGTCGGAGTCAATGGAGTAGGAAAGACTACCACCATTGGTAAGTTGGCACACCAGTTCAAGAAAGCGGGTAAAAAAGTATATTTAGGCGCTGCCGATACGTTTCGTGCTGCTGCTGTCGACCAGTTGACCATATGGGCCGAACGTGTAGGAGTGGATATCGTCAAACAGCAAATGGGTGCAGACCCGGCATCTGTAGCTTACGATGCGGTCAGTTCGGCTAAAGCCAATGATGCTGATGTTGTGATTATTGACACTGCCGGCCGCTTGCACAATAAAATAAACCTGATGAACGAACTTTCCAAAATCAAAAAAGTAGTTCAAAAGGTAATTCCCGATGCACCTCACGAAGTGCTTCTGGTATTGGACGGATCCACGGGGCAAAATGCATTTGAACAGGCCAAGCAATTCACCAAAGCAACCGAAGTAACTGCTTTAGCGCTCACCAAGCTGGATGGCACAGCCAAAGGTGGCGTAATATTGGGAATATCCGACCAGTTCAAAATTCCGGTAAGATATGTTGGTGTAGGTGAAAAAATGGAAGATTTACTGGTATTCAATAAATATGAATTTGTCGATTCCCTGTTTAAATAGAGTCGATAACGTTTAAATGTTTATAACGTTATGACGTTTATGACAAAACTCATAAAATAACCAACCTGATAGTTATATATTAGCGTCTTCATAAAAACATAAAACTATGTACGGAAAGATGCAACAATACCTGGCCCAAGAACTCGACAATATCAAGGATGCAGGTTTATATAAAAACGAACGGGTCATTGTAACCCCCCAAGGTGTAGAAATTAATTTGGATAACGGCCAGAAAGTTTTGAATTTCTGCGCGAATAACTATCTCGGTTTATCATCACATCCGGTTATTATTAAAGCGGCTCACGAATCACTCGACAGCCATGGATTCGGGATGTCGTCCGTCCGGTTTATCTGCGGCACGCAGGATATACACAAAGAACTGGAAAAACGTATTGCCCGATTTTTCGGGACGGAGGATACCATCCTGTATGCAGCCTGTTTCGATGCCAACGGCGGGGTATTCGAGCCTCTGCTGACCGAAGAAGATGCTATTATTTCCGATTCACTCAATCATGCTTCTATTATCGACGGAGTACGCTTGTGTAAGGCTGTCCGTTACCGTTATGCCAATGCTGACATGACGGATCTGGAAACTCAACTTAAGGAAGCCCAGAAACATCGTTTCCGTCTTATTGTCACTGATGCGGTTTTTTCGATGGATGGCAACGTTGCACCCATGGACAAGATATGTCAATTAGCCGAAAAATACGATGCGCTGGTCATGATCGACGAATGCCATTCGGCAGGTGTGGTTGGGGAGACAGGACGTGGTGTCACAGAACTATACAATGTTCGCGGCAAGGTGGATATCATCACCGGCACACTGGGTAAAGCGCTGGGTGGAGGTATCGGCGGTTTCACTACCGGACATAAGGAAATCGTACAAATGTTGCGACAACGTTCACGTCCGTACCTCTTTTCCAACTCTATCCCGCCATCAGTGGCCGGGGCTGGGATTGCAGCATTCGACCTGCTCGAAAAATCGACAGAACAACACGACAAACTAACCGGCAATACCCGTTATTTCATGTCGGAAATGCAAAAACTGGGTTTTGATATCAAACCGAGCCAATCGGCTATAGTCGCTGTGATGCTTTACGATGCACCGCTTTCTCAAAAATTTGCGGAACAATTATTGAAGGAAGGTATTTATGTGGTCGGCTTTTATTATCCGGTAGTGCCGAAAGGACAAGCGCGTATCAGAGTACAGTTGTCGGCTGCACATGATCGTGCCCATCTGGATAAAGCGCTTGGAGCTTTTGCCAAGATCGGCCGTGAATTAAAAGTAATCCGGTAACAGTTTTCGCTACCGGAGTAGTTGTTTTCTTTCGTATGTTAAAATGATATGGGCTTATCTCGTAAAATACTTTTCATCGTATGTGCATTAGGCATTTTGGTCAGTTCGTGCAATAGTTCACATCAGGCCTCCAAAAAGCGCCGCAAACAAGCGCCTTGTGACTGTCCCAAATTTAATTATGTGCCGGGTCATGCACTGCCTTATTATGTTTGCAATGAAAGCATGATAAACGTGACAAACGCATAAGTAATTGTCAATTTTTGATTACTCGCTGGCGCTCATGAAAACGCTTCGCTAAGTTGGTGATTTTTGATTACCCTAAAATTCAGTAAATCAATATTGATGACAAGAAAATAATATAAACTAATTCATGCTGAACGCTTTTAGGGTTAAGTTAAAAGCGACGCTATGAAAACCCATAATTAAATAGAAATATACGTGTTGCAACTCTTAATTCTTAATTTTTAATTCTTAATTTAACATTAGCTCTTGTCTACGTTTTTATTCGACCAGATAGTTTTTGGTCCGGTGCAAAGTCGCCGGTTGGGTGTTTCTTTAGGGATCAATCTTTTACCTGTCGGTTGTAAATATTGTAATTTCGACTGTATTTATTGCGAATGCGGGCGGAATACCAATTACAAAGCTAAAAACAACCAACTCCCCACACGACAGGAAGTATATGCGGCTCTGGAACATAAATTGATCGAAATGAAACAAGCCGGTCAAATGCCCGATGCCATTACCTTTGCCGGTAACGGAGAACCAACCATACACCCGGAATTTGCCGGAATCATAGATGATATTGTTTCTTTACGTAACCGTTATGCAGCGGGATCCAAAATATCGGTACTGTCGAATGCTACCATGTTACACCGGCATGAGATCGTTGACGCACTGAAAAAAATTGATATGCCGATCCTGAAGCTCGATTCGGCTATTGCCAGAACTATTGCTTTACTCAATCAGCCTGCGAAAAAAATATCTGTTGCAGAATTGGTTTCCCAACTGAAGTCATTTAATGGACAATGTATCGTACAGACCATGTTTGTAAAGGGCGTTTACAACGGACAAACAATCGATAATACTACTCCGGAAGAACTTAACGCCTGGGAACAAGCCATCGCAGAAATTATGCCCCACCAATTGATGATCTACACGATTTCACGGGATACCCCCACTGATACCCTGCACAAAATACCCGAACAAACGCTCCATAAAATAGCATTACGCATGGAAAAATACGGAATAGAGGTTCAGGTATCGGGTTAAAAAACATATTGGAGAAAGTTAAATACACCAAAAGTCGATGTAGAAACTTCAAACCAGCAACTTTTTGCGCTTGATCCGGAACTATAGCAATTTCATCGGTTTGCAGGGAAGCGTAAAGAAGAATGTCGTTCCTTTTCCTTGCTGGGTTTCGAACCAGATAGATCCTCCATTGGTTCTGATAAAGTCAGCACATAACACCAAGCCCAAACCCGTACCGCTTTCATTATTGGTTCCGCGTTTACTTTTTGTTTCCGCAAGTTTGAATAACCTTTCCTGCACTTCTTGTGTCATCCCCGTTCCAGTGTCTTGTACGGATATAACCAACATATTGTTGTCCGATAATTTCGAACTAAGCGTGACCTCTCCACCAGTAAAAGTATATTTAAGTGCATTTGTTGTTAAGTTTCGAATTACAACGGCAAACATATCCTTATCAGCATAGACCTGCTGTTTTTCGATTATGTTGGACAAAACGATTTGTTTTTCTGTAGCGGTTCCTTGTAAAGAATCGGTAATGGGAAGACTCTCTGTCTGTACGTCGAAATATACGGGCAAAGGTGAAATACCTTGCATTTGGCTTTTTGTCCAACAAAGCAGATTGTCCAATAAACCATAAGTGTCATCTATTCTATTCGAGATCCCTTTAAGCAATTCGGACTGAGTTTGAGCATCCATGTTATCCCCGTTGATCAATCTCAGCATAGACATCAGTGCTCCAATAGGGCTACGAAGGTCATGTGCTACTATTGAAAATAATTTGTCCTTGACTTCATGTAGCTTTTTCAACTCCGAATTTTTCTTTGCAGTTCGCCAGTATAAATATGCAATTAATGCAATCAAGACCAAAATCAGGACTAAAGTTCCTATCAAGGAATAAATCAGTTTGTGTTGCTTTTGTTGCTCCTGTTGCAACATTTGATTTTCCTTTTCCTTCTGTTCTATTTCATACCAGTTTTTCATTCGTCCCACTTCATTGGAATTCCTGTCTTTAGCCAGACTGTCAGCTAAATGATAAAATGCCTTGAAATTGGTCAACGAACTCCAGCAATTACCTTTAATAGAATCCAATACCGACCGGTTATACAACAATCGCATTCTTGTGTCTTCGTATAAGAAAGGGGATTTCAAAACCTTTTGTATATAAAGTTCGGCGGAATCAACTTGGTGCATTTGCGTGTATGCATCAGCAAGCCTGACACATGCCTCCATGGTAAACCCCGATTCTTCATGAGTTTCAAAATATTCGCACGCACGATGCAGGTAAGGCAATCCTTCGCGGTATCTTCCCATCTGTACATATGCTTCGCCACAATATAACGACACGACATATGTGGTAACATTATTCAAAGGATATGCCCTTTTGTATAAATCCAGATAATAATCCAACCCTTCCTGCCCCGGATGTTCATTAAAACGGATCAGCCCCAATGTATACCGTGCACCTATTTCTTTGGATAAATCGCCCTCCTCTATAGTAATGTCCAACAATTTATTGGCGTAATGTGCCGCATTATCCCCATCCATAATGGAGATATAAAGGTGCATCAAGTTATAATAAATCTCTTTTAATTCATTCTTATCTCCATACTCGAGTAGTAAACTTTCGGCCTTTTTATAATTGACATAAGCAGGATAAGGCATATCCCGGTAATAGTAATGAATACCCAAAGCATTATAAGCTGATGCCTCTTTCAATGTTGAGCCAATGCGTTGAGCCAATTCAAGCGCTTGTTCAGCATACTCTTTGCATTTTTGTGGATCTATATCGCGATATTCAAAAGAAAGATCCCTTAATAAGTCTGTCTTCGCTTCATCGTCGTTTTTGTGGGTAACCAATGCGTGTTCGAGGCTGTCAATCAAGGCTGTTTGCGCAATTGCAACAACGCATGATAAGCATAGCAAAATACATATGAATGATCCCCGCAAATTCATTATCGACAGATTAATAAAACGGCACAAAGACACTTAAGTTTAAATCATCAATCATGACGATGTGTGACACAGAAACTTTCTTCAAGCAAATCCTTTGTGGAATGCAAATATAAATAAAAATATTAAAAAGGGGGTATTTATGGAAAGAAGGGGTGTTGTAATTTTTGTAATAGAATGAGTCGGCGTTCAAATGCCAACTCAATTCTAACAAACCAAACAATTATCAATTAAACTAACCTTAAAAGCTTGGAGAAAAATGCTCAAAATCTTCATGAGCATTCATTAATTTGAGAACGGTCTTCGTTATAAAATCAGTCGTGAAACTACCTTGTAGCTACGACTTTTGTTTACAACGTGGTTCTGTACTTACGTACAAAAAAAGAATTTCTAATGAGACCGAAATTCTTATTACCTTTCGTTGAAAAACTACTGGCATTAACCTTTGTTTTCATGGTAATAAATATTAAATTAAAGAACTACTATCTGCAAAGCAAATACCATGCCAAGGTCGTTTTTATGTTATTTTTTATTTGCTCTGCGATGATTATCAACACAATTAACTTCTCATGCGACAAGCAGTTCCATTGTAATAAGAGGAGAAGTTAATGTTGTTTAATTAATGAGTCTGACAGGTCTACCGTCAAGGACCCGTCAGACCTGCCTGAATGACGCAGTCGGGCAAGCTGCGAAACTGTTAACAGGGTCGGAATAGAATTCTTAATAAGATACGATTACGAATTTTTCCTAAAAAAACAAAGAAAGGGAAGGACGAATTAAATAATATCGTATTTTTGGAAATGTAAATTCAAATCGCAAAAACAATTATCAATGAATACAAACAGACGTAATTTCATCAAGACATCAGTTGTTGCCGCAGGCACGATGGGAATTGGTACAATGGCCAGTGCGATGGCTGTACCTGCATGTGCTCCGAAAAAAGTGTCACTCAATTTGTCATTTCAGGAAGGTACGCCTCCGGGAAAGGACTTGAACGAAAAATTCGATTACATGGAAAAAATGGGCATTGTCGGATTCGAACCGGGTGGAAAGGGATTAGCCAAACGTGTTAATGAAATACAACAAGCATTGCGTGGTCGCAAAATAAAAGTAAGCGCTATTTGTGCCGGTTTTTCAGGTTGGCTAATCGCCGAAGATGAAGCCAAACGAAAAGAATGCATGGAAACCTCCAAAGAAATTTTAGCAGCCGGTGGCGAATTGGGTTCCGTGGGTATGATACTTGTTCCGGGGTTTAATAGTCAGCAACCGTCGTTTCAAATGCCGAAAGCTCGCGAAGTCCTCATTGAACAACTTAAGGAATTAGGTGATTTCGCATTAAAGCATAAAACCACCCTGATTCTTGAACCGCTTAACCGCCGCGAAGCATGGTTTCTCCGGTTGGTTGCCGACGCTGCTGCCATCGCCCGTGATACCGAGAATGCAGGCATCACCTGTTTGGGTGATTTCTGGCACATGACCTGGGAAGAAACCAGCGATTACGGTGCATTCATGTCTGGCGGAAAATACCTGAGCCATGTACACATGGCAAGCCGCAAACGTAGAAAAATGCCGGGTGAAGACGGTGCTGCCGATAATTATATCGAGGGTTTCAGGGCTTTAAAAGAACTAAATTATCCGAATTATGTCAGCTTTGAATGTGGCACGGAAGGTAACCGTGATGAAACCGTACCGGCAGCAGTCAAGCTGTTACGGGAACAATGGGAGAAAGCATAACCGTTTTGCTTTTTGATAAGCATTAGAAAAACAAAAACTTACATTATTAATCAATTAAAAATCAGATTCTAAAATGAAGAGAAAACTTAGAATGGGAATGGTTGGAGGCGGAAGTGACGCCTTCATCGGGGCTATCCATAGGCTGGCCGCATTTATGGACAACCAGTGTGAATTAGTATGCGGATGTTTCAGCGTAGACCCTGAAATTTCATTATCGTCGGGACGTTCATATTTTTTGCCCGACAGCCGGATTTATAAAACTTATCAGGAAATGTTCGAAAAAGAAGTACAACTGCCTGCAAATGAGCGGATGGACTTCGTAACGATCGTAACGCCAAATTTCTGGCATTTCGAACCGGCCATGATGGCGCTCGAACGCGGCTTCCACGTGGTTGTGGACAAACCGATGACCTTCAATCTTGAACAGGCCAAGCAACTGAAAGCCAAAGTTGAAGAAACCGGATTGGTGTTGGCGCTTACACATACCTACAGTGGTTACCCGGCTGTGAAAGAAGCCAGGATGCGTATTGCCCGTGGCGACTTCGGCAAAATCCGCAAAGTATATGTCGAATATCCGCAAGGCTGGCTGGCTTCGCGTATCGAACTCGAAGGCGGTAACAACGCCGGATGGCGTACCGATCCCAAACGTTCGGGTAAGGCCGGTTGCATGGGCGATATCGGAACGCATGCATGGCATCTGGCAGAATATATTACCGGCCTGAAAGTAACAGAGCTTTGTGCCGAAATCAAAGCCTTTGTTCCCGGACGTCCCATTGATGACGATGGCGCTGCCCTCTTGCGTTATGAAAATGGAGCCACAGGAGTATTGATGGCTTCCCAGGTTGCTGCCGGGGAAGAAAATGCTTTGGCAATACGTGTGTATGGCGAAAAAGGCGGCATCGAATGGAAACAACAGGAACCCAATACACTGTTGGTAAAATGGGGTACAAAACCAGCCGAAATTGTACGTGTGGGCAACGGCTACATGAGCGACATTGCCAAACACAATTCACGCACTCCCGGCGGCCATCCGGAAGGATACGTGGAAGCGTTTGCCAATATATACCGTAATTTTGCCAATACCGTGCAAGCAAAGTTGGCAGGCGAACAGCCCAAACCCGAATGGCTTGATTTTCCAAATGCAAATGACGGTGTCCGGGGCATGCAGTTCATCGAAACAGTTGTGACTGCCGGATATGATGACAGCCGTAAGTGGTTAAAGTGGATCGAGTAAGATAAAAAATAAAAAGCAATGAATAACCATGTGTGTGTGTGTGTGTAACAGTTACTCATTGCTTTTTCTCTACAAAATGATCGAGTCTTTGAATCTAAAAAATACGGATCAAGTGTAAAAGTATGTTGGTGATATGAAATTTTACATTTGTTTATGCCCTGACGGGCAATTTAACTCTTCTGGGTTGCCCGATTCTATTGACATTTTTCCCCTGACGGGGAATTTTCGTCACCGAAATTGTCCGATAGGACAACAACATCAATAGATATGATTGTTCTAAACCAACGATTGCCCGTCAGGGCATCAACTCTTGAGAGAAATAAAAGATTTCTCGCCAAATTTATCTTGATCCAAAAATACTCGTAGCAAGAAATCTAAACAAACAACAATAATCAATTAAAAAATTAATTAAGAAATGTCAAGACCAGTTACTTTATTTACAGGACAATGGGCAGATCTAGATTTTGAAGTAGTCTGCCAGAAAGCAAAGGCAATGGGCTATGATGGCCTTGAGTTGGCATGTTGGGGTAACCACTTCGAAGTGGACAAAGCAGACGATGCTTATTGTAAATCACGTCGTGATACGATGGCAAAATACGGCTTACAATTATTTTCCGTATCCAACCACTTGTTGGGACAATGCGTGTGCGACCCGATTGACGAACGTCACAAGTCGATAGCTCCTCCCCATGTGTGGGGCGATGGCGATCCCGAAGGCATACGCCGGCGCGCCGCTCAGGAAATGATTAAAAACGCACAAGCCGCCAACCGTTTGGGCGTAAAAATTGTCAATGGCTTTACAGGAAGTTCCATCTGGCACTTGAATTATTCGTTCCCTGCAGTTCCCGAATCGATGATCGATCGCGGTTATGAGGATTTTGCGCGTCGCTGGACCCCAATCCTCGATGAGTTCCACAAACTGGGTATGCGTTTTGCACTGGAAGTACATCCCACCGAAATAGCTTTCGATATCGCATCGGCCGAACGAGCTTTGAAAGCGGTAAATTATCATCCGGCTTTCGGGTTTAACTACGACCCCAGCCATTTTGGCTACCAGGGAGTGGATTATGTAGAGTTTATATACAAATTTGCCGATCGTATTTTCCATGTTCATATGAAAGACGTGGGATGGAGTCCCTATCCGACACAGGCCGGTGTTTTCGGTGGCCATCTTCCATTCGGCGACCGTCGCCGTTATTGGGATTTCCGTAGTGTCGGGCGTGGAAATATCGAATTCGAAGAAATCATTCGCGCTTTGAACCGCATTAATTATACCGGCCCGCTTTCCGTGGAATGGGAAGACAGCGGGATGGATCGTGAACATGGTGCAGCCGAATCATGCGAATATGTTAAAGGAGTCGATTTCAAACCTTCGGATATTGCTTTCGACTCTGCATTTGACAAAGAAAATCAATAATTCCGGTATTGAAATATGTTGATCTGACGTATCTTCGGGTCCGTTAGGTTACAATAGCCTTCAATACCATATTAATCATCGATAAATAGTAGTTTTATGGCAGTATTAGTTGGAAGGAAGGCTCCTTCATTTAGTGTACCGGCCGTCGTGAATGGCGGCGAAATAGTGGATAATTTCTCACTGGATCAATATCTTGGTAAGAAATATGTAGTATTTTTCTTTTATCCTGCGGACTTTACGTTCGTGTGTCCTACAGAGTTGTTGGCTTTCCAAGAAAAATTAACCGAGTTTGAAAAACGTGATACGGTAGTGGTCGGCTGTTCTGTCGACTCACAGTTTTCGCATTGGAAATGGTTACAGACACCGCTTAAGGAAGGCGGAATAAATCCTGTAACCTATCCGTTGGTTGCCGACTTATCGAAAGTTATCTCACAAAATTTCGATGTGTTGGCAGGTGAATATGATTATGATGATAATGGTGATTCTATTTTTGTGGGTACCCCGCAGGCTTACCGTGGATTATTCCTGATAGACAAAGCAGGAGTAGTACAACACCAGTTGGTGAACAATATGCCTCTTGGCCGTAATGTCGACGAAGTCATCCGCCTGATGGATGCATTGCAATTCTTTGAACAAAACGGAGAAGTATGCCCTGCCAACTGGCACAAAGGTGACAAGGGTTTAAAAGCGACACAGGAAGGAATCGCACAATATTTATCGAAAAAGTAGCCGGTATCAGCTACGTACAAAAAAGAAGCTATCCAAAAACGGATAGCTTCTTTTTTATCCTTTTGCAAAGCGGATAAGTTTTGTAAAAACACAGAATTACTTTTTCTGCTTTTGCTCAATTATAAAAGAGATCACTAATCCTAATCCGCCGAAAAACAGCATGGAGGCAAAGTACAACATATCCCGTTCCATGCCCTCCATGTTGTAGCTCATAATAATTGCAATGCCTAAGCCTAATCCGAGGCCTGCTAACAAAAGTCCTATCCGTAAAGCCGGAAAAGGGCTTTTTGCTGGTGGCGAAAGCCAATTGATCATATCCGGCGATACGGCAACACCGTCCTTGATGTCGATCTTGTCAATGAGCGCCATCCTTTCTTTCCTGCGGGCAAATAGTTCTACTAATTTGTAAACTGCATATGCAATTCCTAAAACAATAATTGCGGGTAACAAACCATGAAACATAACATTAATTTTTAAAGTTTAATACTTATTTTTTCTATATCCATTTGACGTTGCTTTTTGTTTTGGTTACACATGAATGGAAAAATAAGGTGTTGTCCTGATTAAATTAGAACCTTTTCGCATTTTGACTCGTATAACAACAAATATTGATATTTTTAATTTCAAGTGTTATGTCTGATTCCACATTTATAATCGGAGTCATCAGTATAATCGTTGTTGCTCCTTTTCTTGTTTTTGTTTCTTGGCTTTTATTCCGGAAAAGCGCTCTCTTTACCTTGATTTTTGCTTTTGCTGCTCCTTTGGACAGTTGTGCTTTGGTCGGATTTATTATGGGCGCTAAAGGATTAATCCATTTGATCTGGTGCGTACCCGTAGTATTTGGAATTGTTTTGTTGGTCATCTTTTATCTGAAAAAGATTATCATAAAACCAATCACCGAAATCCGGGATACAACCGAATCCCTTCATAAGGGGAATACCAACGTGCAGATCAATCCGGAATATTTAAAAAGATCCGACGAAATCGGCAAAGCCATGCAAATGATCGACAAATTGATCTTATCGCTCAAGAATGTCGTCTCTTTTGCAAACAACATCGGTAAAGGCGATTTATCAGTCGATCTGCAACTGACCAGCGATGAAGATGAAATCGGACAATCGATGATTGATATGCGCGATAACCTGAAGAAAACGGAGGTAGAAAAACATGAACGTCAAAAAGAAGACGAACGGCGCAACTGGATCACTGACGGGATTGCAAAATTCGGCGAATTACTCCGTACGAATAATGAAAACATTACAGAGTTAAGCAATCTGATCATTTCACAATTAGTGAAATACGCCGGTGTCAACCAGGGCGGGTTATTTATTGTCAACGACGATGATAAGAATCACCTGTATCTTGAGATGGCTGCATGTTATGCTTACGACCGCCGGAAATATGTCAACAGGAAAGTAGAATTTGGAGAAGGTTTGGTCGGCACCTGTTACCTGGAACGCCAAAGTATTTATATGACCAACCTGCCCCAGGATTATATTCAAATAACATCGGGCTTGGGCGGAGAAAATCCGAAAGCGTTACTTATTACGCCAATGAAGGTTAACGAAGAAATTTTTGGCATTCTGGAATTAGCTTCGTTTCATGTGTTGGAGCCTCATGTCATCGAATTTGTCGAAAAAATAGCCGAGAGCATTGCGTCGACCATAGGGGCAGCCAAAACCAATATGCGAACCAACAAGCTTTTGGAAATATCAAAGATACAGGCGGAAGAAATGGCTAACCAAGAAGAAGAATTAAGACAGAATATGGAAGAAATGCAGGCCACTCAAGAAGAAATGCGCCGGAGAGAGGTTGAAATGACCGATACTATGGATAAAATGAAATCACTGCAACAAGTCGGTGAAGATAAAGAATACGAATCCAGGCAATTATACAATTCGATATTTAAAATATTCAATGCCGTTGAGTTTTCTGCCAGTGGGGTATTGGATGCAATCAGTCCGAATACGTTAAAATTTTTCGGTGAGGGCGTTACGGAATTTGATTTCCTGGATAAATCATTTGCAGAAACCTATCCCGGAGGCCCACAGGAAGGCGAAAATATCTGGCAAAGACTTACCCAGGGGGAACAGGTCACTTCCTTTGAGAAAATCAATCAAACCAAAGTGAAGTTAGAATATATCCCCGTATTCGGTAAAGATGAAAGCCTTAACAGAGTAGTTACATTGATCGTTGTTGATAATTCCGAAACAGCTAATTGATATTAAAATATACGGAGTACAATCCCTGAGATCCTTGTTCTGAAAATTATTCGGATTGATTTTCCAACGGAAAAATCAAAACATCCATAAATTTTTAATAATAAGAATATTATCAAAACTTCATTCCCCCATTAACAAGAAATTACGAATCTTGTTGATGGGGGAATGATGTTTTACCATTTTGCATTATGCACGTTGAGGCAAAAGGTTATTTTTTCGGATAACCTACCGGGTTATTCATCAACAAAAGATGAGTATCCGTTAATTCCAATATCTTTTTCAATGCGGCTTGGTCCATGGTACCACGGGGAACTGTAGCAAGCCCTAAACCGGCACATGCAATGTTGATATTTTCACAAACAAGCCCTATGTCAACAGCAGCCATCAGTTTAGACGACTCGGATGTATTTCCATATGCGGTCATATCAGAAACCAGGACAATGCACAGCGGCGCAGTTTTTGCAAAATCCTGCCCGTTGGCCACAGCTCCACGGTGATCACCTGCTGCTACCGGATTTAATGCATGTGCTTTTGCATCATACAAATATGCACCTTCCGGAAGGATAGCATACACCTCCACATCTTGGAAATTTCTGCAAGAAGGAGCCGTACGTTTTCCGTCAGACCGATTGATGCCATTGGCTGCCCAAAACAAGTCGGAAAGATCCTGTGGTTTGAGTTTCTCCGATGAAAATTCCCGGTCGGAATGACGGTCGTTAAACGCTTTCATGACAGCAGTTCCACGGGTTTTATCCGGTGCATTCAATTTAATAACTTTTAGATCCTGCGCTTGCATGTTGTAAGCTCCAAATAATACCATTGAGATAAACATAATCTTTTTCATATTGAGAATATTAAAGTGTTGAAGGCGAAAATAGAAATAATCTCCTTCCATTGGCAATTTTTAAATAAAATTAACACATTTGTTTTTATTTCCTTATCCCTTCAATAGAGTAATCAGCAACCAGTTTTAGTATTTCTTTGTGGTATTGGTGAAAAACGTTTGTATATTTCCCCATTGCTTAAACGTTTAAGCAATGGGGAAATGAAAGGTAAAAGCTTCTTATAATGTTGTCTGGCCTTTTGTGAGGCCGGGCAATGATCAAGAACAGAAATACACATCACCAATTCAAACACTTATTACCATATCACACACTGGATCAGCTGATGCACTTTTCTACAGCCTTTATCAATCTGTCAAAGTCCACTGGCTCCTCTATGATAGTATCGCAATGACATCCCTGAATAAACTTTAAATAATGTTCTTCATATTTTTTGACAATCAATATCATAGGCGGATTAGCATGTAGGGTTTGAATTTGTTGAAGTACCTTGGTATTCTTTTCCTTGAACATGTCAACATCGACAATCACGATATTGATTTGATTGGTTTGACTGACCCAATCGAACCATTGTTGCAAACTTCCTGCCTGTATGACAGATATATTCGTTTTACGAAGCAAGTTTTCGTAATATTCGAATTTCAACATCTCCGGCTCTACGAGCAATACCCTTTTACCTTCGAACGACATGAATATGGGGGACTCTTGTTCCAATCCCTCCATTGGTTCATCATCGGGAATAATGGGTAAATCGTGTATATTATGTTCTTCCTGCGTGTTATTATTATTTTCCATGATAAAAATTGAATTTTGAATCTTTGAATCTTTTTTAAAAATTGTAATTCAGATTAAATCCGATAGTAAATGGAATCATGTACGAACCTATCACAATAGCGTTATAGAAAGGTGTAGGCTCGGTAAGCGTGTGGGTATAACTACTCTCCACATGGCCCACCACTCCGGCAATAAAGGTTACCTCCCCTATTTTCAAAACTTCCGACGAAACTATCGTGGCGTCCTGCTGCCATACTTTGGTGATATCTTCAGGCCAGGGATAATATATTACAGGTAGCCTGCCTTCCACGATGCACCTCGTGTTCGATGAGATATCGGTATGGATGTCACGCGGCCCCGAGTTGCTCGATGCATTAAACGCCACACTCCTGTCTCTTTTTTCTTTACCCAACAAGGAACGCTGCCTAGACTGTTTGGTCGAGTACATTTTTGCGGAAACTGAAGTCGCAAATGCCATCATCATGACACAACCTATAAATGTTCTCATGATATGGTATTTTTTTAACTATATCATTAATACTAAATTTCAATATATAGAACAAGTTGTTATTAAAAAATGTTCTGGGTTTATCGGTAAGTAGGAATGATTATCAAAGACAATATAATGCCGTTTAAAGACAATAAGTACATGTCAAAAATTAGTTTAGGTTATTTTATTTATTTAACTTTGCCGGCTATGGGACGAGTAAATACACCAATTTTAACAGCAGCAGATCGCCCTGGGCTAGAGGATGGTTTTAAACACGGCAAGACCCACTGTT
>JAVBNI010000224.1:0-29069 GCA_031551645.1 Bacteroidales bacterium | reverse complement strand
TGAAATATTATCAAACAGGGCAAAAAATTGACAAGAAAGAAATTGATTATCAAAACATAAGCCCACATCCTAAGATACCTGAACTGAATTATCGAATATCTGCTTGAATTGGGAAAATTATTTTGTTCGCGTTCCTAAGCTATCCCTTCAAAAAATTGTTGATAAAGGATATCTTTATATCAAGGAAAAAGCAGACCAAGACAGTAAAGGTAACATTTACCTTAAGGTCTACGAAAATTATTACGGTACGACCTTTATCGTAAAAATTAACATGACCGATTATAGCCTGGAACGGCTTACCCCGGAAAATCATTCGGTAGTGAATTTTTTAATCGATCGTGATGATAACCTGTTTTATTTGGGTGGTAACACCGGGTATGATGGTGAAAATATTATTTATTGCCTCACTCCCGCCAATAAGTTATACAAATGTGTCGCCAACAGATATTGGAAGGATGCACAGGGTAATATGTTTATTTTCACCAGGGAATTTGAGGATGAACATCATGATTTTATTCTCTCAGTCGATGTAACGGAAACAGGATTAAAATTCAACTATTTCAGTAAAAACTACGATTATTGGCTTTCTTATCTTGGTCAAGTAATTGGTAACAGAGTTTATGCTATTCATTTTCATTATAATGGTGAACAAACCAAGGTTTTTGACATAACAGATAAGGACAATATCACGAAAAGTCTATACAGCGGTACCCTGTCCCGGACACATTTTGACGGACGATATGTATACGACTTACAGATAGGTAAGGATTTCAAAAAGTTTAACCCGGTGACCGGAGTATTCACCGAGATATGGAAAAATGATCCCGACTTAGAAATATACGGGGATATCAGTTTAAATGAAGCCAACAGTACCATCAGCTTCTCGGCCTTCCAGTTGTCTACCCGCAAAAATATCCTGGCGCAGATTGATGTCAATGGTACTTTTTCCATTGCAGGAACGCTTTCGGAAAACAACAAAATAGTATATATGGAGCCTTTTAATTGATCCTGATTATTGTATTTGAAGACAATATGCTTACAATAAGTAATCCGTGTGCGGACACGAAATAATAATATGAATGCCGTGTTCGCACACGAGATTACAAATTGTCATCTTAAAACGAAATTTTATTAAATTTCACAAAAAAAGAGGAGACCGTCCTTTTACAGGACAGTCCCCTCTTTTGATTTTATTCTACAACTATTCCAGCGACCGGCAGATCTCCTGGTTAATCTTTTTCACCCGTGATTCTTCTATTTTCACCTGCTTACGATCGTAAGTCATCAATCCGTTTACTTCCCCTTCCACATCGGTAGTCTGTGTGTAAACAGCAGCTGAAAAACCTGTTGTAATCATCTTTTTCAGTTGTTCGGCATATTTGACATATTCATCGGTCACTTCCTTTGAATTTTTGAACTGCACATAACCCCAGTTTTTGTCAGTTTGCCAGAGGTGTCCTTCCAAAGGCATGCCAATACCGCCATATTCGCCAAGCACATTAACCCGTTCGGCATCGTAAAGATACATGTCGGGATTGGGATAATTGTGCAGGTCGAGAATATCACCCACCCGGTAATGGTTACCGCCACTGGCCGGGTTGACCAATCGCGACGGGTCGTAACCTTTAGTCCAGGTGACGATTTCGTCCGTCTTGAACTGTCCCCATGCTTCGTTGAATGGAACCCAGACAACGATGGAAGGATGTCCGCGCAGGTAATCCATGATTTCTTTCCATTCCTTACGATAATTGGCTTCCGACTCTGGCGAACGGCGAAACTCCGGTCCATTGAAATACTGGCGGCTTATCCATTGCGGAGAACGATCGCCATTGGGCATGTCTTGCCACACCAGAATTCCCAACCGGTCGCAATGCTT
Source organism: Bacteroidales bacterium (assembly GCA_031551645.1). Taxonomy (GTDB): domain Bacteria; phylum Bacteroidota; class Bacteroidia; order Bacteroidales; family UBA4181; genus JAIRLS01. The sequence continues at coordinate 27,193 of JAVBNI010000224.1, read as the reverse complement.
GTACCAACGGGCGGGTTCTACTTTCACATGCTTACGGATCATGTTGAATCCAAAATCTTTCGTTTTTACAATATCGTAAGCCAACGCCTCATCGGCAGGTGCAGTGTACAGACCATCAGGCCACCATCCCTGATCCAGCGGACCATACTGGAAATAGTCCTTATTGTTCAATTGCATGCGAACAATACCGTTTTTATCTCGTTTAGCGGATATTTTGCGCATGGCGCAATAACTTTTCAACTGGTCGACTACCTTTCCATTGGAATAAAGATTGATTTCCAAGTCATACAGGAAAGGCGATTCGGGCGACCAAAGTTTGGCATTAGGAATACCTAACTCGGCTACCTGTCCTGCAGAAACTTTGGATGTGGCAACCACCACCTTTCCATCCAATACTTTTACTTCTACGATGTCTCCATATTTAGTATTTTCACTGGTAACGTTCACTGCCAGTTTGCTTTTGTCAATATCGGCGACGGTGTGTACATCCGTCACATGCTTTTCTGCAACAGGCTCGAGCCACACTGTTTGCCAGATACCGGTCACCGGGGTATACCAGATACCACTGGGCTTACTCACCTGCTTACCACGAGGTTGATAGCCTTTATCTGTTCCATCCCATACCTTAACAACTATTTTCTGCTCTCCCGTCTTTACAAAAGGCGTGATATCGAAGCAAAAAGGCGTATATCCTCCGGTATGAACTCCTACTTTGACGTCATTTACAAAAACTTCCGCTTTCCAGTCAACTGCTCCGAAATGAAGCAGAATATTTTTTCCTTTCCATGCTGACGGAACCGTAAAATTGCGTTTGTACCACAGTTCGTTTTCCTCACCCACAGTCTTCTGAACGCCAGAAAGAGCCGATTCCACAGCAAAAGGTACCAGGATTTTTCCGTCAAACCTCGATGGCTCGCCTTGTCCGGCAGATAGAATGGCATAATCCCATAAACCATTCAAATTCTGCCATTCACTACGTTCCATCAAAGGACGCGGATATTCAGGTAATGTTTTCGATGGATCAATTTTATCTGCCCAGGTCGTCTTAATTTTATCCCCGGCAAATTTCCACTGTGCTGACAAGCTTAAAGCTATAAATACCAGGCTGATCACTACAATTGTTCTCTTCATGATTGATTAGTTTTTGACGTATAAGTTGATTAAAATTTTACTGGTGACAAATATAAAAAATTTAAAAAATTACTTCTATGATATATTGACAAATATGGAAAATTTATTTTTGTTCGCTATTGATAATTATTGAAAATATATTTCAAATGATAGGTAAAACCCAAATAAAAACTATATTTGCAACCTGTATATACAAGAACAAAAATTTCCATCGCCAAAAGAATCGTATGAAATTGAACTTAAGATATTTAGTCATTTTAATAATTTGTCTATACGCTTGTAACCAGGAACCAAAAAAAACAAAAACGAACGATCCGGTATCGTATGTTAATGCGTTGGTCGGAACTAATGCCAACAACAAGTTTTCGCACGGCAATACTTATCCTGCCGTGGCACTTCCCTGGGGTATGAATTTCTGGACACCGCAAACCGGGACTAATCGCGACAATTGGATTTACACTTACCATAGTGATTCCATCCGCGGATTCCGTCAAGCGCATCTTCCCAGTCCTTGGATCGGCGATTATGGCGCATTTTCCCTGATGCCTGTTTCCGGGAAGCTAAAGTTCACCGATCGGGAAAGAGCCGCCTATTTTTCACACCATAATGAAATGGCCCAACCGTATTACTACCAGGTACTTTTACCCGATGAGCATATCCTCGCCGAAATTACCCCGACTCAACGTTGTGCACGCATGCGTTTTACTTTCGGCCATCCGCAGGATTGCTACGTGGTACTGGATGCTTTTTCGCAAGGTTCGAAAATCAATATCGACGCAACCGGGTGCAAGATTACGGGATGGTGCCGTAATAATTCAGGCGGCGCACCCGAAAATTTCGCCTGTTATTTTGTAATGGTATTCGACGAGCCTTTTGAAGCATTCGGCACATGGACTCCCGATTCCGTTTTTGCAGAACGTGCAGAATTGGAATGCAAACACACTGGGGCGTATCTGCACTTCGGTAAAGAACCGCGCCAGGTCAATGTCCGTATCGCGTCGTCGTTTATCAGCATCGAACAGGCCATACGTAACCTGGAACAGGAAATCGCCGGTGATACGTTCGACACTGTTTGTCAGAAAGCACGGAATGTATGGAACCAACATCTGGAACGTATTGTTGTTGAAGGTGGAACCGATGACCAATTAAAAACTTTTTATTCCAATTTTTACCGTGTCTTACTCTATCCGCGTACATTCTACGAATTCGACGATGCGGGTAATCCCATCCATTACAGTCCATATAATGGAAAGGTCGAAAAAGGTTACATGTTCACAGACAATGGCTTCTGGGACACATTCCGTTCGGCTCATCCATTTTATGTACTGATGTTTCCCGAGCAAAGTGAAAAAATCATGCAGGCCCTTGTCAATTCATATAATGAGGGGGGATGGTTGCCAAGCTGGGCAAGCCCCGGATATCGCAATGCGATGATCGGCGCCCATGCGGCTTCGCTTATTACCAACGCATATGGTAATGGTATTCGCAATTTCGACGTAAACAAAGCTTACGAAGCGGTTCTGAAAGATTGTTTCGAAAAAGCCCCGCGACCTTACATGGGACGGTACGGGTTTGATGAATATAACAAATTGGGATATGTTCCTTTTCCCGAGTATAAGGAGGCCGTATCGGCCACATTGGAATACGCTTATGACGATTATTGTATCATGAAGCTTGCCGAAATGCTGGGCAAGACGGACGATGTGGCAAAATTTCGCAAACGTGCGGAAAATTACAAAAACGTATTCGAACCCAAAACACGCTTTATGCGTGCACGCCGCACCGATGGCAACTGGTTCACACCGTTCAGCCCGTTCCAATGGGGCGGACCGTTTACCGAGGGTAATTCATGGCAATATTCCTGGAGCGTTTTCCACGACCCGCAGGGATTGATCAACCTGATGGGAGGCAACAAGGCTTTTGTGTTGAAGATGGATTCGGTGTTCACGGTTCCGGCTGGTCGTTACTCATTATATGACAGGGAATACAATGAGGTGTTCGAAATGTTTGCAACCGGCATGGGGCAATACGCCCACGGTAACCAGCCGATACAACACATGTTGTACCTCTACAATTATGCCGGTGAACCGCACAAGTCACAACAACGCCTACGCACCGTTATGGATGAACTATATAGTTTCAAGCCCAGTGGTTATTGCGGCGATGAGGACAACGGTCAAACGTCTTCGTGGTATCTGTTCAGCGCCCTGGGTTTCTATCCAGTATGCCCCGGTTCATCGCAATACGTACTGGGAAGTCCGATATTCCAGAAAGCCACCTTAAACTTGGCCAACGGACAACAATTTGTAATATCGGCGCCCGACAACGCTCCCGCAAATGTATTCGTGAAATCTACAAAATTAAACGGAAATCCTTATTCCAAACTGTTTCTCACCCATAACGACATTATGTCGGGAGGAATATTTGAATTGGAAATGGGTACCGTATCAAATAAAAACAGGACATTCACCAAAGATGACCTGCCTTTCTCACTAACCAAATAATCAATCATTAAAAACCAATCATCATCATGCAACGAAAAGGAATCATTTCAGCAGGCAACTGGCTTATCGATCACGTGAAAATGATCGATGCTTGGCCGGACAGAGGTAATTTATCGAATATCAGGATGGTATCCGACAGGGCGCTGGGCGGATGTTCACACAATGTATTGATCGGCTTAGCCCGGATGCAAACCGGTTTGCCTTTATGGGCGGGCGGTATCGTAGGTAACGACTCCGACGGAGATTTTGTGATGGATGAGATCCGCAGGCACGGGATCGACGACCGTTATATGTCGGTACGCAAAGGTGTGATCACGTCTTTCACAGATGTCATGTCCGAAATACAGACCGGGGCACGGACGTTTTTCCACTATCGTGGAGCCAATGCGCTTTTAGACTATCCCGATTTTATCGATATGGATACTCCGGCCAAGATATTCCACCTGGGATATTTGTTGTTGCTGGACAAGCTGGACTCACCTGACGCCGAATACGGAACTGTCGCGGCTAAAGTGTTACATCTTTTGAAATCAAAGGGATACACGACATCCATCGATGTTGTTTCCGAACAAGGCGACCGTTTCCGTAGTATCGTCATCCCGAGCTTGAAATATGTTGACTATATGATATGCAACGAGGTAGAAGCGGGTGCAAGTACGGATATCGAATTGAGAACTGCCGAAGGTCTTTGTAAGGAAAATCTTCCCAAAGCCGCAGAATATCTGTTTCAAAAGGGGGTAGCCCAAATGGTGGTTATCCATTTCCCGGAAGGAGGATTTGCCATGCGGAAAAACGGCGAACAGTTATTGGTACCTTCGTTTACGGTATCGCCTTCAGAAATCAAGAGTACAGTTGGAGCCGGCGACGCTTTTTGCTCCGGTGCATTGTATGCAATACATGAAGACTGGCCGCTCAAAGATCTACTGACTTTAGCCAATGCCAACGCCCGGTTCAACCTTCTGAGCGAAAATAGCACGGGAGGAGCCGTACCTTTATCAAAATTACAGGAATATATCAAACAAACAACAATATCAAAGTAAACATCAATCAAAAAATCAATCATCATGAAAAGAAGTGAAATCAACCGGCATATCGAGTTTGCCATCGAATTTTTCAAGAAACATTCGTTCAAGTTGCCCTCATGGGCTTATTTAACACCTGCCGAATGGAAAAATAAAGGTGCGGAATATGATGAAATCCGCATAGCACAATTGGGTTGGGATATTACCGACTTCGCCAAGGGACAGTTCGAAAAAGAAGGACTTACCTTATTTACCGTACGCAACGGTTATCCAGCGCGTGTTCCGTACAAGACCTATTGCGAAAAAATCATGATTGCAGGTGACAACCAGATCACTCCGATGCATTTCCACTGGAAGAAGATGGAAGATATCATCAATCGCGGAGGCGGCGAATTGTGTCTGCAATTGTGGAAAGCCGACGAAAAATCGGAAGAAAAAACCGACGAAACGTTCACATTGAAAATCGACGGTGTGGTCCGGAAGTTCAAAGCAGGTGAAATAGCCAGGTTGAAACCCGGAGAAAGCATTTGCTTCGAACCGTACGTTTATCACAGTTTCTGGGCAGAAGGCGGCCCCGCCCTGGTCGGTGAAGTTTCCACTGTAAACGACGATAGCAACGACAACCGTTTTTACGAATCGTTGGGACGTTATCCCGAAATTGTTGAAGACGAGCAAGCTCGTTACTGTTTGTGTAACGAATATTAAGATCGCGTTTATAACGTTGGAACGTTATAACGTTTTGGACGTTATAAACGCAAAAACAGGAAATATGAAATTGGTTTTATTTGGAGCCGGGAAAATCGGAAGGTCATTCATTGGGCAATTGTTCAGCCGTTCGGGATACGAAGTCGTGTTTATCGATAAAGACACACAATTGATAAATGCGCTTAACCGGCAGCATTCGTATAAAGTTTTTATCTGCGATACGCATCCTGAGACTATTGTAGTAGAAAATGTCCGTGGCGTACATGCAGACGATACTGATAAGGTAATCAACGAGATTGCATCTGCGGACGTTCTTGCCGTTTCGATCGGAAAAAACGGATTACCACATATCGTCCCGGTACTGTCCGAAGGATTGTTGAAACGCGAACAGAATCACCCCGGTCGGGCGTTGGATATTATTCTTGCTGAAAATATGCGTAATGCAGATATTTTCCTGCACGACGCATTGGCAAAAGCGCTTCCGGCAAGCTATCCGTTGGATGAAAGAGTAGGATTGGTCGAAACAAGTATTGGTAAAATGGTACCTTTGGCTGTCAGCCAACCGGACGAGGATCTCCTTTCGGTATCAGCAGAAGCATACAATGCCCTGATTGTAAACAAAGAGGCTTTCAAAAACCCTGTTCCCAAGGTTGCAGGAATGGATGCCAAAGAAAATATGAAAGCCTGGGTCGACCGCAAGTTATTCATCCACAATTTCGGGCATGCTGCTACGGCTTACCTCGGGTATTTATCTCATCCGGATAGTGTCTACACATGGGAAATCCTTGAAGACGCGGCGACAAAAAATTTGGTAAACAAGGCTATGCAGGAAAGTGCGGTTGCATTGAAATATCTATATCCGGGGGTTTTCACCGATACTCAGCTACAGGATCACATCGACGATCTGTTGCGACGCTTTGCCAACCGTAGCTTGGGGGATACCGTTTTCCGAGTAGGTTGCGACCTGTATCGTAAATTATCACCCGACGACCGTATTGTCACACCGTTGCTGACTGCATTTCAGAACCAATTACCTTTTGACAGGATTTTTTCAGTTTTTTCAGCGGCATTCGAATTTAAAGCCACGGACCCCGATGGCAACATGTTCCCTGCCGACATCGAGTTCCACAAAGAATTGAAAGAAAAAGGAAAAGAAGAAATATTACGACGGGTATGTGGTTTCACCGATCCCGAAATTAAGGCAATCGCATCAAAATAAAATGTGTTAACATTTTATAATTCGTATCCATTTTTATCCACGAATAACACAAATCTTTATCTCGGCGAACTTAGGCGATAGCCGATCTCATGAGCGAAGCGAGTAACAAAGTCAATTTTTATTAGTGAAAAATCGTGTTATTCGTGGATAAAATTTTTGATACGATTACCCTGTGTTGATATAACATTAACAACGATTATTCATTAATTTTCCTATTTTTGCAGAAAAACGATCATCTCTTAATGCCGTTTATGAAACAACCTGTTGACGATTTACCGCTGGTTTCCATTGCCTTATGTACGTATAATGGAGCAATGTTTTTAGAGCAACAATTGGAAAGTCTGGTAAATCAAACATATCAACATATAGAAATTGTGGTGGTAGACGACTGTTCGACAGACAACACCGTTCAGATATTACAATGCTACGCGAAGCAATATTCATACATTCGTTTGTTTGTCAACGAAGAAAATTTAGGGTTGTCAAAGAATTTTGAAAAGGCATTGTCATTGTGTGTTGGTGAGTTTATTGCCATATCTGATCAAGATGATGTTTGGGAAAAAGACAAGATCGCTGTTTTGATGGATCGCATCGGCGATCATACACTTATTTATGCAAAGTCGGCGATCATTGACGAGCATGGTATTTCTATACATAAAACATCGATGGATCATTCACGTCCTTGTTATGGGAGTGATCCCCGATGGATCACATTAATTAATTTTATATGGGGGCATACAACTCTCTTTAAAAGAACGCTTTTGTCCACATATTTTCCCTTGCCACCTGATACCAGCTACGACCACTATCTCGGTCTTCATGCATTAAACTACGGAAGTGTCACGTATATTGACCGTATCTTAGTACAGCATAGGCGGCATCAGGGAAACGCAACACACCCATCTTTATCTAAAGTAAAAAGTAAACGAGGCCGGTTGAATGAGCTAGAACAATGGTTGGACGTGATTTTGTCGGTACCGGACATACGTTACCATTCGTTTTTCCAACAAATGCGAAATAAGGTGAATCATGCTAAAACAAAGTCATTTAGTCTAAAACTTTTTCTGTTTTTAATGCGAAATCGCCATGTTTTGTATTATGCGTCTACCAAAAACTTTTTTTCGAAAGTTAATTCGATGCGTAAACTTGTGCTTGACATATAAATAATTGAGAATGGAAAATTGAAAATTGAGAACCTTTAGCTCGGCGAAGCCAATGAGCATAAAGGGCATTACAACATGATGTATCAAAGTAAAAAGTTGATTGTTTATCAACAAGTACACTTACAATGTTTTTGCACTTTATCGTTAAATCGTACTTAATCTCACATAAACCATGAAAAAAAATACTATTTTGTTAATCTTGCTTTGCTGTATTTCCTTCCTGTCCAAAGCTTCGGAAGTAAAGTTGTCGTCTCCCGACAAATCGTTAAATTTAATCGTTTCGGTTGAAAAGGATGTTTCGTTCAAACTTTTCTCCGGCACAGTCGAAATTATGTCAGCAAACAATATCAGGCTGGAGACCGACCGTGGCGATATCCCTGCCGCCAATCCGCGTATCCGAAATGTAAAACGCACATCGGTCAACAACGTGGTAAAGCCCGTTATCAAGGAAAAACGCGCTGAAATACCCGAAATATATAATGAAGCCATGATCGAATTGTGGGATAAAAGCCACATACAATTCCGGGTGTATAACAACGGCATCGCATATCGCTTCGTGCTGGATCTTCCGGGCGAAATAACCATAAAAGGCGATCATGCCGGTTTTGGTTTTGCCGACGACGCAACACTTACGTTCCAGAAGGACAACAGCATGAACAGCGATTACGAAAAGCCTTATGTCACCAAAAAGATTGCTGACATCGAAAATGGCGAAATGGGTAACCTGCCGGCTTTGGTAAGTACAGCCACCGGTAACAGTATTCTTTTTCTCGAAGCTGGCACACAAGATTATCCGTGTATGTGGATCGCTAAAAGCGGAACAGGATTGTCGCCTTATTATTGGGCTGTTCCTGCCGAATACAACACAAGAGGCAATTTCTACAACCGCAAACAGGTGACCAAAATGAAAGACTATATTGCAAAGACAACGGCATCGCGGAATTTCCCGTGGAAAGTGTTTGCTGTTGCCGGGAAAGATACGGATCTGCTCGAAAACCAATTGGTTTACCTGCTGGGTGAAAAATGCAGGATAGAGGATACTTCATGGATACATCCCGGTTGGGTGACCTTCGACTGGTGGGCACGCCGCGGACTATACGGAGTCGATTTCAAAGCCGGGGTCAACAACGAAACGGCAAAATATATGATCGATTTTGCATCGAATTTTGGTATCCGCTATTTCCTTTTCGATGACGGATGGACAGCCAACGAGAACCTGACCACACCTGTACCGGAAGTGGATATGGCCGAGATTGTCCGTTACGCACGGTCCAAAAATGTGGACGTGATGCTTTGGGTTGCTTACTCTCTTTTTGACGATCAGATGGATGCGGCCCTGAAGAAATTTTCGGAATGGGGCATCAAGGGCGTAAAGATTGATTTCATGAATCGCTCCGACCAGGAGATTGTCGGTTTTTACTGGAAAGCTGCCGAACAATGCGCCAGACATAAGATGGCAATCGACTTCCACGGCGCTTACCGCCCGGATGGGCTGAGGCGTGCATATCCCAATGTGCTTACAAGGGAAGCTCTGATTGAATTTGAATATAACGGGGGAACTCATTTCGACAATCCCGACCACCACTGCACGCTTCCATTTATCCGCAATGTCGCCGGACCGATGGATTACATTCCCGGAACAATGAATAATGCCACAAAAAAGGACTTCCGGATAAATGGAGATACGCCTATGGGCCAGGGAACCCGTGCCCATTCATTAGCATTGGCGGTGATTACCGAAAGTCCGATGCAAATGCTTTCCGACGCCCAATCCGATTATTACCGGGAAAGGGAATGCACCGAGTTTCTAACCCAAATTCCCGTGGAATGGGATGAAATAGTGCCACTGAACGGGAAAGTGGGCGATTATGTCTCATTGGCACGCCGCAAGGGAAACACATGGTATGTCGCGTCCATTACCGACTGGGATCCTCGGATACTCCAACTCCAGTTTAGTTTTTTGGAACCGGAAAAAACCTACCGGGCGGAAATCATTCGTGACGGCATTAATGCCGATATTCGCGCGATTGACTATAAAAAGGAAATCCGCGATGTCCGTAAAGGCGATATTTTTGATATTAAAATGGTATCCGGAGGCGGCTGGATCGCAAAAATAACAGAAAAATAATCAAGCATTTTTAATAATCGGTCTTATGAAAAAAATCATCGTACTCTTTGCATTCTTATTGTGTGGCTTTATGTGCATGGCGCAACAAACCATGGACGTTGTCTCCAAAGCCCGTAGTCATCCTATTGAACTGAATAAGCCTGCCATTAATTTTTTCGATGGTGCATTATTGGGTAATGGGGGAATGGGAGCCGTAGTAACTACGCGGCCGGATGCCGTATCCATCCATTTCGGACACAACAACGTGTGGGATATTCGTATAGCTGAAAATTACCAGAAAGAAACCGGCACATTCGATGAAATATTCAAAAAAGCAAAAGCGTTACCATCTGATCTTAAAACGATCCACGATGATAAGGAGTTCAGCAATTACCTTGACATGACGGCTGAAAATTATCGCAAACCCTATCCCCGGCCTTTTCCATGCGGTACGGTTGTATTCGGATTCGACAGACGGAAAGTGGAACTGCTTGGACATAAAATAGATATATCCAACGGATTATGCGAAGTGTACCTGCTCAATAATGGGGCGAAGAACACCCTGCAGTTATTCACGGACATGAGTTCAGATGTACTTTGGTTCAGGCTGGTAGACGAGCGGCAAAATATCCTGCCTTCGTGTTTCAACCGGATACGAATGATCCCTGATAGCAAAACGCCCCGAGATTTTCCCAAATATGCAATCACAAGTGATCATGCCTCATTGGGATTCACCCAGAAACTTCCTTACCAGGAACCTGACAAATATGACCTGCAAAAAGGTCATCCCAAAGACAAGGCTTTCAACCTTCAGGTCAGTTTGAATGTAACGATGGTAGAGGGTTTTCGTTACAATATTCGTGGTCACGAAGATCCGCTTCACCCATTGGAACGATATATAGTAGATGATGGTAAGCCGATGATTGGAAATATCGTCCTGACCGAAGGGCTTGCATCCCAGTTGGACACAAAACGCAGGGAAAATACCAATTCCTGGCCGCAACAATATGACAACGCTTTCCGGAAATCGGTTGCAAATTGGACTACCTACTGGAATAAATCCGGAGTCGACTTGGCCGACGATTTCCTGGAAAAGATATGGTATTGGAATCATTACTTTTTCAATTGCGCTGTAAAGGAGGGGTATACCTGTCCCGGTTTGTTTGCCAACTGGAGCCTCGGTGACATAGGTACTGCCTGGCATGGCGACTACCATATGAACTACAATACACAACAACCCTTCTGGCTGCCGTTTTCGAGTAACCGTTTAGACAAAAATCTACCCTATGTCGATCTGGTTTATCATCTGCTTCCCATCAGCAAAAAATGGGCGCAGGAATACTACGGCATGCGTGGAGCTTTTTTCCCGCATTCGGCTTATCCTGTCGACATGACGTTCCATCCCTACCCTGTTCCAGATTGGGGGTGGGAAGTATTCGAAACTCCCTGGACGGTACAGGGGCTGTGGTGGCATTATATCTATTCCTTGGATACGGATTTCCTAAAAAACCGCGCATTCATGCCCATCCGGGAATCCGTCATGTTCCTGGTTGATTATATGAAACGTCCCGATGCCCACGGCAAACAGTGGAACGACGATAAATACCATATCTTTCCTTCGGTTCCGCCAGAATTATACGGGTTGCAGCCGGGTTTCAAATACAATTACGACACGCAAATCGATATAACGCTTGCCAAATTTATTTTCAAAGCTTATATCGAAGCGGTTACCGTATTGAAATACGATAGACAAGAAGCTGCATTGTTGAAAGATGTAAAACAAATACTGGCTAAAATGCCGGAGTATTCAAAAACAAAATCAGATAAATATGGGGAAATATATACATCGGTTCCAGGAGAAGGCGACCGGATTGTCTATAATGTACCTGCCAACCTCACGCATGTTTTTCCCGGCGAAGAATTCGGAATGGACGCTCCCGCAGACATTTACCGGACATTGATCAACACCTACCGGGCACACCAGAACGAAGGCGGCAACGATATCGTATTCTTGAATCTACAAGCAGCCCGTCTGGGAATCCTTGATCTGGAAAAATTCAAACGGCAGGTTAATTACGCCATGTTGCCCAACAAAACGGTAACAGACATGGCATTGCAGGCCGGGGGCAGATATACCGACCAGACTAACTTTGCATTCATGGCGCCTATGGGTATCTGGTTCGAAAACTTTTCGCTGCCGGTAGTCATCAACGAATGCCTGATGCAAAGCTACAATGGCACAATCTGGTTGTATCCAAACTGGGACAAATCCAAAGATGCATCCTTTTCGACATTGAGAGCTATGGGAGCATTTCTGGTAAGTAGCAGGTTGGTAAATGGTAAAATCGAATACGTCCGCCTCCTCAGCGAAAAAGGTTCTGTATGCAAAATGAAAAATCCATGGGGAACGTCAAATGTACAGTTCGTCAGGAACGGCAAACTGGCGGAAAGTCTGGACGAAGAAACGCTTACATTCAAAACAAAAATCGACGAAAGGATAGAACTCCGGGTTAAAGATTAAGGAATGGTGTAGAAATAACTTATCTCGACTTCCGCTGACAGGGTCTATCGACCACTGTCAGGGACAAAATATAATTCAAAACATACATCGACATGAATAAAAGGGTATTCTACTTTATTGTAGCGCTGCTTGTCATGACAACAGCCGCTTGCAAAAGAGAAGCGGGGCATCCCCGTATTTACATTTCCGATAACCAGAAGGAAACATTTACCGAAAAGCTGTCTTCGGCTGAATGGGCCAAACAGTCATTTGAAAAATTGAAATCAAACGTCGATCCGTATGTCGATCGCCACCAAACAGATCCGGAATGGATTGTCTCACGCCTGCAAATGTACTGGGATACCCATTATGAAAGGGTATACGTGAAAGGCAACGCTTATTCGCACGGTACAGGCCATGCACCAGTCCCCACCGTCAAGTTTGCCGGTAACCGCGACTGGGTAACCGATTATGCAATGCCTTCGATCGAGGATACCCAACCCTATATGGACGAAAAGGGTATGTACCTGCAAAACATGAAAAAGGAAGGACATCCCTGGGAATGGGTACACCCGTCGAAAACCGGGCGCATGATCGGCCCGATGAACGATCGTATCATGGCGCTTGCTGCCGATGCGGCTTTCCTGTACTGGTACTATGGCGAAGAAAAATACGCCAAATTTGCTTTCGACATTTTCACAACTTATGTCAAGGGAATGTATTACCGTCGTGAACCTTTTGCCCTGGAAAATTACAGCAACAGCCACTTGATGGGATTAGCCACTTTCGAGGTGATCCTCGACCAGGTTATTCCACACCTGGCCGTATGTTACGACTTTCTGTACAAATACCTGAAAGAACATGATGCCGACATCGACATGATCACCACCGTATTCAAACGGTTTGCCGAACAACAGATCATGTATGGCGTACCTGACAACAACTGGAATATTTTCCAGGCACGTCACGTCACTTACCTGGCGCTGGCCTTGGAGGACAATTCGAAATACAAGGATGGCCGCGGACGGCAATACTACATGAACGAGATACTCCATCATACCACCATTCGGCAATTTGCACTGAAAGAAATGGTTGACGAACAATTTGATCCCCATACAGGGATGTGGCCCGAATCGGCTACTTATTCAATGGCAGTGTGTAAAGATATGCTGGATGTCATCTGTCTGATCGATAACGCCGAAAACAACCATATGCTCGATAGCTTCCCTGTCCTGAAAAAAGCTGTTCCGGCCACGGTGGAATATCTGTTTCCCAATGGCTGTGTCACAGCATTCGGCGACTCAAAATATGTACCGTTGAGGACTGAACCTTTTGAGATGTTAATATCGCTTTATCGTAAATACGGGGAAAACGACCAGGAAAAAGAATTGTCCCAAGTGCTTCAAAAAATGATCAATGACAGTGTTTATGATCGTGGTGAAAACCGATCCATGTTTTCATTGTTCTTTTATGTCGACCGCCTGATGGATATACCCGCCGAAGAAGCAACTTACGATCATCTGGAATGCGACATGTTTTATGCCCCCAATGTAAGTTGGCTCATGCAGCGCAACGGAAGGAGACGGCAGGACGACATGGCTGTCTCATTGGTGGGAGCATATGGAAATCACGCACACGCTAATGGCATATCCTTGGAAATGTATGGCAAGGGATTAATGCTGGCTCCCGAAAGTTCATTCGGAGCAAGTTATGGTTCGCAGGATAATCAGGAATATTTTGCACGTTTCCCGGCGCACAACACCGTCATTGTTGATGGGATATCCGATTACGGGATGATGTACAGCAACCATCCCTATCAACTGATTTCCTGTTTTCCCGAACACGGCAATAACATTCCTCCGTCCGGTAAGGTTACCTTTTCGCGGGTTTCTTTTGTCGAACCCCGCACAGATGCCAGGCAGGAACGGCTGACAAGTATCATACGCACCAGCAGTGCATCCGCTTACGTGGTGGATATTTTCCGTTCGGCTCGCAATGACCGGAAAGATGTCAAACACGAATACTTATATCACGGCATTGGACAAAGCATGGATGTGATGAATGCCTCAGGACAAAAACTACCGCTATCGCCCACCCGCGAACTGTCTTCCGCAGCCGGTGATATGAGGGGATACAATTATTTCAGCAATAAAAAGGCTGTCGGCAGCAACAACGATTTCATGGCGCGGTTCAATATCCATCTCGAAAAACAGGATGATGTCTTTATGGACTTGTGGATGCAAGGTTATCCCGACCGGACTATTTTTGCAGTAGAATCGCCAAAGTCCAATGCTTTCGCCAAAGGATCCGTTCCCGACGAACTGATCGACCTGCCGCTACCCACTTTGATTGTCCGCCAGAAGGGTGAAGCGTGGGACCGTCCGTTCGTGGCAGTGTGCCATCCATACACCTCATCGGAAAATTCATCGGTACGTTCGGTCGGATATTTTGGGAAAGGCCAGGACTTTACCGGTATCAACGTGCAGTCGAAAGACGGCAGGAACGATTTCATCTTTAACAACGCCAAGGGAGAACAAACGATCAGTCACGACGACATGTCGTTCAAAGGAGTTTATGCTGTGGTCAGCGAAATGGACAATCGACCCGATTACCTGTTCTTAGGCGATGGGCAGATGTTGCGAAAAGGGAAATGGATGATCGAAGCCGGGCAGAGAGGAACGAAAGCGTTACTGACCAAAAACAACGGGATATTTGAATTAACTGCTTCCTCCGACATCCAATTAACAATACCGTCCGAGGGAGATCAGGTACCCGTTTTATCAAATATCAACCGTCCGGACGAAACACATAAGGGAGAAATCTTACCCGGGGGAATAGCAAAAATTAAAGTCCCGGCAGGTACATATCGTTTGAAACTATAATCATAACCTATCAAAAATAAAATATGATGAATTATTTGAAATATCTGGCTATGTTTGCGATTGCCGGCTTTTTATTATCGGCATGCAGCAATCATAAAACATCCTTCGTAAAGGAGAATACAAGTTTCGCTGCTGCACAAACCCGCCACATGCTGGCAAATACCGGTGAACCACAAGGAAAATGTCCCCGTACTACGGACCATGACGGGAAACTGGTTATGACAGACATACACGATTGGGTAAGCGGTTTTTTTCCGGGATCGCTATGGTACATTTACGAACTGACAGGCGATACGTATTGGAAAGACGAAGCCGGGAAATGGACCGACATGCTGGAACCGTTAAAAACTTTTACAGGCGGACATGACCTCGGGTTCATGATGAATTGCAGTTATGGAAACGGATACCGTTTGACCCAAAACGAAGCATACAAACAAATCCTGATCGAAAGTGCAAATTCCCTGTCCACACGGTTCAGTCCCGTAACGGGCTGTATCAAGTCCTGGAATTCGGGAACGGCATGGGACGATTCAACCAAATGGGAGTTCCCGGTAATCGTCGACAACATGATGAACCTGGAATTATTGTTTTTGGCATCCAAACTTTCCGGTAACAATTCGTATCGCGATATTGCGATCAGCCATGCCAACATGACCATAAAAAATCATTTACGCCCGGACTTCAGCAGCTACCACGTAGTGGATTATGATCCTGTGACGGGAGCAGTGAAAGACCAGGCCACCCATCAGGGATTTTCCGACAATTCGACCTGGGCGCGTGGGCAGGCATGGGGTATCTACGGCTTTACCTTGATGTTCCGCGAAACACAAAATCCGGCATATTTGAAAGTAGCCAAAGGCATGACCGATTTTTACCTAAATCACTCCAATTTGCCGGAAGATTTAATCCCCTACTGGGATTTTAACGTCGGCCAGCAGGGATATGTCCCGGAATGGAAATACGACGCATCGAAGTATCCGGAAATACAGCGCGATGCATCCGCCGGAGCCATTGTTGCATCTGCCTTATTTGAACTGGCTGGTTATACCGGAGATGCCAAATACCAGGCAGCCGCCGAAAAAATGCTTCACAGCTTAGCTTCGGCCTCATACAGGGCGCCACTGAACACAAATGCCGGCTTCCTGCTGATGCACAGCGTAGGGCGTTTTCCTCATGGTCACGAAATAGATGTGCCGCTGGTCTATGCCGACTATTATTTTTTGGAAGCATTGATACGGTACAAAAACTTTCGATAAATGTCATTGAAACACCGTTTACATATACGGGGATGTTTTCGTCCGGTATTCGTATGGTTGTTCCCGCTGTATTACTCTCCTATTCTGCTTTTGCACAGGTCGGATATTATTGCAACATTGAAAATATCAGGATGTCGGCGCGTCCATGTGACTTCTCAAGGTGACAGTCTTTTGAAAGGAATTTTATCATTCTTTAAACCTTTTTATTTTTATTTCGTCTATAATTATAAAACCTTATCATATTAAACAACATGAAAAGAATATTTGTAGTAACAGCTTTACTGATGATGGTTGTGACCTATACAACCGCACAGAATTTTACGCCTCCCCCTGCAGAGGAACGTGCAAAAAATCAAACCGAACGATTGAATAAGTTGGTTAAACTAAATGATGACCAGAAAACTAAAGTTCAAGCCATTAATCTCGATTTAGCCAAGAAGATGGACGCAGCGATGAAAAATAGAGACGATCGCGATGCAATGCGTACCAAAATGCAGGAGATCGAGACTGAACGTGATCAGAAATACAAAGAAATATTGACTGAAGATCAATTCAAAAAATATACCGACAACAAGGCCGAACGCGAGAAGCAAATGCAGGAACGTCGTAGGCAAAGACAGGGATAAGGAAACAAAGACAGAAGTTGCCGGATAGATTTCCGACAACTTCTGTCTTCTCCTCAATTCAAGATATTGTCTAAGACATCATCACTATCAAGGAATTATCCTATTATTGTCATCACTGACAAAGCATGATTCTATTAGGCCAGTCGTGTCATTAAGTTTTTTGTCCTGAGAAACAAGATTGGTTTTCGTAATAACATTTGATTTTTGGATAACTTCTTCTTTATTGGCAGCTAATAAACCAATTTATACCCGACTCCTTTAACCGTAACTATTTGTATGGATGTATCTTTTTTCAAATACTTGCGTAAAGTGGTGAGGTATGTATCCAGACTACGGGAATAAACCATCCCGAGGCTACCCCAGTTTTCGTCCAACAATGCGCTACGTTCAACAATATTGCCTTGCTTTACGCATAGCGCATACAAAATAGAATTTTCCTTTTTGTTTAGCTGGATAGACTCGCCAAACCCGGTTAATTCGTTTTTCCCGGGGTCAAAATAGTATTGTCCGATAATAAATGTATTGTTCCGAAGTTGAGGAGAAGGCTCAACAGGCTGTACCGCACTATCTTCTTTACTCCGTTGGATGGTTTGATAACGACACAGAAAAACAAAGCACAATAATGTAATCACTGTCAAACTAATAGAGTATATCAAAACCCCGGTCATATGTGCAAATACAGCTCGCGGAGTAATTTGAAGGACAGCCCGGATCGCCTCTTTATCCGATATTCCTGAAATAATTGTATTGCCTTGATTCATTTCCGGTTGTTTCTTATCCGGAAATAATGTGGTTTCCAAAATCTTTCCGGTGTTCCTATCAAACCGTTCAACTACAAAAGAGATAGGAATATTCCTGTCGTGCAACATCCCAGCAAATAAATCGGCTAAACAATAAATATTCAAGGGAACAATATGTTCACGTAAGTCTAAAAAAACACGGTTGATAAAACTTTCCACCGAATGACCTGAAATATTCTGATATACAACCGTATCAGCTTCGGGGCATTTTCGTATAATAATGATCTCCTCGCTTCCGCAACTTTGTATGGTTATTGCCCCCGGATTTACAATATCTACAACGGGAACACGATAGGTTTGCTCCTTTTGGTAAGCTAAATTAAACGCATCCCTGACACTATTCATCATCTGCTGGTGTTCCAGTTGATAACTGTGATACGTCCAAACCAATTGTAATATTAATAAAGAAATGCTACCTGCTAAAGCAAACAGAAATAAATGGATATGTTTTTTATATGAAAGCATCTGCAAATATAAGCTATTCTACAAATTCAATCGACCCGGTGTAAAAATCACCAATCACATCAATTAATTAAAAACAAACACAATACAACTAAATTTGACATAAATGCGACTATTTTTTAACATTCTTTTTAATGTTTAAACAAAGATTTGATCATCCTGATACTATTATTTGAATAGGAAAATTTTTAGAAGGGAAATCGACATACGACCTTTGCAAAATAAATTTTAAAACTTTTATAATATGAAAAAAGGTATTCTTTTAATCATCGTTTGTACCATAATGAATGGGATTTATGCTCAACAAGCCGACACAATTGTTGTGTTTGATAAATTAGTGCACGATTTTGGCGCTATAGTAAAAAGTGACGGGCCTCAAACGTATTCGTTCGAATTTACGAACAAGGGAAATAGTCCGGTAACCATCCAAAAGGTGGTGAGTTCGTGTGGTTGCACTACTTCGGGTTGGACTAAAGAACCTGTCGCCCCGGGAGAGAAAGGTTATGTGAAAGCAACTTACCACCCTTCGGGAATTACGACTTTCAACAAGTCAATTACTGTAAATATGGCAGGTGGAACTCCTGAAACAGTTGTACTACGCATTCGAGGGAACGTAACCGCACCTGTGGAAAATCAATAAGCTTTGGCTGTAGTTTAATAATGCGCTATAAAGTATTTCTCATTTTGCTAATATTCAGCATTATGATGTGTTTAGGGTAATGAAAAATGATAAAATATAACTCTACCATCAAACAGTATTTCAAGAAAACAACGCAACACTAAACTACAGCCTAAACTTTTTCCACGAATAGAGTAAATACAAACTTAAATACTTTCAAAAATGAAAAGGATATTACTGATTATTTTATTGGTTAGTACTGGGATTGGTCAACCAATAATTGCCCAAGACAATATGATTCTTATTAGCGGAGGTTCATATAAAATGGGCGACTTTACAGGTAAAGGTAACGCAAA
Organism: Bacteroidales bacterium; assembly: GCA_031551645.1. Classification (GTDB taxonomy): domain Bacteria; phylum Bacteroidota; class Bacteroidia; order Bacteroidales; family UBA4181; genus JAIRLS01. The sequence goes on along the minus strand of JAVBNI010000224.1, from coordinate 7,841 downwards.
TGAGAGGCCCGTACATAATGTTATTTTGGACTCATTTTACATGAGCAAGTATCATTTGACAGTTGGAGAATTCAGAGACTTTGTAAAAGAATCGGGATATATCACTGATTGCGAAAGGAAAAAAGGAGGAAAGGTTTGGTTGGTAGAAAATGGCAAACAAAAGTACTATTTTGATTCTTTAGCAAGTTGGAAATATGTAGGATACGTCCCAAATGACAATCAGCCTGTGACATTTGTCAGTTGGATAGATGCTATTAACTATTGCAACTGGAAAAGTAAAAAACAGAACTTAAAATGCTGTTATAAGATAATGGGAGATTCTGTCTCTTGGGATAAATCAGCAAAAGGATATAGATTGCTGACTGAAGCTGAGTGGGAATTTGTTGCACGAAGCGGTGGAAAAAAATATAAATATTCTTGGGGAAATGACAGTATTCCAATGATAAATGGTCAAAAAGCAACAAATATAAAGGATGAGACCGTTCAGAAAGCCTTACCTAATAATGATATGAAATCTTGGAAAGGATATGAGGATGGATATGTTTATACTTCACCAGTAGGAAGTTTTGCTCCGAATGAATTGGGAATCTATGACATATGTGGTAATGTATATGAATGGTGCTGGGATTGGTACGCCGAATATAGCGAAAATCCTGTTAATAATCCTGATGGTCCTGCCACAGGAAAATCGAGAATTTGCAGAAATGTTGGATATGCATGCCCGATTGAACAAATTGGAACGACCCATAGGGGAACAGGGCTACCAAATAGTTTTTTTGATAATGTTGGATTTAGAATTGGGAGAAGTAAATAAACACAGATGCTAACAGCCGTTTGGCATCAGTCGACGGAAAAATCTATTCGGACTAATATGTTAATGCACAATTAAAAATTGCAGGTAATAGCTATCTTGACTTTTATTTTCAAGGAGAGCTAATCTCATCATTTGCCGGCATCCCTTGGACATATCAGATTGAGAATAATAGTGCAGGAGTTTAAAAGATAGAACACAAAAAAGACCTACCGGGTCTCAAAGACCCAGCAGGTCAGTATTGCTTTTTACCTCTTACCTCTTACCTCAAAAACAGCAATTCCCTGTATTTCGGCAATGTCCACATCTCGTTATCCACAATCAGTTCCAGTTTGTCGATGTGGTAACGGATTTCGTCGAAGAACGGAATCACGCTGTTGCAGTAAGTAACCGCTTTTTCGCGCTCGTTCTCGATCTTGTTGGCTACCTTGCGGGCTTCCACCATCTGGTCTGCCTTTTCCTTGATGATATTCGTCCGTTCGGATATCTCCTCGATGAGTGCAAAATCCTGTGCCGAGATCTTATTGGCGCGGTCGTCATTGTACAAGGCGCGAATTTTCGACACATTGTCGAGCAGCATACCCTGATAGCGCGTAGCCACGGGGATAATGTGGTTCATCGCCAGGTCGCCCAGCACGCGGGCCTCGATTTGCACTTTCTTGGTATACACGTCCCACTTTACTTCGTTGCGGGCGTGCAACTCTTTTTCGCTGAATACGCCGATATCGGTAAACATTTTTACGGATTGTTCGCTGAGGTAAGCATCGTAGATCACCGGAACGCAGGTTTCGCAGTCCAGGCCGCGACGTGCAGCTTCTTCCTTCCATTCATCACTATATCCGTTACCGTCGAAACGGACAGGCTTTGACTCGGCAATATACTTGCGGATCATCGCGAAGATGGCTTCGTCCTTACTGCTGCCTTGCGCAATCAATTCATCCACTTCGGTTTTGAACTGCCGCAGCTGGTAGGCCACTGCGCTATTGAGCGCAATCATGGCCGATGCGCAGTTAGCCGACGAACCCACAGCGCGGAACTCAAACCGGTTGCCCGTAAAGGCGAATGGCGAAGTACGGTTGCGGTCGGTGTTGTCCACCAATATTTCGGGAACATGCGTCAACGAAAGACGTGTACCGGTCTTCTCGGTAACCCGGATCGGCGATGTCCCTTCGCTTGCTTCCAACTCGTCGAGCAATGCAGAGATTTGAGTCCCAAGGAATACCGAAATAATGGCTGGCGGCGCTTCGTTAGCACCAAGGCGGTGGGCATTGGTGGCCGATGAGATGCTGGCTTTCAGCAAGGCATTGTTCTTGTACACAGCCATCATCGCATTCACTAAGAAAGTAATGAATTGCAGGTTCTCCTGCGCGTTCTTACCCGGCCCGAGAAGGTTAACGCCCGTATCAGTTCCCAGCGACCAGTTGTTGTGCTTCCCCGAGCCGTTGATACCCTTGAAAGGCTTCTCGTGCAACAGTACCCGGAAGTTATGTCGTTCGGCCACGCGCTTCATGGTCGACATCAGCAACAGGTTGTGGTCTACGGCCAGGTTGGTTTCCTCGTATATCGGGGCAACCTCAAACTGGTTGGGCGCCACCTCGTTGTGACGTGTCTTCACGGGGATACTCAACTTGTAGCACTCGTACTCGAGTTCGCGCATAAAAGCCGATACCCGTGTGGGAATAGCACCGAAATAGTGGTCTTCCAATTGCTGGTTCTTGGCGCTTTCGTGCCCCATCAGCGTGCGTTCGGTAAGCACCAGGTCGGGACGCGCCGAATATAGGGCCTCATCCACTAAGAAATACTCCTGTTCCCAGCCAAGGTACGAGTATACCTTACGTACGTTGCGGTCGAACAGCTTACATACATCTGTAGCAGCTTTATCCACAGCTTGTATCGCTTTCAGCAGCGGCATCTTGTAGTCGAGCGACTCGCCGGTGTATGAGATGAAAATGGTAGGGATGCAGAGTGTATCGTCCACGATGAAAGCGGGCGACGACGGATCCCAGGCCGTATACCCGCGTGCCTCAAAGGTGTTTCGGATACCGCCATTCGGAAAGCTTGATGCGTCCGGCTCCTGCTGTGCCAACAATTTGCCGGTGAATTCTTCTATCATGCCACCGTTACCGTTCGGCTCGATAAAAGCGTCGTGTTTCTCGGCCGTACCGTCGGTAAGCGGGTGAAACCAGTGCGTATAGTGTGTAGCGCCCATCTCCATGGCCCACATGCGCATACCGGCAGCCACATGGTTGGCGATATTCCGTTCCAACGGCACGCCTTCGTCAATAGCGTCCAGCACCACGCGGAGTGTCTCTTTCGAGAGGTATTTGCGCATCTGGTTGCGGTCGAACACGTATATCCCGAAATAATCCGACGTCTTCCTGTCGGGAATAGGGACATTGACGGCTTTACGTTTGAAAGCCTCTTCTACTGCTTTGAATCTTAAATTTGACATATATTTATTTTTATTTTATCCACTAATTTTAGGTTTTTGTCCACTAATTTTCACGAATTGACACGAATTTTGTCGATTGTGAATTTAGGTTTTGATCCACGAATTTTCACGAATTTCAGCGATTGTGAATTTAGGTTTTGGTATTTAGGTTTTAATATGATAACAACCGTAATGATGATTTTGATTGACTCGACTGACTCGCTCCACGTTCGACGGCATTACAAATGCCGCTCAACCCAGCAGCTTTCAGCCCCTGCCAGTTCGGCGTAGTCTCCAGACTACGCCGTGCTAAAAGGAAAGCTCCAGCTTTCCAAGATGCAAGGCTCCAGCCTTGCTTTTAGCGATGTCGTAGCGAAAGACGCTACGACGAACATCATCACCAATATATGAAAGAACTTTACAACCTTTGAGTAGCACCTATCTCCCTCCCCACTTGGGGGAGGGTCGGGGTGGGGCTCTATTTCAAACAAATATTACTTTCCGCACATTCCCTCACCATCTCTTCCGGCCAGATACTCGATTGCACCTCGCCAATGTGCGCACAATGCAGCAGGTACATGCAAAGGCGCGACTGCCCGATGCCGCCGCCAATGGAAAGCGGTATCTTGTCTTCCACCAGGCTCTTGTGAAAAAGCAATTGCAGTCGGTCTTCGCAATCGCGTATCTTTAACTGCGCCAACAGAGCCGATTTATCTACACGTATACCCATCGAGGAAATCTCAAAAGCACATTTCAGTAATGGGTTCCACAGGATAATATCGCCGTTGAGGCCTTTGTGACCGTCGCCGGTTTCGGTGCTCCAGTCGTCGTAGTCGGGCGAACGACCGTCGTGGATCTTGCCGTCGGGAAGCGTGCCACCAATGCCGATCAGGAATATCGAACCGTACTGCTCGGCGGCTTTGTACTCGCGCTCTTTTGGTGAAAGCTCCGGATAACGTTTTTGCAAATCCTCGGTATGTACGAAGGTTATTTCCGGCGAAAGCCAGGGCTTAATGGATGGATACAGTGTACAAACTGCTGCTTCGGTATTGCGTAAAGCCGTGTAAATCTTCCTGACAATACTTTTCAGATAGTCGAGGTTACGGTCGGCGGCGGTAACGGTACGTTCCCAATCCCATTGGTCTACATACACCGAGTGCAAGTTATCCAACTCTTCCTCGTCGGCGCGGATGGCGTTCATATCCGTGTACAGCCCTTCGCCCGGCGCGATATTGTATGCGCCCAGCTTCATGCGTTTCCACTTGGCCAGCGAATGCACGATTTCGGCACGTTGCCCGATAGACGATATTTCGAATGATACGGCACGTTCCACCCCGTTGAGGTTATCGTTGATGCCCGTGCCCGTGAGGACAAAAAGCGGTGCGGTGACACGTCGCAGTGACAATGCTCCGGCAAGCTCTTCCTGAAAAGTATCTTTGATCATTTTGACGGCCTCTTCGGTATGCCGTGCATCCAGCGTCGGCTGGTATTCTTTTGGTATAACTAACATGTTATTTTTGATTTTTGATTAACTTCGTTGAGCTCGCAAGCTCGGTTGATAATTTTTGATTACTCGCTAACATTCATGAGAACGGTTCGCTAAGTTGTTGGGAGAATGATTGATGATTTTCAATCAAAAATCGAAAATCATCAATCAAAAATGGTTTAATTGTATGACGTTTCACCATGTTCATAAATATCCAAACCTTCTTCTTCCACACGCGGCGATACCCGTATGCCTACGGTTTTATCGGCAATGTAGAAAATGATAACGGTAAGGACGGCGCTATAAGCGATGGTGACAACGGTGGCAAGTATCTGCACCCACAACTGGTGCCAGTCGCCCGAAAAAGCGCCCTGTACACCGCCTTCGCCGCTGATTGCCTGCGTAGCAAACACCCCGGTAAGTATCGACCCGATGATGCCTCCAACACCGTGCACGCCGAATGCATCCAGCGAGTCGTCGTATTTGAACTTCGCTTTCACAACGGCAACCATGAAGAAACATACGGCAGACGATGCAGCCCCAATGAAGAAGGCCCCAAGCAGCCCTACCGTACCTGCAGCAGGCGTTATGGCTACCAGTCCGGCAACAGCGCCCGTACAAGCGCCCACCACCGTTGGTTTCTTGTCGCGGATCCAGTCAATCACCATCCAGGTAACAACTGCTACAGCCGTTGCGAAATGCGTCACTAAGAAAGCGTTGGCGGCAAGCCCATCGGCAGCGAGGCCGCTACCGGCATTGAAGCCGAACCAGCCCAACCAGAGGAAGATGGCGCCGAGAAACACGAATGTGATGTTGTGCGGCGTGGTGGGGCGTCCCGGTTTGTAGTCCTTGCGCCGGCCAATGAGCAGGGCCATCACAAGCGCCGTGATACCTGCATTGATGTGCACCACGGTACCACCGGCAAAGTCGATAGCGCCTAACTTTTGCAGCCATCCTCCGCCCCATACCCAGTGCGCCAACGGGTTGTACACCACTATCGACCACAGGACGACGAACAGCAGGTATCCCGAAAACTTAACCCTTTCGGCGAAAGCCCCAATGATGAGCGCCGGGGTGATGATGGCAAACATGCACTGGAACAGCGCGAAGATGATTTCGGGAATACCCGGCCCGGCCATCAGCGTGTTGAGCCCGACGCCAGCCAGGAAAACCTTATCGAACCCGCCGATGATGAACCCAAGCGGGTTGTCGCTGTTCATGAAACTGGTTCCGAACACCCAACTGTAGCCAAAGGCAAACCAGATGATGGAAACAACGCCCACCAACACGAAGCATTGCATGATGACGCTCAACAGATTGCGTTGCCGTACCAACCCTCCATAAAATAAAGCTAACCCGGGAACGGTCATCAGCATCACCAGTATGGTCGCCACAATGATCCATGCAGTATTACCACTATTCAACACGGCTTCGCTTCCGGCAGCTTCGGATACAACTTCCACCGCTGCACCGGCAACAGGAGCTGCGTCCTGCGCCATGGCTGCGTCCGGTATGAATAATAACATCAAAAGAACGCTTGCTATAAAAAATAATCTACTTTTCATGATGGTCTGTTTTTACGATTATTTTTTAGCGTCATATAACGAAATATCACCACGTTCGCCTGTACGGATGCGGACTGCATCGGCAACGGGATAGATAAAGATGCGCCCGTCGCCGATTTCGCCGGTGTAAGCCTTCTCTTGTATCGCTTTCACCGTCTTTTCCACATTGATATCCCTCACCACGATGCTCAGGAGCACCCGCTCGATGGTGCTCGTATCATAAGCGATGCCACGGTAAATCCGCTCCTGTTGCATCTTTCCAACGCCCCGTACATCGTAGTACGAGAGCCACTCAATATCGGCCGCCAACAGGGCCTCTTTTACATCGTCAAACTTCGATTTGCGTATGATAGCTTCTATCTTTTTCATATTGAATGGTTGTTTAGATATTAAAACTGAGTCCGAAAACCAAAAAAACGTCTTCCTTGGCCGGGTTGAAGGCCAATTGCCCGAACAGCGGCATCGAAAACTTGTCGGTAATTGCCACATCCTTCGACGCGGCTAACGAAATGTTCGTCACTGCAAAGCCGTCGGTACCGTACTGCTGCCCGTCCTTCTCGTAGCCGGTGTACAGCACATCGCTTTTCCAGGGGCTTGCGCCGATGGCCGCGATAAGGTTCACATCCTTAATGGCAAAGGAATACCCGGCTTCCACGTAAGTGGAAAATGTACGTTTGGTATCGTCTCCATCGGCGTACTTATCGCCAGCGCCGGCTACCACGGTGTTCCACGATAATTCAAGCCCGAAACCGAACTTATACCCGAGGTTTGCTTCCAGCAGGTGTGACGACTCGTCCTTTTTGAAATCGAAATAATCGAAAGCGCCTTCGCCATCCCACCAGTAATCGGTAAGACCGAAGCGAAACCCGCCGATGGTATAGCTTACCGAGAGGTCGACCTCCTTGTAGCCTTGCCCGGAAATGTCCACGCTTCCCCAGGCGCCTACGTTGAAACCGCTCGCCGACAAACCCATCGATGGTTGTATACTTGTACCGGCCGTGGCCGCTCCACGCCATACATACGAACTCACAAAATCGGCTCCCACCGAGAAATCGCATTGCGCTTTGCCCGTTACAGGCGCTAACAGCAATGCCACTATGATAAAAGAAGTTATTTTGTTCATGATAAAATTAAAATTTGAATAAAAATTGATAAACCTGATTTGACTTATATTTCAAGATTCCAAAATTCCAAGATTCCAAATTCAAGGATTTAAGGATTTGTGATCATAAGCCTGACAGTCTTTTTGTGATGAATAATTACCTTTTGTTGAATTATTGACATTGATTTAATGCGCTTTGCGCTAATTTTCAATAATCAATTTTCAAATAATTACCGGTGCGGACGGTTCTGCGCCGTGGTCTTGGCGAAGCCCCTTTTCTGTGTCTGGCAACCGTCAATGGAAATCATCTGTCGTCTTTCAGGTCATTTCCCGTGGATCAAGCTAATCCCCCGAAGGGGTTCTTAATCCGCGGATACAATTGATAATCTAATTTTAACTTTTTCATTGATTTGATTTTTTGACAGGATTACAGGATTTGCAGGATT
>JAVBNI010000204.1:0-41253 GCA_031551645.1 Bacteroidales bacterium | reverse complement strand
ATAGGAAAATGTCCACTTACAGGGGAAAGCTATTTTTTCGGCTAATGCAACATGCTGTGGATACAACACCCTCCAGTTTTGATGATCTCACAAATGAAACGCACTCATTGTGAGGAAACTTGCTTGTTGTGGATAAGCAGTTTTCATTATTTTAACTTGTTGGTATTCTTATTTTTTTGGACACTCGATCTCTTTTTCTCCGTATCGAAACCGGACTGCCGGACTTTATTTCAATCGAAATATCTTGCCACAAAGTTAGAATCCTATCGCTCCGTACGCAACCGAAAAATTAACAACCTCCTTAATTATTGCACTTTTTTGTATTCTGCTTGAAAAAGACGATATAAATTTCTCGTTTCGCAAGGGCAGAACGAGGGAATACAATATGGAACTTTTACTTTACCCTGTCTAACAAAGCACTGATTCATTTGTTATGTTAACAGAAGCTTAATCATTTGTTAACATTCAAGTAGCATAACACTTGTATTTTTACTTGCGAAAACAGACGGAAAATAATGAAAAATATCATCTCCATCTTATGTCTTGTTATCTGGATTATAGGTATTTGTGAAGCCCAGAAGATCAAGGGTAGCGACACGGTATTGCCGCTTGCACAACGCGAGGCCGAGGATTTTATTAAGACACATCCCGATGCAGACATCTCGGTAACGGGCGGGGGCAGTGGTGTTGGGTTGTCGGCTTTGCTGTCGGGGACTACCGATATCGCCATGGCCTCGCGGCGGATCACGTTCGGGGAAAAGATGAAGTTGCAAAAGGCCGGGAAGCGTATCACTGAGGTCGTTATCGCACACGACGGGCTGGCTGTGATTGTACACCCGTCGAACAAGATCAACCGGCTTACACGGAAGCAATTGGATGACATCTTTACCGGAAAGATCAACAACTGGAAGGATGTGGGTGGCGACGATATGAAAATCATAGCCTATTCGCGCGAAACCAGTTCGGGAACTTATGAATTTTTTAAGGAAAAAATATTGGACAATAAAAATTACAAAAACGGTATCCTCAGTTTACCTGCCACCGGGGCCATTATCCAGTCCATCGGGCAGACGCGGGGGGCAATCGGTTATGTGGGGCTGGCTTATCTCAATAAGGAAGTAAAGCCGGTGGAAGTTTCGTACGACGGCAGCACTTATGTGGCGCCTACGTTGCAGAATGCCGAAGCTGGCGCTTACCCGGTGGTGCGCCCCTTATACTTTTATTATGAAAAATCTTCGGAAACGAAAGCAAAGCCGTTTGTCGATTTTGTTTTATCAGCGGAAGGTCAAAAGATCGTAAGTGAAGTGGGGTATATTAGAATTGAATATTGAGTATTGAATATTGGCAGTTTTAATATTCAATAATCAATATTCAATAATCAATATTCAATAATCAATTGGGAGTTTATGACAAAGAAATTAAAACGGATCAGCGAACGGGCGTTCGAAGGGGTGTTGCTACTCTGCGGCAGTGTCACGGGGATTGTGGTGCTGCTTATCGTGCTGTTCCTTTTCAGCGAAAGCGGCAGTTTTTTCCGGCGGACACCCATAGAGGAAGGTTTTGTGCTGGCAGTTAATCCCGCAAGCGGAATTAACCGGTTGACACCGCTTCAAATCAAGGATATTTTCGACGAAAAGATGGTCAACTGGGAGGAAGTGGGTGGTGCCGACTTGGCTATTGTCCCTTTCCGCATCGACGATATTACCAAGTATGTGACGGAGAAGGAACTCGGCGAGAATTATGAGGGATTACCCGCAGCGCTGAATAAGATCATGTCCGCCGAACCTGGTATCATCGCTTTCCTGCCGAAAGAATATATCCCTGGTGATTTCCCCGGAAAGATACTCCCATTCAAAAACGTCAATATCGCCGATTTCGTGGGCGGAAGCGAATGGATGCCCACCGCTACGCCCGTGGCACAGTATGGTGCAGCGCCTTTGATTCTCGGTACGCTGTGGGTAAGTCTTGCGGCGATACTTTTCGCTTTGCCGTTGGGTTTGAGTGTGGCCATTTACATGGCTGAAATTGCCAGGCCGAAGGTACGCTCGATGTTCAAACCGGTGATCGAATTGCTTGCCGGCATACCGTCGGTTGTGTACGGGTTTTTCGGTTTGGTGGTCGTTGTGCCTTTCGTGAGGGACCTGTTCGGATTACCCATCGGCGAAACGGGCCTTACCGGAAGCCTGATATTGGCTATCATGGCATTGCCTACCATCATTACCATCGCCGAGGATGCCATCCGCAATACTCCTCGCAGCATGAAAGAAGCCAGCCTTGCACTGGGCGCTACCCATTGGCAGACCATCCGCAAGGTAACCATTCCCTATTCCGCATCGGGCATTGTGGCAGCTGCCATCCTGGGTATCGGGCGGGCCATTGGCGAAACCATGGCCGTGCTGATGGTTACAGGAAATGCTGCCGTTATGCCGCACAGCCTGTTTGAGCCTTTGCGTACCATTCCTGCAACCATCGCCGCTGAATTGGGCGAAACTGCTGAGGGCAGTGCGCATTACCAGGCATTGTTTGCTTTGGGAGCTATCCTTTTCCTGATGACGCTCGTGGTGAACCTTGCCGTTGAATTTATCCGTAAACCCGCACGAAATGCAACTTGATACACAAAAATCGCGGAAAACGTCCCGCCGGAAGAGAATAGTACAAGCCGCCGTTTTCAATCTGTTTCGCCTGACGGGCTACCTGGTGATCCTCATACTGGGGTTTATACTCGGCTTCATCATCATCAAAGGGATGGGCGTGATGAGTTGGGATTTTATTTCAGGCTATCCTACCGACGGGCTGACACGTGGCGGTATCTTCCCTGCCATTGTCGGAACCTTGTGCTTAGTGGCCGGAAGCATGATCTTTGCGTTCCCTATGGGAGTGATGTCGGCCATCTATACCACCGAATACGGCGGCAAAGGCTGGCTGGTTCGGTTCATCCGTTTGATGACCAACAACCTGAGCGGCATCCCATCTATTGTGTTCGGTCTGTTCGGCATGTCACTGTTTGTAAATACGTTTGGATTCGGCGATTCCATACTTGCCGGATCGCTCACGCTGGGTCTCCTGGTTCTACCCGTAGTGATACGCACCACCGAGGAAGCCATCATGGCCATCGACGATTCGTACAGGCAGGGGAGCCTCGCCTTGGGAGCTACCAAGTTACAAACCATCCGGAGGGTAATCCTTCCCATGGCCATGCCCAATATCATTACCGGGTTGATATTGTCCATCGGACGTGTGTCGGGCGAAACGGCGCCGATCCTCTTTACCGTGGCCGCCTACTTCCTGCCCAAGCTGCCAACGGGTATCTTTGACCAGGTGATGGCGCTGCCCTACCACCTGTACGTGATCGCCACCAGCGGTACCGATATCGAGGCATCGAGGGGCATTGCATACGGCACAGCGTTGGTGCTGATCATGATCGTGCTGGTGCTGAATATCTCGGCCAATATGGTCAGGGGATATTTCGGGAAGAAAACAAAGATGAATTAAGTAATTCAACGATTCAATAATTCCAAAATTCAACAATTAAACATTTGAATAAGATTGAAGTTAAAGATGTCCATTTTTATTACGGCGCTTTCCATGCGTTGAAGGGGATTAACATGGGGATCGAGGCCAATACGGTGACGGCATTGATTGGACCGTCCGGTTGCGGCAAATCGACCTTTCTGCGCCTGTTCAACCGCATGAACGACCTGATACCGGGCGTGCGTGTTGCGGGTTCCATTTTAGTCGACGGCGGGGATATTTACGGTAAGCATGTAATGGTGGACGAACTGCGCAAGAATGTGGGGATGGTGTTCCAGAAACCCAACCCGTTCCCGAAATCCATTTTCGAGAATGTGGCCTACGGCTTGCGCGTCAATGGTGTGACGGATAAAAAGTACATCGCACAAAAGGTGGAAGAGTCGTTGCAGAATGCCGCATTGTGGGGCGAAGTGAAGGATAAACTTAAGAAATCGGCTTTCGAGCTGTCGGGCGGACAACAGCAACGCCTGTGCATCGCCCGCGCTTTGGCCGTAGAACCCGAAATTTTGCTGATGGATGAACCAGCATCGGCGCTCGACCCGATCTCCACCTCGAAGATCGAAGAACTGATCCACCAGCTGAAAGAGAGTTACACCATCATCATTGTAACACACAACATGCAGCAGGCATCGCGTGTGAGCGATTACACCGGCTATTTCTATGTCGGCGAACTGATCGAATACGACCGGACGGTGAAGATATTTACCAAACCCGAGAAGATTTCGACCCAGAATTATATTACGGGAAGGTTTGGGTAGAGAAGCCCCACCCCGACCCTCCCCCAAATGGGGAGGGAGATCGTGCTACTCAAGGGTAGTGAAGTTCTCCTCCTGATCGGTCAACAAAGTCGGCATTGTCCACCGAAACCCAAAATCTAAAAATAAAATTACCATGAAGCAGTTTGAAACAGAATTGAACAAGTTAAAGATACAGGTTCTTGAAATGTGGAGCTTAGTGTATCGCCAGATGGAACGTACCAGGGATGCCTGCTTACTGTCCGACCAGGACTTAGTACACGAGGTAGTGAGCGTGGAGAAGATGGTGGATTCGTATGAGTTGGCCATCGACCGGCAGTGCGAGGAATTATTAGCTTTGCAAACGCCGGTAGCTGTCGACTTGCGGCTTGTGCTGTCATCGCTTAAGATCAATACCAACCTCGAGCGCATTGGCGACCTTGCCAAAGGTATTGCCCGCGCCGTTCAGCATTGCGAAAAATGTTCCTTTGAACACAGCTTGCTGAAAACATCGCAGGTGGATGTGATGTTCGAGACATCGATAAAGATGATGTCCATAGCACAAGAGGCTTATGATAAAAGCGACAGTAAAAGGGTACGAGAAATATATGCCAATGATAAGCTGTTGGACGATATCAACCACCGTTCGATCCCTGTACTTGCGGAAGCGATCATGAAAAAGCCGGCGCTGGCCGAGCAGGCATTATTGGTTTCCGAAATGATCCGGAAGCTGGAGCGTGTAGGCGACCAATGCTGCAATATTGCCGATGAGGTTACTTTTTATGTGGAGGCGAAGGTGTTGAAGCATCAGAAGAAAAAAGAGGAGAAAATATAGATTCTGCAATTAATCGAAACGTGATTGACGAAAAAATTAAATTTCAGTGCGGATATTGAGGTAATGTTATTGTTTTTTACGTAAGGCCACTTTTCTCCTAAAATATAGCTGTATTCCGACCTCAATACTCTTTAATTGTCCTGTAGAGGCTATCCCGCTCAACAGGTGTATACCCTGCTTTACGGATCATTTCAGTCATTTCGGTAGTTGTCATGACAGGTTTCTGGTCGTCGGCCCCTGCCATTGAATATATTTTAGTAGTATCGTCAATTGTGCCGTCAATGTCATCGGCTCCATAAGAAAGAGCTAACTGTGTCATATCCTTGCCTATCATCGGCCAATATGCTTTAATATGCGGAATGTTGTCCAGAAAAATACGCGACACGGCATAATTTTTCAAATCCTCTATAGCAGTTACTTCACCCACATATGACATCGGATTATTGGCCATGCGAAATTTCAACGGTATAAAAGCGGTGAAACCATGCGTTTGATCCTGTAATTCGCGAAGCCTCATTAGGTGATCGACACGGTGTTCGTAAAGTTCGACATGTCCGTACAGCATGGTAGCATTGGACAAGATGCCAGCTTGTTGTGCAGCTTGGTGAATATCCAGCCAGCGCTGTGAGGTAGTTTTTTCCGGACATATCCGGCGACGTATTTCTTCATCGAAAATTTCGGCACCTCCACCCGGAATAGATTGTAGACCGGCTTGTTTCAATATTTCAAAACCTTCAACATCCGTCACATGAGCCAGTTCGAACATATATTCGAGTTCCACGGCGCTAAATGCTTTGATATGTACCTGAGGTAATATTTCACGTACCGCTTGTAACATGGAAGCATAATAATAGACATCCCGATCGGGGTGAACCCCTCCCACAATGTGTATTTCCGTAATGTCCGACTGCTGATATCTTCGGGCTTGCGCTACGATGTCGTCGATACTTGCCTCCCAGGAATCGCCATCGCCCGTGTGACAGGCATACGAACAGAAATTGCAATGATAAACGCAAATATTAGTCGGTTCGACGTGAAAGTTTTTATTGAAATATACTTCGTTTCCGCTCTTTTGTTGCTTCACCATACATGCAATCGCGCCTAAAAAACCTAAGTCGTGACTTTGGTATAAAACCAAACCATCGGCAGCGTCAAGACGTTGTCCCTGGATAGCTTTTCGGGCTACCTGGGCCAACGAGTCATCGACTCGCGAAAGCATATATCCCAACGATGAAGACAAAACAATCAATTATAAAATAATCGATACAGTCCGGTATAAAATAAAAAAAGTAAAGAATTGCATGCAATTCTTTACTTTTTATGTCAATTACACGACAATATCTTACTTGTGCGAATATTCGTCTGAAACAGAAAGTTTTTTCCGCCCTCTTGCACGGCGCGCAGCTAAAACCTTACGGCCCGAAGCTGTTGACATTCTTTCCCTAAATCCATGTTTGTTCTTCCTTTTCCTATTTGACGGCTGAAATGTCCTTTTCATTATCAGATATTTATATGATGATTATCAAAATTTATTCAACGAATTCGTTTTCAAAAATGAGAGTGCAAAAGTATATCTTTTCTATAACAATCACAAAGTCTTTTTAACTTTTTTCAGATAAAACACATGTAATTTTATTTTTATCGAGGGAAATACGAACTTTGCATTTTATTTTATTCATTTTTTGTGTGAAGGAAAAAGTAGCAGTAGGTTTGTCCGGAGGCGTTGATTCCAGTGTGGCAGTATGGCTTTTGAAGCAACAAGGCTATGATGTGATTGGCTTGTTTATGATCAACTGGCACGACACGGAAGGTACCCTTTCGGGCGATTGTCCGTGGCATGATGATATTATTTTTGCCCGTCTGGTAGCCCGCAAACTGGATATTCCGATCGAAGTGGTCGACCTCAGTGATTCTTACCGGCAACGGGTAGTTGACTATATGTTCGAGGAATATCGTTGCGGACGCACCCCAAATCCTGACGTGTTATGTAATCGTGAAATAAAATTTGATCTGTTTGCAAAAAAAGCTTTCGAACTCGGAGTAAAATATGTCGCTACCGGCCACTATTGTCGAAAAGAAACCGTTTCGATCAACGGAACAGAGACTTATAGGCTGCTTGCTGGTGTCGACCCTGGAAAAGATCAAAGTTATTTTCTTTGCCAGTTGTCCCAACAACAACTTTCCACATCCCTTTTCCCTATTGGGTATTTGTACAAAACGGAAGTACGGCAAATTGCCGAAGAAAATGGGTTGGTGACCGCCCGCAGGAAGGACTCACAAGGAATCTGCTTTGTCGGGAAAGTTGACCTGCCGGTTTTTCTCCAACAAAAGCTGAAAGCCAAAGAAGGTAATATTGTTGAAATCCCTGCTGATTTCAATGGTTTCGCACAAAATATTCCGGATAATAATTTGCATGAAAAACTACAATTGTTATCTACACCATATTTATATCATGAATCGGATGGTAAAATTGTTGGCAAACATAAGGGTGCACATTTTTTTACCATCGGGCAACGCAAAGGACTGAATGTGGGTGGGAAGGTGGATCCTCTTTTCGTAATAGGTATCGATGTGGATAACAATATTGTATATGTCGGACAAAGTGACAATCACCCTGGGTTGTATCACGCTGCATTGTTTATTGCCAGCCAGGATATTCACTGGGTAAGACCCGATCTGGAAATGCAACCCGGCGACGAATGCAGCATGTTGGTAAGAATACGTTATCGTCAGCCATTGCAACAAGCCACATTGTACCGTATGCCCGAAGGACTCTATATACTCTTCGACAAGCCTCAACGGGGTATCACTTCCGGGCAGTTTGCTGCCTGGTATGATCAGGATGAACTAATCGGATCAGGAGTGATAAGCAGTTGAAGGTTGAAAGTTTGTCCTCTTGCACTAAGTTTGTAAGCTTGGTGAAAACGTCGGATATAGAGTACTTACATTTAATTAATAGCGATACATTAATTCATATCTTGTTGGGATATATATTCAATAGTAACCTGTAATAGTTCATTTCCCGTATCGGAATCCTTTATTTGTATGACTGTAGGATGATCATCTGTATAACCGCTGTACATATATTCGACCCAATCTTTTTTGTTTTGCTTTACTCTCCTAACATTATTTACAAAAAACAACGGATCAGACATTTGATCAAAGACCAATTCATCCGTTAATATCCACTGAGGGGTTTTGACATTGCTGAAAATACCTTTTTTATTGTCATAAGTATAGGTTTTTGTTCCTCTGCTTTCAATATTTCCCTTTTCATCATATGAATATGAGACAGTTTCATTGCCATTTTGATATTCTTCGACCCTGTTTTGGGAATCAAGCAGATAACAACGATCTGATGTTTTCATTTTTTTCCCGTCACTCGATTTGTATCCCGATATATCAATCCGATTGTTTTTTTCTGCAGCTATAATTACTGTCGTATCAGCCCCCTGTAAACGGTAATGTACGACCTTGTATTCGTTTGTCGCGGGATAGCTGATTTCGACTACGTTCCGGGTACTACCGACCACCTCGATCGTCTTGTTCAAACGACTTTTCTGGTCATATTCGAAAGTAACATCCCATAATTTACTGTATATCCGCTTTGGAAGTAATACCTTACTTTCAACAACTTCCTGATCTTTTTCTTTACTACAGGAATTTAAACCAAAACAATAAATTGATAAGACAAAAAATGCAATGAAAAATCTCCTTTTCACAATCAAAAAACTATAAAAATTGATTGACTCTTCAGAAGTCGGTTAAGTACTGTTTAAAATATATTACCAAATTTGATTTACACAAATATAGTAAACCCTTATATAGTATACGTTTAGCAGGAAAGAAAGGTTTCAGAAAAACCGATCAGGTATATCTTAACCTCTGTCCGACTCGTAGGATGGTACTTTTCTTGATACGATTCAACCGGCATATCTGATCCATACTGACACCAGTTTTACGTGAAATACCATATAATGTATCGCCTTTACGTACTGTGTAGTAGCGGGTCGCTTCCAGGTCCTTGACATAGGCAAATTGAGTGGCACATAAATCGACAATCCTGAATTTTGCAGCATAATTCTCGAAATCGATTAGTTCACGAGGAGGTATGGGCTGACCGAGGTAACGTATCTCGTAATGTAAGTGAGGCCCTGTAGAACGTCCCGTATTACCACCCAAGGCAATCACCTCACCCGCGCGTATCACCTGGTTGACTTTCACCAAGGTTTTACTTAAGTGTCCGTATACTGTTTCAAGGCCGTTAAAATGACGAACAACCACATAGTTACCATAGGCGCGTCCACGCTTGACAATACGTACCATCCCGTCGAATGAACTACAGATGGAATCGCCGATTTTCAAACGGGTATCTATTCCGTAATGGAATCGCCATCCCCTGCGGAATCCAAAATCGGAAGTAACTACATTCCGGTTGGAGTGGCAATATTGCGCAAAATCGATATACACCGTATCGGCCATCTCCACTACCCGTTCACCATAGGGGTTAACAAACTGATTGTCCCATATATAATTATATAGCTTAGCCGCGGGAACAACCGTCGAATCTATCTTTCCGACATTTGTCAGATATATTAATGAGTCCAGGCTGATCCCGGCTTCATCTTCTTCCAAACTGATTTCACTCTCCGTCATAAGAGTCGGACGAGGAACATCTATAAGAGTTTGTGAATTAGCGTACTTACACAAGAAAACCAACACGGCAAATACTGCAAATTTACTTACTGTCTTCATAATTAATGGATTTGGGTGCAAAAGTATGTTTTTTATTCTAAACAGGCAAAATTGAATTTATTTTTTTCAAATTATAGTGTTTTATTTTTCAACCTTCTATTGTTAATAACAAATCTTTTGTACTTTCGTCACAAAAAATGTAATGAAAAATAAAGGAATACAATTCATACTTCCATTGTTGAAGAATAAATTCAGCCTTACGCTGATCCTTTTTTTTGTATGGATCGTTTTTTTTGATTCCAATAATCTAATCGATCGGACGATAAATCTCAGGCAAGTACACCAGTTGGAACGCGATAAAATATACTATGAAAGCAAGATTGCCGAAGACCGTATCAAATTGGATGAATTGGAAAGTAATCCTGAAAATCTCGAAAAGTTTGCTCGTGAACAATATCTGATGAAAAAGGAAAACGAAGATATTTTCATTGTCGCTGAATAGCCTAAATGACCGACCAACACTATTCCTATCCTCCTTTTCCCGTTTGCCGGATTCCAATCATACTGGCCTCAAAATCGCCCCGCCGAATTGAACTGATGCGACAGGCCGGATTACAATTTACCGTGCAGGTAGCAGGTGAAACCGATGAAATATACCCGGAAGAATTAGAACGAGAGGAGATACCGATTTACCTGGCACAACTCAAGGCCGATGCATTTATGAAGGTACGCAACGTCGATGAGGCTGTTGTTGTTACGGCCGATACAATTGTATGGCACAACGGAACGGTACTCGGTAAACCGATTGACAGAGATGACGCCATCCGCATGCTGAACTTTTTGTCGGGCGACATGCACTACGTGTTCACCGGCGTTTGCCTTGCAACATCAAATAGAAGGCATCTGTTTTCTGCCGAAAGCAAAGTGTTTTTCCGGAAATTAAGCATGGACGAAATCTGTTATTATGTAGATAGCTACCAACCTTATGACAAGGCTGGAGCATATGGTATCCAGGAATGGATCGGTTGTGTGGGAATCGAAAGAATAGAAGGTTCCTATTTCAATGTTGTCGGATTGCCCGTACAAAAACTCTATTGCGAATTGCGCAATTTCATTTCATAAATATCAACCTCAGACCAGATAAAGAAATAAAAAAGAGCGTAAAAAGGTTTTTCCTCTTACGCTCTTTTCGTGTAAGCTATCTGTGATGATTAATAAAACTTCGAACGCATGTCTTTAATGTTGGCAGCTTTCCGCAAAGCCTGTATAGATTCTGACAACGAACGGTTGGTATACGTTGTGGATAAACGGGTTTTGGCCTGTTCGGCAGCGCCTTCTTCAGGTTCGGTAATTTGCCGTACGGTTACTAAATAAACTCCATTAGCCCCTTCTACCGGCTGTGAGATATTACCTTCGCCCATCGATGTGGCTGTGGCAATCAATTTTGGTTCTATCCCTGCATTGGGAATGGAGAAAGCCGAGAATGCAATTGCTGAAGCCGACTCAACAGGTAAATTTAAACTTAAGGCTAAATCGGAAAACGATTGTGCATTCTTAGCAGCATCTGAGAGGGATGCAGCGATCATTTCCGCTTTTTTCTGACGGTGCAGGGTGTTATTAATCTCTCCTGAAACCTGTTCAAACGGTGCAATCCCTTTCTTACGGACATTCTTCAAAACAGCTACTACATATGCTTCCTCAAGGGTGAATACATCTGACACATCGCCTTTTTTAGCTTCATACGCCCAACGGATAATTGAACGACCCGAAGATAATCCGGGGATCTGACGATCATTTTCTCCAAGGTAGGAGGCAACGCGCTTGTTGAGATTCTGAGCAGCGGCAGTTTCGTCAAACTTGGCTTCTGTACGGGTTTCTATTGCAAACTTACTGGCCTGGGAATAAAGAAGCTGTTCGGTCCGGCTGCTGGGAAGAATATTGTGCTGGAGGGTGGCAATTTGCACTTTCTTGACTTCTTTACCTCTTTCGGTCACCTGGGCGACAAATATTCCCTGTGCACCTTCCATCCGGGTAACTTCTCCCTTTTTCAGACTGAAAAGTACCTGTGCCATTGATCCCACCTGCATGTCCGATTCTTTTATCCAACCAATATCACCTTGAGTAGTGGCAGCGCTCGGATCTGCAGAATACTTAGTTACTAATGCTGTAAAATTGGCTCCTTTTTCGATGGCTGTCTTAATGCTATCGGCCAATGTAACGGCAGCCTGTACAGCCTCCTGCGTTTGTTGTTGCGGAAGGATAATAATCTGACGCACCTTCACAGAATCGGGACGGTTTTCGATATTGGCGAGTTTGGCCAGTTTCAATGCCTCACCTTCCTGATAAGGTCCAACCACATCACCAACTTGGGCATCATACAATTCGGCAGCTTGTACGGGCAATTGTTCACGGGTAAAAAACCGTGTATCAGAAGGAATATTCGAGTTAAGATTAACGAATTGCATCGGATTGTCGGCTTTTTCAAAATCAGGTTTGATTTTAGCCATCCAGTCGTCGGCTGCTTTCCTGTCCTCATCGGAGGGAGCAATATTGAACACAACATATTCTATGTCGCGCGAAGTCGTCTGTTCCCATTCCTTTTTATGATCCTCGTAATATTTTTTTAAATCGGCATTGGTTACCTTTACAGAACTATCTGGAATCGTATTGTATGATTTCACGATATAATCGAAATCCACTTTTTTGTTCACTTCGATGTTTTCATTGTCGACCATGAATTTGGGAACAAAAAGACCGTACGATACCAATCCGTTATATTTCTGGGAATAACGTTCGTTGAGCAGTTCTTTTTCCAAAACCGCCCATTCGCGTGCAGCGTTTGCATCTGAATTTTTATTTTTCAAAAAATTAATCAACGCTGAACGATTGAATTCGCCTGTTTGCGGATCGGTAAAATATTGCCGGATACGCGCATTGGGATTAGGCCCCTGGATGAGATCAAACAATTCCTCAGGAGAAACCGTCATACCAATCATCTCGTACTCTTTATTCATAATCGCCTCGCTGGTCATAAACTGCCAAGCCTGATCACGAACCATATCCATCGTACGTTCGTCCAGGTTGCTTTGACCTGTATTTTGCTTATAGATATTGGTGATCTCCTCTATCTTTCTTTCGTAATCATGCACATCAAGTTTCTGTCCGCCAACATCAGCAATGTCAAGATCACGTGCCCCACCTCTTCCGCCGGGAAGAAAATCGCCAAGTATGAATGCAAGCAATGCAAGGCCAATTACAGCAGATACTATAATACCACCTTTTTTTCTAATATCCTCTAATAATGCCATATAAATGGTTATATTTTAAAATGTTCAAAAAATTTAAAGGCACGAAGATATTAAAAATAGGGATATTAGATACATTACATGGAAAATATTTTAAAACTATATTCCATATGCAGGAAAAAATGTTGGTTCCAAAATAGTATTAATAGCAGTTTTTACCTACTCAAAAAAGAATCATCTCTCTATAAAACAGAAATTTAAATTTTATTTATCTGTCCAATGAATTATTATCTCCCCGAACGATGAATAGAAATCATGAATTTTGATTCGACAAATTCAATAATCTGGCCGAAAAAGTCATAAAACTCATGGCGGAAATCATCATAATATGCCTCCATGACACTGATCGCAAATTCGGTTTCGTTAGGCAAGGAGGTTCTTTTGGCCATGGTATCCAGAACGTCACGTATACCATCGACAGTAGCATAGCGTTCGATCCAGCGTTCATTCATAAAGCCGGGCAAATAATTTTGTAAACGTTCGGGAAGTATATCGAAGCTGTTAAGCATCAGGTTATGCATTCTGCCGACATAGTCATGCAAAGACATATCGTAGAAATCACTCCAGTTTCTGGCCAAATAATGATCGTACAATATATCGATAATCACACCCGAATATTTGGCATAACGAGACAGGAAACGGCTGGCACTCAAATGCACAATAGGATGATTGTCAGTAAAGGAATCGATATTCCGATGCAATAAAATACCTGTCCGGATATCGTCGGAATATTTCAGGTAATCGCTTCCTTTTACCCAATCACCAAGGAAATTCCCGATTTTTATGTCATCATTTTCTCCTGATAAATATGTATGTGCCAGATAATTCATTCACTATGGTAAACTTTTCCCCATAGAATATTTTACGATGGAGACGAATTATTGTTACACAGCGTTTGTACAAGAATAGACAAGAAGATATATAATAAAATCACCACAGCTAAACCTGCCCAGTGTAAAATAATCAATATCAAGACCGAAAGACCAATAAAAATGTACCGTATTTTGTTAGCTTTCCAATTGAACGATTTAAATTTAAGCGAAAAAAGAGGTAACTCAGCAATCAGTAAATAAGAAAACAGCACAATGACAGCCAACAAAAAATGCATGTTACCAGCCACCGAAGCCAGCCAACCGCCACTTTTTGCAGCAAAAACCAACGAACAAATAAACAATGTATTTGCCGGGGTTGGCAACCCGATAAAAGAATCTGTCTGACGCGTGTCAATATTAAATTTGGCTAAACGAAGCGCTGAAAATATAGCTATTACGAAAGCTAACAATGAGATAAACCATCCGGAAGTATACATCGTTACAGATAATCCTTGAGCAGCAGTTGCAGCCAACAGCATGAAAAACATAATGGAAGCCGGAGCCACCCCAAAACTAACCATGTCTGCCAAAGAGTCCAACTCTTTACCAATGGCGGAATATGCTTTCAGCCAACGTGCCACAAATCCGTCTAAAAAATCAAATATTGCTGCAGCAAAGATGAAATAGCAAGCCATAGGCAGTTGATTATTGAAAGATGCTATAATCGACAGGCAACCGCAAAACAGATTTAAACATGTGATGCTGTTTGGAAGATGGCGCAATAATGTACGGGATTCGGGCATATGATACAGAGATTTTTCACAAATATAACAGAATTTTAATTTTTATGTTGCTTGCATGGATTTATTTGGCTTTTAATAGGTAAATGGCCTTATCAAAAGACAAGTCATGAAATACAAAACTCGCTGATTAACAGCAGTCTGATCAAAGAAATAAAAATAGAAATTCCGGATGTAATAAATATCGGATCCGTAACAGGCACATAATCGACAACCAGCTATGAATAAGTCATTTAATTGACTATTCAATGGAGCAAGTCTATAGCAGAAAAAGGATTTACTATATGTTAACCTTAGATATTTCCTAAAATTCTGATGTAAAATGGAACTGAATATCCGGAAATTTTTCTTGTGAGGTACCCAATGCATACATCGACTCGGCCATAAATACGTCCCGTCCTTCTTTATCTGTGGCCATATATTGCCATTTTCGATGTTTAAAATCATCCAACTGGGCTTTGTTGTCACTTTCGATCCAACAGGCCTTGTAAAGCTGTAAAGGCTGGTAGGAACAAGAAGCACCATACTCATGCTCTAAACGGTATTGTATTACGTCGAATTGCAGCGCTCCCACCGTTCCAATAATTTTGCGGCCATTGGCCTGATTGACGAACAATTGGGCTACGCCTTCGTCGGTCAATTGTTCCAATCCTTTGGCCAATTGTTTGTAACGAATTGGGTCGGCATTTTCCACGTAGCGGAATAGTTCGGGCGAAAAGCTCGGGATTCCCTTGAAATGTATCGGTTCACCTTCAGTAAGCGTATCGCCGATTTTAAAATTACCTGTATCATAAATGCCTACAATGTCGCCTGGGTATGCTTCGTCGACAATAGATTTCTTTTCGGCCATGAATGAAGTGGGGTTGGAAAACTTAAGTGACTTACCCGAGCGAACATGCAGATAATTGGTATTACGTTTAAATTCACCTGAACAAATACGAAGGAATGCAATCCTGTCGCGGTGGTTGGGGTCCATGTTGGCATGTATCTTGAAGACAAAACCACTCATTTTAGCTTCATCCGGTTTCACGATACGTTCTTCGGCATCAAAGCTTTTCGGCGTTGGAGCAACATCAACAAAACAATCAAGTAGTTCGCGCACACCGAAATTATTCAGA
Organism: Bacteroidales bacterium; assembly: GCA_031551645.1. GTDB lineage: Bacteria > Bacteroidota > Bacteroidia > Bacteroidales > UBA4181 > JAIRLS01. Next base: position 25,423 of record JAVBNI010000204.1, on the reverse strand, counting down.
GCGCTTCCGAAAAATACCGGCGCCAGGTGTCCGGCACGGTATTCATCCAAATCCAACGAGGGATATATCCCGTGCACCAATTCGAGATCTTCGCGCAACCTCCCGGCAAATTCACCAATCTGCCTGTCTAATTCATCGCTATGGATATCGTCGATTTGTACCGATTCTCCTATCGTTTGTTTCGTTTGTGACGTGAACAGCTGTAGATTTCTCTCATACAGGTTGTAAACACCCTTAAACGTAGGCCCGTTGCTGATCGGCCAGGTCATAGGACAAACAAATATCCGGAGTTGCTGTTCCAGTTCATCCATCAGGTCAAACGGATCATGCCCGATACGGTCTAATTTGTTAACGAAAACAATAACAGGTGTTTTACGCATGCGACATACTTCCATCAGCTTAAGTGTCTGCGGCTCGACACCTTTTGCCGCGTCGATCACTACAATAACACTGTCCACGGCGGTAAGCGTCCGGTAAGTGTCCTCGGCAAAATCTTGGTGGCCGGGCGTATCCAAAATGTTGATCTTTGCATCGTGATATTCGAACCCCATCACTGATGTAGCTACTGAGATGCCGCGCTGTTTTTCGATTTCCATAAAATCGGACGTGGCGGTTTTCCTTATTTTGTTGGATTTTACGGCACCTGCAACATGAATGGCGCCACCAAACAGGAGTAATTTCTCGGTTAGTGTAGTTTTGCCCGCGTCGGGGTGGGCAATGACGGCAAATGTACGCCGCCGCCCAATCTCTTGTTCTAAATCCATTTTTATATTCTGATTTTCTATTTTTTGTTTTTGGTTGATATCAAAATTCACCTTATACAAAGGTATATGTAACAATTCCACAAATAAATTTTGAATCCTAAAACTTGTATATACTTATGGTATGATCACCGGTTTTCCCTTGTCTTTCCATGCATTGATACCTCCGTCAAGATTGTAAACTACTTTGAATTTGCTCTTTTCAAGGACATTAGCTGCTTCAAGGCTGCGTTTACCTGAACGGCAATAAACAAACACGGGACGGGTTTTATCTAATGTAGATATCAACGAATCGAAAGTGGCAGCTTTGATGTCGATATTAATTGCACCAGGAATATATCCCTCACTGTATTCTTTAGGTGTACGCACATCAACAAACTGTGGATCAAATGTCTGGTTGATTGTTTTTTCAAACAATTCAACTTCGAGCGTAGTGGTTACAAGAGGTCTGCATGCCCCTACCAAACATATCGCTATTACAAGGCCGGTCAAATTCAATATCTTCATGATGATGAGATTTATATATCAAGAATTTCTGGATTCTCAGCAATAAAACATTTGGTTGCCTGATATCCTAAGTCGTGTATTTCCCGGGCACGATCATATTCTTCAAACCCGATCTCGCCAAGACCTGTTACATTAAAATGGTAATTGCACAACTCAATACGATTTTTTTCATTCTCGTTGAGCAAAAATTCGGTAAGGCGCATGATCTTTTGCCGCAATTTTATCTTACCGGTTTTGTAAGCTATCGGATTGACACTGATGCCTATCACTGTCTGACAACAGCCGCACAATGGCTCCACCGGCATATTATTGGTCATACCACCATCGATATAAGTGATTCCATTAATGACTTGTTCGCCATACTTGACGGGAATCGCCGTTGACGCCCGCAATGCCGGCAAAATTCGGCCGGAATTGATGATTTCATAATCACCACTCTGAAAATTGGTGACACAAACAAACAAGGGCTTTTGCAAGTCTTCGAAACCGGCCTGGACAACATGCTTTTTGATCAGTTGCTCCACATAATCCAATCCTGCTTTCCCAAAATGGAACGGATGAATGGCTTTCAGCTTACGTTTTTTGATGCTTTCGGCAATTTCAAGCATCTCATCCGGGGTCTTACCCGTAGCGTAAAACAGGCCGATAAGTGCACCGCTACTCGAGCCTGAAATACAATCAATTTTTATGCCGTTTTCTTCAAAAGCCCGTAACACACCGATATGTGCAAACCCACGGGCAGCGCCTCCACTCAACGCAAGCCCCAACCGGTATGGTTTTGACAAGGGTTGCTCTTTACTGTTGATGGTTGGCATGATTGATACGAGAATAAATAAAAGGCAAAATTAATAATCATATTTCAATGTTGTTTGGTTAAGGATGAATTATCATTTTCCACATCGGAACAGATCACTGCATAAACATCTGCTACATACGGGTACGATCGATCGCTGATGGCTTTCCTGTTAGGATAAATATCATCGATAGCAATATGTTTCACAGTAGATCCCCTCAAAACTTGTTTTAAGTTTTAAATTATCAATACGATGCGCTTCCACTATATTTTGCCACGAAGGCATAAAGGCACGAAGAACTCTTAATATTTTTGCACTTTTGTGGCCACTTCATTTATATCCTAAAAATTTGCGCCAAAATCATGATGCTATAAAACACCAAGTTCCGGAAAAATATTCTCCGGAACTTGATCTATATTAATGAAGTAGACTATTTTCTAATATTCGTCCCAGCTCTTGATCTTGATATCATCTAAGCTATTCTTGCAGAAGGCTGTCAGGAAGGCGCTTGCAAGACGAGCATTGGTGATGAGTGGAATATTGAAATCCACAGCACTGCGACGGATGGTATAATCGTTATTCAATTCGCTTTTCGAAAGGTTTTTAGGAATATTGATCACCATGTCGATCTGTTTGTTTTTCAAGTAATCGAGTACATTGGGATGTTGGTCTTCATCGGGCCAGGCCAGCGGAGTGGCTTCTACGCCGTTTTCTACCAAAAATCTGGCTGTGCCGCGCGTTCCGAAAATCTTGTATCCTTTTTCCACGAGCAGACGCGCCGGACCGAGCAATTCAACCTTGTCGCGCATAGTCCCTGTGGACATCAGAATATTCTTTTGCGGTATACGATAACCTACCGAAAGCATCGACTTGAGAAGCGTTTCATACAAATCGTCACCGATACATCCTACTTCGCCTGTAGAAGCCATTTCGACACCCAGCACGGGGTCGGCTTTCAGAAGACGGGCAAACGAGAACTGCGATGCCTTGACGCCGATATAGTCGAGATCAAAAGTCGATTTGTCTAATTGTTCCACAGGCAAACCGAGCATAACCCGGGTAGCTATTTCGATTAAATTTACTTTCAGTACTTTTGACACAAACGGCATACTCCGCGAAGCGCGCAGGTTACATTCGATCACCTTGATGTCGTTGTCCTTGGCTAAGAATTGGATATTGAAAGGTCCTGAAATATTCAATTCCTTGGCAATCTTGCGTGTGATGCGTTTAATGCGTCGAACGGTTTCGAAATACAACTTTTGCGGAGGGAACACGATCGTGGCATCGCCGCTGTGAACCCCGGCAAATTCCACATGTTCCGAAATGGCATAGGTCATCAATTCGCCTTCACGAGCCACAGCATCGACCTCTATTTCCTTGGCATTTTCGAGGAACTCAGTCACCACCACGGGATGTTGTTTTGACACGTTGGCTGCCAGTACCAGATAGTCGCGCAATTCGTCGCGGTTGCTTACCACGTTCATGGCCGCACCCGACAAAACATACGAAGGGCGGATCAATAATGGGAAACCCACCTCGTCGGCAAACTTGTAGATATCCTCCATGCTTGACAATTCCTTCCATTTCGGTTGGTCCACGTCGAGCATGTCACACATCATCGAAAACTTGTGACGGTCTTCGGCACGGTCGATGGACGCAGGTGAAGTTCCGAGTATCGGTACTTTCTGCCCGTCCAGACGCACGGCTAAGTTATTCGGAATTTGTCCGCCGGTAGAAATGATCACGCCCTTGGGTTGCTCCAGGTCAAGGATATCCATCACACGCTCGAATGACAGTTCGTCGAAATACAGCTTATCGCAGGTATCGTAATCCGTACTTACCGTTTCAGGATTGTAATTGATCATGATAGAGCGATAGCCTTCTTTCCGTATGGTGCCAATGGCATTGACGCTACACCAGTCAAATTCCACGGAACTGCCGATACGGTATGCACCCGAACCGAGTACCACCACCGAACGTCCGTCGCGTTCGAATTCAATGTCGTGCTCCATCCCGTGATAAGTCAGATACAAATAATTGGTCTGGGCAGGATATTCGGCAGCCAATGTATCGATCTGTTTCACGTAAGGAGTTATACCAAGTTTCTTGCGATGGTTGCGTACCAGCAACAGAGTGTCTTCAATACTACGGTCATCACCTTTGCACACATAACGGGCTACCTGGAAGTCGGAGTATCCTTGTCTCTTAGCTTCGAGTAAAAGATCGGTTGGTAGCTCATCGATATTATTGTATTTACAAAGTTCGCCTTTCAAATCATGAATATTCTTTAATTTGTAAAGGAACCATTTATCGATTTTGGTCAGGTCGTATATCCGGTCTACCGTGTACCCTTGGTCGAAAGCCTTGCTGATAACGAAAATGCGCATATCAGTGGGGTTGGTCAGTTCTTTCTCGATGTCGTCCACTTTTAGCTCTTTGTTGCCCACGAAACCGTGCATTCCCTGGCCGATCATGCGCAATCCTTTCTGGATGGTTTCCTCGAAAGTACGCCCGATCGCCATCACTTCGCCCACACTTTTCATCGAAGAACCGATTTCCTTTGATACACCATGGAATTTATTCATATCCCAACGCGGTATTTTACATACTACGTAATCTATGGCCGGTTCAAAGTATGCTGAAGTAACTTTAGTGATAGAGTTTTTCAATTCGTGCAAGCCGTATCCCAATGCCAGTTTAGCTGCCACGAAAGCCAACGGGTAACCGGTAGCTTTGGACGCCAAGGCGCTGGATCGCGAAAGGCGGGCATTAACTTCGATGACGCGATAGTCTTCTGAAAAAGGGTCTAAAGCAAACTGCACATTGCATTCGCCCACAATACCTACATGGCGTATGATATTAATAGACAACTGGCGGAGCATCTGTACTTCGCGATTGTTGAGCGTCTGTATGGGGGCTACCACGATACTCTCCCCAGTATGAATGCCAAGGGGATCGAAATTCTCCATATTACATACGGTGATGCAATTGTTGTATTTGTCGCGCACCACCTCATATTCAATTTCCTTCCAACCTTTGAGGGATTCTTCAACAAGCACCTGGTTCGAATATGTAAATGATTTTGACACCAGCGTGCGGAGTTCTTCCATGTTGGTGCAAAAACCACTTCCCAGACCGCCCAATGCATATGCGGCACGTATGATGATCGGGAATCCGAGTTTTTGGGCGGCCTCCTCGGCAGCTTCGATGGTTTCGACAGCTATGCTGCGGGGCGTTTTAACATTGATTTGATCTAATTTGTGGACAAACAATTCGCGGTCCTCAGTATCCATGATCGCCTGGATCGGCGTACCCAACACACGGACGTTATATTTTTCGAACACACCCTGTTTGAAAAGGGCGATACCGCAGTTCAAAGCCGTTTGCCCGCCGAATGCCAGCAGAATCCCGTCGGGTTGTTCACGTTGGATCACTTTTTCCACAAAAAAAGGCGTTACCGGTAAGAAATAAATTTTGTCGGCAATGCCTTCCGAAGTTTGAACTGTGGCGATGTTCGGATTGATGAGTACCGTATGGACGCCCTCCTCGCGTAATGCTTTCAGAGCTTGCGACCCGGAATAGTCAAATTCGCCTGCTTCACCTATTTTCAGGGCTCCCGAACCCAATACAATAACTTTTTTGATGTTTTGATCCATTTGTTTTTTAATATTTTACAGGGTTTGCACCGAATTCGCAAGCCCATTTTTCCGCATGCAAAAGTAATTTTTTTAATAGTTGGTTGTATGCGGAATTTTTTTATTTCTGCAAGTAATAGAATTGTACTCTATACATTAAAGTTAGAAAAATATTCTGGCCAACACACAGAAACAAGGGGATAAGTAGTTGAAAGTTGAAAATTAACCACGTTGAGCCACTCTCTCCAGTCATGGGATCAAAACGCCATATATTCAGACTTTTCCTTTCAAAAACGGAACAAAGATAAAGGCTCCGTGTTTTGAAACTTCTGTTTCTGTTTCGGAAACTTTTTCCACTAAAATCATTTCCTGCTGTGCATTATTTCCGACAGGGATTACCATTCGTCCGCCCACTTTCAGTTGTTGTACGAGGGCTTCGGGAATTTCGGTCGCGCCTGCGGTTACCAGTATTTTGTCAAAAGGAGCGTAGGCTGGTAGCCCGGCATATCCGTCGCCATAAAAAAAGTTCATTTTGTAGCCTAACTGATGAAGCAGTTGTTGTGCTTTGACATACAGGTCGCGTTGGCGTTCGATGGTGAATACTCTTGCTCCCAGTTCGAAAAGTACTGCGGCTTGGTAACCCGATCCTGTACCGATTTCCAATATCTTTTCGTGGGGCGCTAACTCCAACAATTGGGTCTGAAAAGCAACCGTATAGGGTTGGGAAATAGTTTGCCCCGAACCGATCGGGAAAGCGGAATCTTTATATGAAAAGTTGATGAACCCACTGTCCATGAATAAATGCCGTGGTACCCGGCCAATGGCCTCGAGAACCTTTTCGTTTGTGATCCCCTTTTTTTGGATTTCCTCCACCAATAGCCTGCGCAGCCCTTTATGCCTGTATGTATCCTCCATATAAGTAATGATCAATGATAAATGGTTAATGATAAATGACGCAAAGCACAATAAGTCAAACTTAAACAAATGTCAAAAACGTCGATTATATCTTGTATGGTACTAATTATTGAAGGTCGCAAAAATAAAGGAAAAATCAGGAAGATCAAACCTTAAATTTTTATTCCCATCACCTTGAAATAAGTCTTTTTCCCTTCGTAGTAGGTCATATGGGTGTCAAATTCCCAAATCCATTCCTTAGTATTCGGATTTTTGGTAATTTCGTGAAATACCAAAGGTCTACGGGATATCTCTTCACCGGTGTGGGAATAAGTAATTTCTTCGTAGTCGACAACTATACATGAACGGTTACGGGGTAAAAGGGAAATATGATGATGTTGGATTTTCTTCCGGAAAGCAAGCATTTCTTCGTCGGTAAGTGTAAAGAAACGTTCAAGGTATTCCATCAATAGGATATCCAATTGACTGAGTATATTACATGAAAATACAAAATCATATGCGTCTAAGTTTAAGCTGGGTTGCGCCTGGATTGAATCTACCGGTGGTCTGTTTTTTTTGTTGCGGTATAATTTCATATATTGGTAGGTAGTCGCTGCAAAGCCGGAAATATCACACACTTGTAATTCCACGTTTTCCATTACTTGTATCCGTTTTTTTACAGCTTTGGGGTGCCTGATATCTATCAAGGTTACTTTTTCAAACAATTTGGACAGTTCCTCCACCGGGACATCCAATAGCCATCCGCTACCCAACACAACAGCCGATTGCCTGTTTTTTCCTTTTGCCGATTCCAGGGCATATTGCCGTGTGTTATACAGGTGCTTGTCCCAATGCTGTTGTTCACGCAGGTAGCGTTTTTCAATTCCTGACTGGTCACCGAAATATCCCATGTTCCGGAACATACGTTCATTGGATATTTCAAAAAAAGGTATCATGCTTTTTGGGTGTAAGCTAAAGATTGCAGATTAGAAATTTTATTTTTCAACGTTTTCTTCAATTTTGGGTGTAATACGTGAAATGGCTTCGTTCAGTTTTTCTTCCGGCATAATAACGTTGAAATTCTCCCAGAAGCTCTCATCGTAAGTATAATTGGTTTCGGAAAAGATATTGTAAGTAGGTTGACTTTCTCTTGCCGGAAAACGTTTTACGTTGAGTGTGTCAATTTTACAGGTCACCATTTCAAAATAAGTATGCAAACTGGTAGACCCCGACAGGAATTTTTTCTTTTTGACTTTGAAATACAGGTCACCGCGTACATGATTGATGTAGTATTTGCCATTCCATTGTTGATACGATACCGAATAAACCGCATCTTCGGGTATGATATCCATATTTCTGCTTTTTTTGACCACCAGCATCGACCTGGCTTGTTTGATGTAGTCCGGATTTATCCGGAAATGAGCATGCAACAAAGCCGAATTTTTCTCGTCGATGTACAGTTCACCTTTATACAAAGGTCCATCGATTCCGGATTTCTGTTCAAAAGCGATTACATGTGCTAGATGTTCATCCATCACCGTCATATCGATCTTGGTATAGTGATACATGTTTTCTTTATTCAGGATAAAGAAATCCGGTATGTTTTTGATAACATCAAGCATCAGGGTTGCATTTACGCCTGCTTTCATCTTCATAATTACAGTATCGGTTTCCCTGTTATTGCTGATTGTCCGCATTTTGACCAATTTAACCTGCTCCGGAAGGGTGTTGTTGTATCCCGGTTTATAGATGCGGAATACAGCTTCGGAGAGATTGGAAAAACCTCTTTTGCGTTCGATCCCTTCCCGGTAGAATGTTGTCAAATAGAAGGGATTGGATGTGTAATTTTGTGAGCGGTTTTCCATCATGTCCCTGATTATTTTTTGAGGGTTACTTAGGTTGATGATGACTGCTTCCAAAGGAATATATCGTGTTGTAAGATACAAATCGGCTTTATTCCCGGCAAGAATCCTGGCCGGAAATTGCTGTGTTTCATAGCCAATATGCGATATATGGATGTGTGCATTACTTAATGAATTGGGGACTTTTAACAGGAACATCCCGTTTTGATTGGTAATGGTTCCGATACTTGTTTCGGCTATGCTAACAGAACAATATGGTATAGGCTCATTGTTTTCTTTGTCCTTTACAGAGCCTTCAATTGTCAAATAATTTGGTGAGGGTTGGGGAGGAGAGGATTCCGGTTGAGTGTCCGGGCTTGAAATAGTTTTATAAAGCAGGATATGTTGACCAATAATTTTTATCTGGATACTTTCGCCGGTTGCCCGGTTGATAGCGTCTTTTAAATGATACTTTCCGGCAGGTATTCGCACATTCCTGTTGCTGTTGATCATCTTGCTATCATACATAAACATATATCCCGATCGTTCGGAAATCAGGTTTAATATTTCATATGTAGTTCCTTTCAGTTTAGGTAAATGAATAACTTCATCAAGCACATCATGATCTTGTGCTTGTATTGCCAGGCAACAGACCAACCAATGCCCCATCCATAACAAACACTTTCTCATGGCTTTGCGGAGTTACATGATGACACTGAAAAGTTTTAAAGTTAGATGTTTTTTTGATATCTGCCCTTATTTATCGTGATCAATAATGATGATGCTTCCTTCATCGGTATATGTTAATCCCATTCCAAGGCACAATAATTCGACCATATCGGCAGGAGTATTATTCAGGAATGTAATGGTCATTTCCCTGTTAACCAGAGTGCTGTCTGCGAAAGCAATTGGTTTGTCGGACATTTTGTTGATCACCCTGACAATGTTACCCAAACGGTCGTCTTTAAAGGACATCTTTTGAGTATATTGGTCAAATTGTTGCTGGTCGGTCAATTCCATTTTTTGTAATTGATCGTTACGCATCAATACGGTTTCACCGGCTTGCACAAAAACCGGCGTTCCTCCTGTTTTCAAGGTTACCTTTACCGTTCCTTTTTGTACGGAAAGTGTGAATGATTTTTTGTCTGCCGATTTGATATTGAAAGCCGTTCCAAGTACTTCCACTATGGCTGTTTCCGTTTCGACCAGAAACGGGCGCTCCTGACTGCTACGGACATCGAACAATGCATCTCCTTGAAGGGCAACTATTCTTTTGTCCGGTGCAAAACTTTCGGGACAAGTGAGTGCGGACCCGTTTGTAAGATATACAATGGACCCGTCTTCAAGGGTACTGACCAGAGTATTTGATATATCGTTATTTTGAATAGTAAACGACGGCGGTGCGGTGCGGTCATTTATCCTTGCATAATAAAAGCCGGCGCCGCAAATACATAATATTGCGATTGCAGCCGCCCATTTAAACGATATTTTTACCGTTTTTCTCTCATCCGGGACGAGCAATTGGTCATCTTTGAGCCTGGTATACAATTTATCCCATGCTTTATCTGTATCAATTGTCATTTTTCTGTTTTTGATGATTTTATATTTATAATTAACGTATGATCTTCCTTAACACATGAAGGGCTTTGCTCATTTCAGCTTCGACTGTCTTCACTGAAAGTGACATTTCACGGGCAATTTGTTCGTACTTTTTCCCTTCAAAACGATTCATGCGAAAAATGTCGCGTCTGCGTTTGGGTAACCTTTCCAGCGCTATTTCAAGTTGTTGTTCCAATTCCTGGAATTCCAGAATATCCTGAGGTGTATTGGATATCCCATTTTCCATAGATCGTTCCACAACTGTTTGGCGATAGCGCTCACGCACATGAATATGTTCGATGTATTGGAGCGATTGGTTGCGAACAGCGCCATACAGGTATGATTTTACAGATATGATAATCTGCAGGTGCGACCTGTCTTTCCAAAGCGTGTAAAACAACTCTTGTACAATTTCTTCGGCTGTATCAGGATCATGAACCATCCTGTTTCCATACAGGCACAAAGGTTCGTAGTAACGCCTGAACAGCGTTTCGAATGCGTGGATATCGCCTTCGCGAACCTTTGCCAGCAACAGGAAATCATTCAAAATATCCGAAAATTATATTTTAAATACCCTACAAGATATATTCGACGTTTTTGATATTTGGCTAACGCTTATTTTCTGCGCTTTGCCCGCCTGAATGACAAGTCGGGCAGGTGTCATTTATCATTAATCATTAACCATTTATCATTAAATTATTGTCTTTTTCTAAGCTTATCTACAGCCGATTCCAGTGATTCCGTGGGTTCGATAATATTATACGCTCCCCAAAAATCGTTGTCATAAAAATCCATTACTTTATCACTCAATGCATGGTTGGGATTGAAAGCCGCTTTTCGCGTTATTGCGGTAACGTTTTGTTCCTCAATGTCAGTTACTACCATCTCACTGACAATAACATAATTGGTCGCGAAAAGTTTTCGTTTCCAGTCGCATTTGAATTTTAGTTCATTACGAATATAACTCAAATAACTTTTCCCGTTACGTACCTGGTACGAAACAACGTAAGACACTTCATCGGGCCGGAATCGCAGACCAAGGGGTTTCTTTTTGAGGATCATTTCCGACGCTTTGTTACGGTCGGTCATATCGAGGGAGAACTCGGCCCGCGTAAAAGCCAAACTTTCTTTATCAATGTAGAATGTTCCGACGTACAAGGGATATGGACGTACGATCTGTGGCTGGAAAGAAACGACATATTGGTCGCGGCCGTTGATTTGCGTCATATTTTCCATCTTGAATGTGAAATACGAAAGGGTTTCTTTATCCAATAATACATCAGGATTTTTCACGATGTCAACAAAAATGGACAGGCTGGGACCACCCATCAACTTGATGGATAAAGTATCAGAACTTTTTTGACTCAGAAGCTTGCGCCCTTTGAATATTTGTACCCGGTCGCGGTCTGTTGCCTGGGTATATTCGGTTTTATATATCTCAAGCAAGGCTTCGGTAATATTGATAAAACTACGCCTTTTTTGTACGGTTTCCCGATAAAAACCGGTAAGTAGGGAAGGAGAGGAGCTGTAATTATCTCCTATCTTGTTTACTGCTTCCTGCATCAGGTAGCGTGCATCCCAACCCGTTATAATCACCGGATTCAACGGATTGGCATAAGGTGTAAGCAGAACATCCGCTTTTGCAATATCCGCACCTTTGACCGGAATACGAAAAGTGAGATATCCAATATGCGAAAATTCGACAAATTCGGCATTAATCGATTTCGGGATTTTTATGGTGAAGTTCCCATCCTCGTTGGTTACTGTCCCGATATTGCGGTTGACTACCGATATGGTGACAAACTCAAGCGGCTTTCGCGTTAGTTTGTCCTTTACGCTGCCGGCCACCGTAAAGTAACTGTCCTGATCCTGGGCAATAACTTCTGTCGTGGAAAACAGGATTCCAACCAATAAGAGGCTGATACTTAATATACGATACAATGTTTTCATGTGAATACAGTTTTATTGTTAAACTTAGATGGAATAGCTTATTATCTATCTTGTCTTTTTCGATTATTAATTGTTTTATTTATTCTTAGATGACTCTTGTGGTTTATCGTGGGTTCATACGGATAAAATTAATTCTTCAATCGCCTCCTTTTTTCATTGTTACAAGGATTACTCCCGCACTGCCAAGTGTGCCGTATCCAGCCCCGTCCCTTAAAACTTCTACGGATTTTATCTCATTTACATTAATGGATGCGGCAGCTTTCTCATAATCGCCCACAGCCACTCCATCAATTACAAAAAGAGGTGCAGCCTGGAAGTGAATGGAATTAACTCCGCGAATCTGTATTTGATAACCTCCTACCGGATTTCGCCCTCCGGTCGATACGCTTAACCCTGGCACACGTCCTCTCAGGTACTCGGCAAGATTCGCATACATACTTGCATTTTCCATATCGAGTAAAGTCGTTGGGGTATTACTCAAAGGGGCCTTAGTTCCCTCCCTGGCTTTTTCTGTCCGACCATCATATAATTTATCCCGGTTAATGATGATGGAGACCGAATCCAGACCATTCACAGGAAAATAGTAATATTTGGAGTTGATCATCAAGCCGAGCGTATCTTCAGGATGAACCTGATCAAAGAATAAAGTCCCACTCTGGGGTAAAGGCTTTACCTTATTTTTACCCAGAAAAAAAGCATAAGCGAGACTATTCCCCTTCTTTTTTGCGACAATGAGCTTGAATGACCGTAAAGTATCATTCTGTTGCGACATAGCTCCTTCTGTGCAACAAACAAAACTGAACAATAAAAAATATAACTTCATGGCCTGATATTTTTGTGAATTTTTCCGATTATATACCTATGATCGTTCAAAACAAAAATACCCTATAAAAATAGGTAATTTTATATCTTTGTAGTATGGAAAAAGGGAAAAATATTTGATATTGACCCGGATTCATGTTCCGGTTTATTTTAAAATTAGCGTATCATGTCCGAAGAAAAATCATTTTTAAACGAGAAAGGGATTGCGGTTACCAGCGCCCGTTTTGTTGTCAGTGGCAAAACTTATCCCATGTCGGCGATCAACTCCGTGAAGTATACGGTAGAAAATCCCGACATTACTGCGCCGGTTGTCATATCAGTTATTGGCGTTGCATCTTTCTGGCTTGCCAAAGCGTGGTGGTATGCCTTGGTTTTATTGGCTGTTGCCGTAGGATGGTGGTTTTTGCTGCGTAAGAAATACACCATTGAGATCGAATTATCCTCCGGTCCGCAAGATGTGTACACGACACACAATAAGGAATTTGTCGACAAGGTGATAGAAGCCCTGAATGAGGCAATAGTACATCGCGAAATCGCCAAATGATCGGGAACAGTTTTACTCGCAACTGATCACTAAGTTATCGTACGCTAAGTATATGCCGGGCGGAAGTTCGGACTGTACTTGTTGATGGAATCCCATTTGGTGGCTGATGTGGGTGATAAATGCCCGTTGAGGAGTCAGTTCCTTAATCAGGCAGACTGCTTCATTCAAAGTAAAATGCGAAATATGCTGTTCTTTTCGCAGCCCGTTAACAACGAGGCAGTCCAATCCGGATAATTTCTTTTTCTCAGTTTCCGTGATATTATTGGCATCGGTGAGGTAAGCCAGTTGCCCGATCCGGAAACCCAGTATGGGAAGATGCATATGCATGGCCCTTACGGGAACAACAGAAATACCGTCCACTGTAAACGGTTCTTCTGTGATGGTGTGCATCTTCAATTCTGGAATTCCCGGATATTTGTTTTCTGCAAAAATGTAAGCAAATTCCTGTTTCAGGACTTCCTGTACCCGCTCTTCGGCATAGATGTCCATCGGGCGCTGCAATACATAATTGTATGCCCGTACGTCATCTAATCCGGCGGTATGGTCTTTATGTCCATGCGTAAACAGAATGGCATCCAAGTGTTTTATGTCTGCCCGTAGCATTTGTTGGCGAAAGTCGGGGCCCGCATCTATCAGAATATTTTTTCCACCGGTTTGTATCAATACCGAACTTCGCAGGCGCTTATCAAACGGGCCGGCAGAGGCGCAGACAGCACATGGACAGGCAATTACCGGGACACCTTGCGATGTACCCGTTCCAAGGAACAATAATTTGGTCTTATTCGCATTCATTCATGAAATAGATACTATGGCAGGCGACAATGCCTGCTGTTTCGGTTCGAAGCCGGCTTTCACCCAAGCTGATACATTCAAATCCGTGTTTCAGCGCCTGTTCTGCTTCCTTCGGGGAAAAATCGCCTTCGGGACCTATGGCGATGGTAACCTCGTTTTCCTGATGATATGCCGATTTGAGTAATTTCTTTTCTGTCTCGCCACAATACGCAAGGTAACATTTACTGGTTTGGACTACCGATAGCCATTTTTCAAACGGGACCATGTCATTTAGTCGCGGTAGATATGCCTTTTTCGATTGTTTCATGGCTGCAACAGCGATGCGTTGTACCCTTTGTAAATTAATATTCTTGCGTTCCGAGTGATCACAGAACAGAGGCGTTATTTCATCAATTCCGATCTCAACGGATTTTTCGACAAACCATTCAAATCGGTCGGTATTCTTGGTAGGGGCTATCCCTACATGCAGGTGATAGGGCCGCTTGCCATATTGATGTTGTTCCTCGGTTATGGTGACTTCACAGCGTTTAGGATGCGGGTTGGAAACAACTGCCTCATACCTCCCGCCCCGGCCGTCAACCAGTGTTACCTTATCCCCCGCTTTCAGACGTAATACCCTGACTGCATGTTCCGACTCTTCCTCGTTCATGACACATTGGATTCCATCGATATCCGGGGTATAAAAGATCATGGTCGTTAAAAAATTTCGGCAAAGATACGACAAGTAATGGTTAATGATAAATGGTTAATGATAAATGGTGTAAGGCGCAGAAAATCAAATTTAAACAAATCTCAAAGACGTCGGAGGTAATATTAGAGTACTTATTTGAAATTTATTCCGGTGTTTCCGCGTCGAGATGATAATGGTCGTCAGGTAATATAGCAAAAATGATAGATACATAACAAAAACCGGCTACCTTTGTTTTCTGTTTTCATGATAGGTGTTTTATGTATCACGATGATATTATACAATCTTTGTTTACCCTGAACCATGGCGGGGTGATTCTTTATCCGACCGATACGGTTTGGGGGATAGGTTGTGATGCAACCAATCCGAAGGCAGTTGAACGGATATATGAAATAAAGAAACGGGCGGAAAAACAAAACTTGTTAGTGCTGGTGGACAGCATTGACATGCTTTCCTCATATGTGCATCAAGTCGCCGACATAGCCTTGCAGCTACTATATCTTGCTGATAAACCCATTAGCATCATCTACCCGCAGGCCCGGAATTTAGCGCATAATCTCGTTGCTGAGGATGGTTCGGTCGGGATCCGTTTGATAAGAGATCCGTTTTGCCAGACCCTGATACGGAAATTTGGACGTCCTGTTGTTTCTACTTCAGCCAACATAAGCGGAGAAATTACTCCTGATATTTTTGCCAGGGTGCAGGATGAAATCAGGATGGCTGTGGATTATGTTGTCCATTGGCGTCAGGATGACGAGCGGCCGGCTGCCGCGTCGCTTATTGTTAAATTGAATGGTGACGGAACATTCCGGATCATCAGGAAATAACGCTGATCAATGTCTATTTGACAATTACTAACTCCGTACGACGGTTTTGTGCACGTCCTTCTTCCGTGTCGTTATCGGCTACTGGTTCGGTAGCGCCCATTCCTTTGTAACTTACCCGGTTCATGGAGATGCCTTCATTCAGCAGATAGTTGGCTACCGCGCGCGCGCGATTTTGCGATAAGTCGAGATTGTATGCAACTTTACCGGTATTGTCGGTATGTCCTGTGATACGGATTTTTATTTCAGGATTGTCCTTCAAAAACTGTGCTACGCGTTGCAGTTCCGCTTTCGACTCGTCAAGTAACTTGTGCGAATTGACATCGAAAAATACATTTTTCAAAATCACTTTTTCACCCGGACGGATACGTTTCAGTGGGATGTCTTTCAGGAAAGGTTCTTTGTAGCTGCCTTCGGACATGGTGAAATGTTCCGAAAAGAACAGGTATCCTTTGCGGCTGATGTTCAATGCGTAACCTTTCCCGGAAGGAATACATACCAGGAATTCGCCGGTTGTACTGTCGGACCATGCTTCAATCACTTTTTCGGCAGAAGTCAGGTCAATCAGTTCGAACGGCGCTTTGAGCGGTTTAAGATATTGTGCATCGTAAATCTTTCCCTTCATGTACGATACCAGTTGCGGCCTTACTGCGGGATATAACTCAAAAGTGAAAATTTTACGGATGCTATTGCCATCGCGGTCGGACGAATAATACGCCCTGTCTCCTTTTGCATTAACAATCAAACCTTCCTCATTGTATTTGCTGTTGATGGGATAGCCCAGGTTTACAGGCTCCGACCATTTGTCCGCGGTGTCTTTGCGGCTGACAAAAAGATCATATTGACCCATTCCCGGCCAGCCGTTCGAAGCAAAATACAGGGTTTTATCGTCAAGATGTATAAACGGGGACGACTCATCGTCCGGAGTATTCAGTTCGGTAAGATTCACCGGGTTACCCCAACTCCCTTTTTCATCGATTGTCGACATCCATATATCCTGTCCGCCTTTGCCTCCTCCCCTTGTGCTCACAAAATAAAGCGTTTTTCCATCCGCCGATATGGATGGTTGGGTTTCTTTGGCCGAAGTATTGATGGGAGCGCCGAGATTGCGCGGTCGTGTCCATAGTCCGTTGCGTTTTTCACTATAATAGATGTCACATCCACCTTTACCGTCGCTGCGGTTACAAGCCGTAAAAAACATTCTGGTCGCATCGGTCGATATGGTCTGTGCACCTTCATTATCGGGCGTATTGGGTGGTGAACCCATATTTTGTGGTTGCGACCATTTCCCATTTTTATAAGCCGAAACAAAGAAATCTTCCTGCCGGTTACCGGTGACTGCCGGATTGTTGGCATTCTTGGGAACGAGCGCGGTGAAAACCAGTGTTTGTTCATCTACCGACAGACTCGGCCAGTACTGGTCGTATTCAAATTCTAACCCGATATTTTCCGGTTGAAATGGGACGGGATTTTTCACTGCTTTTTCAGCAAATTTGCTGTTCTGCAACAGTTTTTCCGCTTTTCCGAGCATAGCCGGTTTTTGGTTGCTGTATTTCAGGAACTGTTCAAGATGCTTGCTTGCCTGCTCGTATTCTTCCAGTTCAAATTCGATATCGGCAACAGAATAATATACCGGCGGGAAAAAATTAGGATTAATAGCGATACATCGCAAAAAAGATTCCTTAGCTTTTTCAAGTTCGCCTGTCTCCAAGTAACACTCAGCAGTCAGCATTTGTGCTTCCACGAAATTATTGTCAAACTTGATGGCATTACTTAGGTTAACAATAGCTTCCTTATACTGCCGCCGTTCATAATGATCCAATCCGGCATTGTATGCCTTAATAGCTTTTTTAGATGTCGATGATAATTGCTGCGCTTGGAGTCCGCCGGAAATAGAAACATAAAAAGCACATAAAAGAAAGACTTTCAGGATCGAGGCAAATCTTATATGTAAATTGAACTTAAGCATGATGCAAATGTAAAAAATATCTTCATTTGTCTCATCCTAATTTTGACAAGGGATCTTCTGACAGCGGAGTCAAGCTTTTCGGCTTAGTTGATAAATTTCATTTTTATGATCTTCACATCTACCTCTGGACGGTCGGCCTGGTCGGTTTCCATGGCGGCTATCTTGTCCACTACATCCATGCCTTTGGTTACTTCCCCGAACACAGTATATTCAGTATCGAGAAATGGAACGCCGCCAATTGTTTTGTATGCCTGGCGGGCTTCTGCCGACATGTGGTAAGGATGTTCTTCGATATATTTCATTGCTCTTTCTCGGGCTTTTGCCTGTGCCACTTCCGGATTAACAGTCTGTCCGGCCTTTTGCATAGCCTCTTCCTTGATGTATTGCATTATTACCGGGCGTGCCTTTGCCATTGCCAACCGTGTTTCTTCCTGGTTTAATTCCTCATCGTTATAAACTTTCCCTTGTACAATGTAAAACTGCGATCCCGACGAGGCTTTTTCCGGGTTGATGTTATCACCTTGACGGGCAGCTGCTAAGGCGCCGCGTTTATGAAAATATTCGGGAACAAATTCGGCTGGAACCGTATATCCTGGCCCACCAGAACCAAGACAAGCGCCGGGTTTTGCACCTTTAGAATCAGGAGAGCCACCCTGAATCATAAAATCCTTAATAACCCGGTGGAATAATGTTCCATCGTAAAAACCACTTTTTACCAATTTGATAAAATTGTCCCGGTGTTGCGGTGTTTTATCATATAATTGCAACTCAATATCACCATATTCGGTAATAATTGCTATTTTTGACGATTCTTTAGCCGAGCAGTTGTACAACAGTACCACGCAAAGCAGTAAGCAGGATTTAAGAATAAGTGTTGATTTCATTTGTGAAATTGATTTGATAATTCAAAATTTTCTCCGATACCACGACTGTTTTTTCAGAATGGTTTTATGGATGATTATTTAGGACGCAAAAATAAACATAAAAACAACATAGTTTATATTTGGTTTCCCGGGAAGAAATAATTTTTAGGTGAGATGATTTTGATGATGATAGTCCTGACAGATATTAAGTTTTTTATCTCCAATCATAATTGTTGACCTTCAGGCTTATGGATGAATACGATGATACTAGCTTCGATGCCGGCACATCTTCCGCCAATCTTCCTTTAGGCAGAGTCGGGCAACCTTACCGGGCGATTATTGATGCCGATTTTTTTTCGACAGGCGAAAATACCGATTATTGGTTTGAAGGTCTTGAAGAAACAGGCCTACATTTTGTTCCCGAAAAGAAACAAATAACCGGTGTACCCAAACAGGCAGGACGATTTGAGATACGACTGAATATCAGAAAACGAGAAAGTCAGGATAACGAACAGATTTTATCAAAGACATGGACACTAATGGTGGAGGATGATTTCTCGATCCCTTTGGAAGACATGCCTTCGGATGAGAATGATCCATATTGGAAGCCCGATGAGGAAGTAGCCATCCGCATTATCCCGGTGTTGAATCGGGGATGGAAAAAGGAACAAAAAAAAACTATGGCGGCGGCCAGTAAGCGGGGACGTGAACATATCCGCGAGGGAAAATTTCGCGAAGATGATTTCGACATGAAATATGACCTTGAAAGCCGGTGGTACATTATGGCTGTGGCCGACGGCTCGGGAAAATCCCGGTTTTCGCGCAAAGGATCGCAGATAGCATGCGAATCGGCTGTGGATGCTTGTTACGAGCAATTAGTGATACAAACATTAACGTTGGACTCGCTTGTCGACAGGCTTGATAAGGAAAGCATGTTAACGGTTCGGGAGAAAATGGCGAATGTATTGCACCTGATTATTGAGTCGGCAGTGGTAAAGGCTGTGAATGATATCCGGAACGAAGCATCCGAGAATGGTAATGAATCGGAAGATTACGCTACTACTTTATTACTATGTATTTGCAAGAAATATGATTTTGGCTGGCTGATCGGTACTTTCTGGGTGGGCGATGGGGCCATATGCGTGTACAACAAAGAAACCTGGCAGACATATTTGATGGGCATACCTGACGGAGGCGACTGGTCGCCTCCCAAACGTTTTCTTACCATGCCTGAAATTGTGGAACCGGATGAATTATCGCGTAGGATACGTTTTGTTATCGTCGAAGATTTTTCGGCACTATTCCTGATGACCAACGGAGTGAGCGATCCCAAGTTTAAAACAGATGACAGCATGTTGTATTTTGAAAATTGGAACAGGTTTTGGACGGATATCTCGGCCGAAGTCAATTTTTCCGAAAATAATAAAAATACAGGGGAGGAGTTGCTCAAATGGCTCGATTTCTGGTCTCCCGGAAAACATGACGACCGTACCATTGCCGTCTTATTTTGATTCAATTGTGATGATTAGCATACGAAATATTATCTTGTTGCTTTTGTTGGTTGCCAGCCTCGGCGCTTGCCGTTCACGCAAACCCGCGGTTACTGAGACAACGCGTAGCAGTACGGCATTTTATACTTCATGTTATCCGATCGAAAGCATTACCGTGCCCAAATGTAAGCTGGATATTACTTTAGGAAACAAGTCGTATTCGTTGAACAGTAGTATTTACATCCGTCCCGACAGTGTGTGTTATTTCCGTGGGACTATTTTGATGGAGGTAGTCCGCGGGGTGATTTACAAGGACTCATTTGTGGTTCTTGACCGTTACCACCGGATTTGCTATAAGGGAAGCAACGAGTATCTAAGCCGGATGATCGGTTATCCTGTAAACCCGGAGATCCTGTATATGCTCTTCACCGGCGACCGTTGCGAGGACATATACAGGGAAAAGTTCGGATTCAAGGTAACGGCGGAAAACAACAACAAAATAGTCTTACGCGGACAAAACCGTAACTTTCTCGAAATAGAAATCAACTCTGACAATCAGACTACCGGAAGTATCACAGCTTATAACAGGCAGCAGAACCAAGCCGGTTTTAAGACTTCATACAGCCAATACCAACAATATCAACACTTTTTATTGCCCACTGTATTTGACATATTGGCAAAACAGGATAAAAGTACGGTTAAAATAAATGCCGTTTTCCAGGGAATTGTATTTGATCAACCTCAGGCTATTAATTTCAGTATTCCGGATGGTTACAAAATGATCACATTAAGATAAATCAGAACCCATCCATTTGACAGAAGAACGCGGGGGTGGTTTGTTCCCACTCCCGCGTTCTTCTGTCATTTTTCAATTGTTTACAACGACCGGAATTGTTCCTGCATGTATTGCAATGCCGGTACAAGACGAGTTTCAAAATCATCCCATTTGCCTTCGATGGACAAGCATCCCTGGTAATTGATTTCTTTCAAAGCCTTGAAATATTCCTTGAAATCGTCACCCTTGGTTCCTGGAGCCGAACGGGTTTCTTTCTCCGCAATATGACAGTGGCGGATAAGTTTACCATATTTTACAATCTCCGATGCCGGCTCGTTTTCCCGCAACATGTGGTATATGTCGCATAACAACCGGATGTTCGGATGATTGACAGCTTCGACTATTTCCGCACCTTCCCGCAAAGAATTGATGATATTGGTTTCGCCTGTGTTGAGCGGTTCAACAACAACAGTCACATTGTATTTCTGTGCAACAGGTCCAAGCCGCTTGCAAAGCGCTATGAATTGATCCGTAGCCTCCTTTTTGCCAAACCCATCGGGTACGCGCCGTGCTCCACCGCTACCAAAGACAATAATGGGAATACCGGCTTTTTGTGCCCGGCTGAAAGTGATCTCGGCCCGGGCAATAATATCGTCGTGCTTAGTTTCAGGACCTGTTACTTTTAACTGTCCCGGAAGAAAAACTACACACGAAATAATTTTCGCATCCAACCGTTTCATTTCCTCCAGATTGGCGGAAAAGACGGAGTCGCGTTTGGCCGGAGCCAGGAAATTATCCACGTTTGGTTCGATATAATCGTATCCTGCTGCCTTGACGGAAGGATAGCTGGGTAATTGGCAGCAAACCGCAAATTTAGGCATGTAGGGAGTTTTGTTGCATGATATTACGGTACAACAAATGAACAATAAGCTTATTTTAAATATGTGAGACATAATTGAAGAATTTGGTTTATATATTAAAGAACAACCCCGGCAGATTGATGTTTGCCGGGGTCAAAGTATTTTTATTTATACTTTTTCGGGCAGGTTATAAGGCGATCTATATTCGCGGGTTAACATATTGTTTGCATCTTCGTCGCCGATAAAACGTTCGGCCACCGGGTCGAAGTTCAACTGCCGTCCCAACCGGTAGGAAATATTGCCCAGATGTGCCAGAGCAGAGGACAAATGTCCGGATTCTACCGGTCCGTTCTGGAGACTCATATCCCGTGCACGGATGGCATCCAGCCAGTTCTTGAAATGGTCGCCTCCCGCATCTCCGCTGGGCCCCCTTTCCCGTTTTTCACCCAAAAAGGTTTCATATTTTTCGTACCCGTTGATCACCATATATCCTTTGTCACCGTAGAAAATATTTCCCACGCCGGCGCCGTCTTCCAGGTTGGTACACCAGTTCCTGACCTCAAATTGTATGATCTTTTTCTGTTTCGGGTAATGATAAATCGATGTTTGGATTTCGGGAACTTCCTTACAATCATCCCAAAGAAATTTTCCACCCATCGAAGTGATCCGTTCAGGTAACCCGACGTCCAATCCCCACATACAAAGGTCGGTTTCGTGGATGCCCTGGTTACCTACATCGCCGTTACCGTAATTCCAATGCCAGTGCCAGTTGTAGTGCACCAAATTTCTGGTGAACGGAACCATCGGAGCAGGACCGCACCAAAGATCGTAATCCAGGCCTGCAGGGATATTCGATACGCCTTTATTCCCGATATCCGGTCTCCAGCGATAAACCAATCCACGAGCCATGTATACCCGGCCGATCAAGCCGTTGCGCAAATGTTGGATGGCTTCGCGTATAGCTACCGAACTGCGGAGCTGTACTCCATGCTGCACGATACGGTTATATTTGTATGCAGCCTCAATCAGTTTTTTACCTTCGTAAACATTATGCGTAGCTGGCTTTTCCACGTAAACATCTTTACCGGCCTGGCATGCCCAGATGGCTTGTAATGCATGCCAATGATTCGGTGTCGCCAGTGTTACGGCGTCGATATTTTTGTCAGCATAAACCTTGCGGAAATCCTGTTCGATAGCAACCTTTTTCTTATATTTGTCTTCGAACGATTTTGCTCTTTCTTTTAGGATATTCATGTCAGGATCGCATAAAGTAACCACTTCAGCATTGGATTGGCTCATGACATCTTGGATGTGGCTTTTTCCGCGCCCGTTCACACCAAGTACGGCTACCCGGATACGATCGTTGGCGCCAAAGGCCTCTTTGGGAATAATAACCGGTTTGGTGACAGCATTGCCACCAGCAAATGCCATCGGTGCAACTACCGATGCAATGGTTCCCGACACAGCGGTTGCCAAAAACTTTCTTCTCGAATTTTCAGTTGTCATCATAATTATCTACTTTTAAGGCTATTTATGTAAAGATATCTAAAATACTTTCAATTTATACGCCGTGTGCGCACACGGGGTGATAGAAATTAATCCGTGTGCGCACACGGAAAACAGATTAACATCATTCAAATTACTTATAATTACCACGATAAAAATCGGTGGACTTTGAAAGGAGCGAAGATAATATTTTTATATAAAAGTACTACTTTTCTCAGAAAAAAGAAGGGCAACTGCGTCAATTTTATAACTTGTGTTCATTTTTGTCCACGAACTTAGCGAAGCGATCTCACTGGAAGCAATACAAATTAACTTGAATTTTATATTGACGCGAATAAATTTCAGCAAAGCTGAAATTTTAAATTAGTGAAAATTTGTGTTAATTCGTGGATAAAAATTTTGAGCCGCGGGAAAAAGAGCTTGTTTTATCGCGTCATTTTTATTCTTCTTCGGCAAAATATGCCACATTGGCTCCATATTGCCGGATTCGACGCGAAAATTCGAAAAAGCTGATGTTCAATAGTTTTACCAAATCCTTTGATACGACACGTAGCTCACCTCCTTGCAGGTTAGTGTCGCAGATCACTACCGTATAAAATCTTTCACTTTTCCCAGTAACATATCCTAATAAATAAAAATCACCGTCTTTGACCAGCGCCGGATGGTAGTTGTTTTCGTCGGCTTCATTGGTATCACGGTGAAGCAGTGATTTCAGTTCGTTGTAAAAAGGTATCTTACGCAATAATGTGTCTTCGAACCATTTTGTTTTGCTACGTACAAATTGGGACTTTACCAGCAAACCCGCCAAGAGGCCCAAGATAATAAGTATCAATGTCGAAATCAAAAAGGCATCCAGCACGCCCAATATCCGCGAAGTATGTAATTTTTCCCTTACAAAAATGGTAACGGGATGGATTATTTTCAATAGTTTTTCCAATAAAAAAATACATACCACAATGGGGAACAACACCTTTACGTATCCGTCGAAAATAAGATCAATCAGTTTTTTCATCCATTTTATCATTTACTTTTTAAGGAGACAGATGGGAATGCGCATGGTTTATCACCTACAACATCTTTGTCCAGTCCTATTCAATAACAAAAAGATATACTTTTTGTTGTAAACACAACCATATCTTATTGGTATTCAATCGATAGTATAATTGTTAGAAGTAGATCACCCTATATCATAATTTCTGGCCCTCAAATTCGGATTAATATGCTTATTTTTAAAATGTTAATATATTATATGAAAATTTTAGAAATGTATGATCCATAATTTATGTATATTAGTGGGATGTTTTACAATCATAAGCAGTGGATTTGATGACGAAATTTATGATTCAGTATGGAAGATCAAAAATGGAATGATATGGAAGAAATTCTTGATATAGTCCGACAAGAACTCAAAGACAATGTTGATGAGAAGACACAAAGTACCGCGCAAAATTTTTTCAAGGAAGAAATAAAAGCCTATGGGGTAAAAGTTCCTGTTGTCAATAAGATCAGCAAAGTGTTTTATGACAAAATTGAAAGTAAATCCAAAACGGATATTCTCAATTT
This sequence comes from Bacteroidales bacterium, assembly GCA_031551645.1. Taxonomy (GTDB): domain Bacteria; phylum Bacteroidota; class Bacteroidia; order Bacteroidales; family UBA4181; genus JAIRLS01. The sequence goes on along the minus strand of JAVBNI010000204.1, from coordinate 746 downwards.
GTGTGAAGACCTCTGGCATTCGGGATATTTGGAAGAATCTTTCGTAGCGTGTAACTGGTCTTATGCTGTTTGTAAAAAATACGAAGCAGGCGATTTTGAGACGTTTGAATATTGGATTCAACACTATGTGAACAACTGGGCATCGTGTGACACCTTGTGCAATCATACTGTCGGTGAGTTTCTCGAAATGTATCCTCAATATTTGTCCCGGCTGAAAGAATGGGCAATATCTGAAAACCGTTGGGTACGCCGGGCTGCTGCAGTATCACTGATTATACCCGCCCGCAAAGGATTGTTTTTCGATGATATTTTGCAAATAGCCACCATTTTACTCAACGATCAGGACGATTTGGTGCAGAAAGGTTATGGTTGGATGCTCAAAGCCGCCAGTCAAGCCCGACAAAAAGAAGTATTTAACTTTGTCATCAAACACAAATCGGCGATGCCACGAACCGCACTCAGATATGCCATCGAAAAAATGCCGCCTGAAATGAAAGCCGAGGCAATGAGTAAAGAATCATTGTGAATATCAAGGAGCGGAAATTTGGAATTAATTCTGATTTTATGCATATTACGCCTGCATGTTAGGTGCTCATTTTCGACTTTCAATTCAATGTCGTTTAGTTAAGGATTTTTCATTTACTATTTGATATAAAATAGATTACCATAAAAAAAGACATGATAATCCCTTGTTAAATGCTGCAAAAACATTAAATATGTAACATATAAATAATGGGGGTTCCCCA
>JAVBNI010000291.1:0-5563 GCA_031551645.1 Bacteroidales bacterium | reverse complement strand
TCGTCCCGAAGGGATAACTGAAAACAACATCTCACACGCAGTAATGTGTCAAAGCACGGAACCGCCTTGGTACCGAACGGTATGCCGGGTGGTGTGGGAGGTCGAAACGGGAAATAATCCCGTTTCTCCTACCCGATTATTGACAAGTTCTGTGTGTTTCAGCTTATATATCAAGTAATTTATTGGCATGAATAACACGAAATGTGCAATTTAGCCATATGACAACATTTGATCTATGCACTCTTTTTTCGTGAAAACCATACTGCCATCCACACAACCAAAAAAATGAGTATTCCTGCGGAAACAGCAAAAACAACGCTTCCCGCAAGGTATTGATACAGGTTGTACTTTACATAGTCCATGCTGATCGTATTGATGGAAACGGAAGCGGTTTGCTCACCTATGATCCAGCCTCCGACAAGGAAGCTAATGTACAATATAATTGGAATCATAGGTGGAATACTGATATTCGCAGTAAGAAAAACGATGGTTTTATTCAGTTTCATAAAATGGGCCAATGTTAATCCCACAATCAACTGATATCCCCAAATAGGTACAATGCCCATAAAGACTCCAAAACCTGCAGAAGAGGCAATACGAAGCGGACTTTGGGTCTGACGACTGAATTCCCGGCGAAAAAATCGTTTAAAACTGCTCCATCGCAAACGACGTACTATTTCACGAGGTTTTACCCATAGGAATGTTATTAATACCAATACTGTATTGAGTATGCTGATACGCATGAAATCAAGGAATGGACGAAAATGTGACACCCTGTCTTCATCCGGGGCATAATATACTTTTACCGGCACCCATCTGATGGGTCGCTTTGCCCATGCTGCCCGCACCAAAGATTCTATCTCAAATTCATACCCGGAAGTATAAAACCGCATTGCGCTCATCAGTTTAATCGGATACAACCGAAATCCACATTGCGTATCGGGCAATTTAATACCTGTTTCAAGCTTATACCAGAAATTTGAGAACCTGTTGCCAAAACTACTTTTCCCGGGGACTCCATCTTGTTGCATGTTGCGTGCTCCTACAATCAAGCTACCCGGATATTTTTTGATCATTTGGGCAAACGCAGGAATATCATCTGCAAAATGTTGTCCATCGGTATCAATAGTGATCGCATATTGATAACCCGATATGAGTGCCTGTTCAAACCCTTTCCTTAGAGCAAATCCTTTACCTGAATTTTTCGGTATCCTGATAACTTCTAGTACTGTCCCGTCATCAGCTTTTTCTAACATATCGGTTTGCAAACGTGCAAGTATCGATGTCGTATCGTCGGTTGAACCATCGTCTACCACAATGATATGCGACACATATCGTGACACATCCGTGAGCACCTGTTCCAAAGTAGAAGCATTGTTGTAAGTCGGGGAAACGACACAACAATTAAGCTCCTCGAGCAATATTCGGCATGATGGGAAAAGAGAATTCAAAAATCAAACGCAATATTCAACAATAAAAAAACGAAACCCGTTTTTATTGCCAGCAAAATTATGATTTTTTTGTAAAATCTCCTTCTATCACACAAATACCACTAAACCGATTAAACTTATTGACAATTTATTGTCTAATCCATGCACTGCCAAAAACAAAGTAATAGGCAAATCCTTCAGTTCCCCACGCAAAATCCATTCCCATCCGTAAGTTCAAACGACGGGCGATCAAATAGCGAAACCCGGCTCCTCCTGCATATGCCCATTCCGCATCACCGAACGATGAAAAATCATCGAATGCCTTACCACCTCCTCCAAAGGCGGTCAGACTCCATCTGCGATATAGATCCCAACGTTCTTCCAGTTCAGCCAGCATAGTGATCTTACCTGTGTAACGAGCTGTGGGAATACCACGCATGTCGATAAAAGGACGCAAGTAGAAAGGCTGGTCGCCGGCAATCTGTTGCGTGTCGAAACGAAAGCCGTTAATCCATTTTTTCATGATCGGGATAAACCAATAAAATGCTTCTTCAAATTGTCCGTAATTGTAGTCGCTTCCGAAAACTTTGTTGCTCCAGTCCGCATTTACGTTGATTTTAAACCCGCGGTTGGGAGTAAATGTATTGTCACGTCTATCAAAACTTCCCTTAAACCCTAATTTTCCAACATTTCCCGTCAATTCATCACTAATTTTTTCCGCTAGCTTTTCTTCAAGTTTTTGAATAAGTTCAAATTGGGATTGGCTTTTATTTACCACTTTCACATCCGAATGCATAAACATATATTCCAGTCCCAACGTAAAACTAGGATCTTTTAATTGGCGCACTGCCGACAAATATAATGGTATCGCTTTTATGTTAAATTCGACATCTATATCTTTTCCCAATTGTTCAATAGGGAAATAATAATTCATGTTCACATCCATATAAGCTCCACCTATGACATAACGTATTTTCCATTTGGGAATAGTTGCCATACGGCCTCCTCCGGCCGCCCAAGTGCCATTCAACGTATAACCGCCAAAAGCCATAGTAACGTCTGGCGCCATGGGATATATTTTTCCATCAACTTGCACTGGTTTGTTTTGTTTGATAAAAATTGGAGCTAACGCTCCTCCAAACCCGCCTAATGCCGGTTCAGTAATGATGAGCGGCATGGGAATGAAGCCACTATACTCAATAATCCATTCGCTCAAGTCAAAAGCACCGTCCTGTGGATCTTTGAAACTTAGTTTATGTCTCTCAGGATTAGGGTTCTGGATAGTATCATTTTGTGCATTTGTTCTTGCTATTGAAGCCAACAAAAAACAAACCGTCAATAGGATTAAATTTTTTTTATTTATGTTCATTTTAATTTACATCTAACTGTGCTCTCATGTAACATTTAAAAGCCATTTTTTGTTTTAACGTTATAGATAAAGTTTAATTAATTTCCACACCATAAATCATAAAAATGCTTACTTAAGGTAGATCATTGTTTCTATATCCAATTGCATGTGAACTATGCGACATGTAAAGAATAGAAATTTAGCGTTGTGTAAGGAATGCAAATGTAATTTTAGAAAGCAATAAACGGAAGAAGGTGACCACGGAAAGAACAGTTCTATCAGATTTATTTTGCATGAATGAAGATAATTTAGTCAAGGTTTCATATCCAAGTTACTCTACACAATCTATACGGGTTATTGGATGAATAGAGCAAATTATTCTTGCCACTTACTTAGCATTATTTTCATCTGAATGATCGATTACAGGATATATATTTAGAATGCTATCTCTCATCAGTTTTATTTTTATTCCCTTCGCAATTATACGCTAATAATCAGACAGATAAACTGCAATTAATTTATACATATAACTATTTTACTTTATCACTAAGCCTTAATTGTTCCTTTCAGCGTATTTATCTAACACGTTATTCGAGGAATATAATTGCAAATCAAATGATACAACAAAAATATTTTTGCTTATCTGGGGGAAATCATGTAGGTTTGTCACAAAAAAGTAAAGAAAATATGAAATTTGGTGTAGTTAATTTTCCGGGTAGCACTGGTTTTTCCGATACAATATATGCGTTGAATTACATTCTTGAACAGGATGTTGTGGAACTTTGGCATGAAAATACAGTCTTACCGCAAGTAGATGTTATTGTATTGCCTTCTGGGTCGTCGTTTGGAGACTCTCCCGAACCTGGACTGTTGGCTGCACAATCACCAATCATTAAGCCCATTAAGCGTTTTGCTGAAAATAAGGGAATAGTGTTAGGGATTGGTAATGGATTCCAGATATTATGTCAAAGTGGATTATTGTATGGAAAACTAACAACCAATCAATCGAAAACATTTGTTGGTAAAAATATTTTTGTGAGGCCGGATAATACAACAACTCCGGTTACCAGGCTCATCACCAAAGGGCAAGTATTGCAATTGCCTATTGCTCATGCAAGTGGTTGTTTTCAAGCAGATATAGAAGTCATGCGTGAATTGCATCAAAATGGACAGATACTTCTGCGATATTGCAGTGCAGACGGAAAAACAGCAGATGAATCAAATCCTGATGGGTCAGTAGACAATATTGCTGCTATTTGCAATCGGAATATGAATGTATTTGGAATAATGTCCTGTATCGAACGGGCAGTGGATCCTGACTTGGGAAATGTTAATGGTTTGTTGATTTTCCAAGGCTTGATAACCGGTTAACGTGCCATACAAAAACAATACTTGCTTCATGTTTTTACTGCAAACATTTACAAAATAAAAAAATATCCTTTTTCAAGTCGGTTAGTTTCTTCGATTCGGTATGATAAAGTAAAGTTAACGGTGTACCGGTTAATGGATTTAAAATACACAGCAAATACTACATAAATACTTCTCCTGTTACTTGGATTTGAATTTCAAAAAATAACTTTGCCTACCTACAAGTTTGTTTCGGCAGGTGGCGACATTTACTTTTAATATTTATTCAATAATCATCTTCTCCTTCAATCCAGAAATTGATAAGGCTTTTCTTATCAATGTGATAGCAATATTTTTCAGCCAGATATTCTAAATTCTCATCACTCTCCATGGTAATCCATCCGTAATGACTGGTAAGGCAACAAAAACGCTGTGCGTTGTAGATATTTCCTGCCTTTTCGAATCGCAATAGGTCTTCATAAGTCTGAAACATGTGAAGTTTTTCTGCCATTCCGGGAAAGTCTGAAAATTGACTGATATCCATCCGGGCAAGATAGATGGTTATATGATCTACTCCTTTTTCGATAATGTAATCCGAAACGGTTTCGTGCTTTTTCATCACCGAATCAACTATTTCGACTTCAGCATCAGAGATGTTGTATGTTGGGACTTTACGGAAAATAACCTGAGCACTACTGGGGATTTTGTAAAATTCAAATCCCGAAGGAATTTCTTGCAATAACTCAGCCGGATTGGTTTTGGTCGTGCTTTTTACGATGTAAAACCGCTGTTTACCCGCTTTTGTGGGTATTGCTTTTACATAATACTTTTCTTTTCTTCTGTTGATATATTCTGCTGGCATCATTCCGTTTTCTACATCCCGAAACTAATCCCCCCGATGTATTCATATATCCCGCTAAGGATACCTATTACCAATATCCCGGCGGTGCACAGCACCAAACTCAGCTTGTTATACCCGTCGGTGCGGATGGGTCCTATGGCTGCTTCTTCGGCGTTGTCGATGAACATGGCTTTTACGATCAGCAGGTAATAATAGAGTGAGATCACCGTGTTGAGCAATGCGATGAATACCAGCAGGTATTCACCTTCGCGGGCTGCTGCCATAAAGATGAAAAACTTGCTAAAGAAGCCTGCAAACGGCGGTATTCCGGCCAAGGAGAATACGGCAAGCATCATTACAAAGGCTAACTTGGGATTGTTGCGGTACAAACCTTTATAAGCTGCTATGTCTGTACGTTCCGAAACACCCTCTACAGCCGAAATGACACCAAAAGCGGCCAGGTTGGAGAACAGGTACACCAGCACAAAGTATACGGTGGCGGTCATTCCTTCGGCTGTGCCGCCCATCACGCCCAGCAGGATAAACCCGGCCTGCGAGATGGATGAGAATGCGAAGAACCGTTTGATATCCTTTTGC
>JAVBNI010000226.1:0-5662 GCA_031551645.1 Bacteroidales bacterium | reverse complement strand
TTGATGAATACCATTACAGATACAATAGACGCAACCACATGGATACTGTTTTTGACAACCTAATTTGCAGAATGATTAAATTCGAGCCAATCCGCAGAAGATTAAAAAAATAATTAGTGCGCTTTAAACGCCTATACCGATTTGTCGAAATGACAAACAGAATAATCCAATTTTTGGAGCGTTCAGGTCTGCGGGTAGAAGCAAAGGATAAAGACAATCAGAAACTGATGGCTTTCAGACGTAATATCCATTTCCCGGAACTGTTGTTCGATTTGGAATTGAGCGGACACAAAGACGAACGTTTCTTGATAAAGGTTGGAAGCCAAGACCAAGGAATCGGCTATTCTCCGGTTATCATGAATATCAAAGGTTGTGGATTCTTTTTCCCGTTTCCGGCGCCGTCCAATGGCGTACTATGCAGCATGAAAATAGCAGCCATGTTAACTCGTTCCAAAGGACGTGATTTTTACGACTTGATGTTTTTGCTGGCACAAGCTAAGCCGGATTATGATTTTCTATCAAAGCATTGCGGAACACATAATTTACAAGAGTTTAAACGAGCAACAGTTGAACTACTGAAAACGGTTGATCTAAAGAAAAAACAAAAGGATTTTGAACACCTGCTATTCAATAAAGCGAATAGTGAGAAGATTTTGCGGTTTGGAGAATTTGTAGATTCACTAACAGAATAATAGTGAATAAAGCATGTTTATTAATAAAATTAAGAATATGATATTATACATTATAGGAAACGGCTTCGATCTTTATCATCATCTACCTTCTGCATATAGTGATTTTCAATATTTTATAAAAGAATAAGACCCGCTTCTTTTTGAGATAATTGAAAAATATTTTGATTATAGCGGAACTTTCTGGCATGCTTTTGAAGTAAATCTGAGCGAGCTAGATGAATTTCAATTGATTCGTGATGTACTACGTTCTTTGGGAGGAGGTGGATGGGATGCAGACGCACTTGAAAGTTATGAACCAGTCATCGAGCATTATACAATTGATGGATTTTACCGGTTAAAAAACTATATGATCGATTGGGTAAGGATTTTGAATCTTCTTCCGCTTTCAAGAAAATATCCGGATATCTATCCCGATTCATTATTCATTTCTTTCAATTACACTAATACGCTCGAAAGACACTTTCATATCCATCCCGATCAGATCAATCATATTCATGGAAATGCTCAGGAGGAAAGCTGTGATCTTATTTTTGGGCATGATATGGATGAATCAGATATGGATTACGATGTAGACGATAATCAAGAGGGACAGGGAAGGCTTGTGGTACGATCATTTTTTTAAGCATAGCCGGAAACCCGTTGAAAAAATCATAAAAGACAATCAAAATTTTTGGGAAAAACTATCTTTTGTAACTGAGATTATCGTAATTGGACATTCGTTATCTTCGGTCGATGTTCCTTACTTCAAAATCATTGCTGCTCATGTAAGTAAGAAGTGCTTATGGAAAGTTTCCTATTACAACGAAGCTGATGCTAAAAATCATACAAATGCTCTGAAACAATGCGGTATAGATTTCCAATCGATTCATCCTTTCGATATTTATCCCGGTCGACCGAAACAGGGTGTGCTGTTTTAATTTTCTATAGTCTTCAATAACTTTTTGCGGGTAAAATGTATTCTACTTTTGACGGTTCCTATTTTAAGACCTAAAATATCAGCTATTTCTTTGTATTTGAAACCTTCGGTGTGCATTCTGAACGGAACTTTAAACTCACTGTCCAAACGTTCGATGGCCCGGTTAATTTCTTTTTCCTGAAAAACGGAATCGGGTTCGACATTGAACGTGTCCTTGTTTTGACTAAGGAAAAATAAGTCTTTGGTATTGTCAAAGGTTGTGTTTTGGCGGGAATGCCTGCGATAATTATTTATAAACGTATTTTTCATTATGGTGTATGCCCATGCTTTCAGGTTGGTGGAATCTACAAATTGGTCGCGGCACATAAGTGCTTTTAAAAAAGTATCCTGCAACAAATCTTTTGCATCATCCTTGTCTGTTGTAAGCTGGAATGCATAACGCATCAATTTTTCCTTAAGTTCTATTAACTGATTATTAAATTCTGAGTTTTTCATAACAAATATATGGCAGATTAATATTTACTCCTCTCACTAAAAAACGATTTTACTTTACTTCTTTACCCATGAACACACTCTCTCTTATTGTTTACTTACAATTTTTACAACATTTTCAATTTATAAAAGAAAAATACTTGGCAAATAAATAATATTCAAATTGTTATTGATCTTATATCTCAAAAAATGTTTTCATGTCTATCTCATTTATCTTTGCCTTTTCACAGTTTAAGGCATACATATTTAATATAACTTTGGATAATAAACAATCTAAATTAAAATTTGTTCACATTTGTTTTCATTTTTTTACAAATGCGTTTACAGATGATTGTTAAAATCATCATATGTATCTTATAATTAAAATGATGCGACTGCTTTGTGAGAGAAAAAAATGCTTTTCGAATATAAGATCTAAAAGCATCAACATTACAAAAAGGTTAAAATTTGGAATGATAGATTTATTAAATTGTGTAACACAATACTCGAATGGATATAAAGTTTTCGGCAACCATTCTATTTCCGTTCTCGCCAATTTCTGTTTCCTCCGAAATGATGGCCGTCCCGTTGAAAATTTTGAAATCGTGTGGATTGGAGTTGTCCCCGTTCACGTGATTGTTCCGAACGGTTAAGGTTTTGCAGGGTATTGTTTGGTTGACGTGTCGCTCCCACGTTGTTGTTCACCTGGCTCCAGTTACCGTTCCTGTTGTATTCGCTCCAATTTCCGTTCGGGTCTTTCCGGTAAACGTTGCCATCCTGTCCGGCATACACGCCGTTGTTGGTATGTACCACCGTACCGTTGGCGCCATGCCTGACCACGCCTTCCTGTCCACTCGAAGTCTGGTATCCGAAAGCTGTACCATAGGCCGTGGAGACATGTCCCGAACGCGCCCACTGGCTTCCGTTGCTCACAGCGGAATGTCCCCATTGTGCATACGGATTGTGTCCCTGCGAAGTATGCCCGTAGGCGCCAGTCCACGGGTTGTATGTGTTTGCCGCAGAACGCCCGCCGTACCAGCCCTGCACACTTGCCGAACGTCCGTAGCGGCCTGTCGCGGGATTGTACCATGCGGCGGTACCGGCAGCTCCGTATGGGCCGTATGCCCTACGCCCGGCAGCAAAACCGCCTGTCCACGGATTGTATACAGCTCCAACGCCATAAGTACACGGCCAAGGATGGTAAACGGGATATAAGGCACCCGGCCCCCAATAAACGTACGGCGGATAATACCAGCCCGTACCGTAGACTATTGCCGTGCCAACCATAGCGCCAACTGTAGCCCCGATGATAAATGCACCCAGATAACCGCTTGTTGAACTGCACTCGACCGTAGTGGCGGTCGGGTCGGTTTGCGTAACGTAGGTGACGTTATACACAGGCGAACTTGGCGGAATGGTATAAATTTCCTGCGGCACGGAGTCGGCCGTTTTCCATGGCCCGTTCGGAGAAGTGGACATGAACCATACAGCCTGGAAGCAGAGATAGTAAAGATCGCCTACCTTAATCACCTTATCCTGCGTGTTGGTAGCATATTCCATGGTAGTCCCCTGTATGGGTGCAAATTTCGGATCGCCGTCGTAAGCTACTTTTGCCTTTGCTTCGGCTTCGGCGCGGTTTACCACCACAGTGGTAGGTATCTGCGCCAGCATCACAGCATCGGAAGCCTGGATGGTTCCCGGTACAGATGCCAATACATGCCCTTTGGGCGAGTCTTCGGGTATTTTGGCGAAGTCCGCCGGCAGGTTATTCCCAGCATACGTCCAGGGGCCGTTGAATGATTTGGAGCGGAACCAGCGACCTGAGAATAACACATAGATCTGGTCTTGCGCTTCGTCCACAAAAATATCGTCGTCCGAATTGCTGATATACAACAACCCTGTGCCGGATATTTTGGTATACACGGGCGTACCTTCCGTCAAGATCAATTCGGCAGGGACGTTGCTGTAGAACACCGTCGGTACGTCGGTTGCGGCGTGAGGCGGCACCTGTTTCTTCACATCGTCGAAATTCTGCCCGGCAGGCAAAGCCGACATATCTTTGGGCAGAGTCTGCGTTTGTGTCCATGGCCCATGCAATTTTGTGGCGGTCAGCCAAACATCATTCACTAAGAGAAAATAGTTTTTGGTGGATTTCTCAAAAAACAAATCCCAGTTGGTATTCACCACAAATTGAATATCCGTCTTGTCTATGGGTGACAGCACAGGATCGCCGTCCACAATCACCAATATTGCCGGACTCGTGCTGTAGAAAATCTTAGGCGGATCGTTTTTGGTTTGTACGGTTTGCGCTTTCGCTTGGCCGTTGTTATTCAAATCAGCCATGATGCGGTCGATTGAAAATGTTTCGGAGCTTTTAGGCACCAGGTCGAGAAATAATTTTTTCATCGCGTCGGCTGATTTCGCGTCTAACGAAGGGAAACGGACGTCGGTATAGTCGATCTTGTGAAGATAGGTCGTCCTTGCATCTTTGTCGGTCTTCGTGTCACTCGTGAAGGAAGCCACTCCGAGTACCTCCTGTTTTCCTGCCGGCGTGAGGCTGAATGCAACTCTTCCGGTCATTTTCTTGTAATCATCCCATTTATCTACCTGGGGTTGGTAATATACCAGCGTACCTTTATCATCCGATACCGTGCGCGGCCACCCGATGTCTTGCGTGATATCCGTTTGTGCCATACCATTCAATGATATGCATCCTATCAATAAAAGAAATATATTTTTCATACTTACTATTCAAATTAACGTGATCTTTCCCATTTTTAACAATAAAAACCGGATATGGTTCGACTGGTCATCCCAGTGTTGAACGATAAACTCAAGCCCTGGAATGCATATATCACGAAATACTGATTACATGATAGCCAGATAACTGTGCTGTGCTGATCTGTGCTGACTTTTAATATATTGAATTTGAATTTATTATTAGCGCAGACAGAATGCGATTTTATTACATTTTGCCACAAAAACTCTAAGGAGCTGTAAAGAAATAACTGTGACAAATAGAAATTCAAATATTCCCAGTGGTTCTCAGTGCCTTCTCAGTGGCTCTCAGTGTAACTAACCAATAACACTGAGTTACACTGAGAAGCCACTGAGTTACACTGAGGCTAAATTGGAATAATTATTATTTGACAAGTCCTAAGACACGAAGAAAGCTTGATGTTTCAGTGTCGTGGCTGTTTCACTGAAATTCTACCGATTTTGTAATCTATCACATGATCAATTTACTGATTACTGATGTTATAAATTTATGACCTGTACCGTGTTATACTATTGTGAAAGTGGTTTTCGGATGGACGACCTATTAGGTTTTGAAAACCTGATAGGTCTTGTAATCCTTCCAAATAAGACCTATCAGGTCTGCGAGACCTAATAGGTCAAGCGTTTCACAAAATCCGAAAACTATTTTCACTTGTGTATATAGGGCATCGTATAAAAAGACACAGAGACCGGTAAGTCTTGTTAGCATCATGAAAAAATATGTTGTCCTGATCATATTATTGGTGAGTGCCTGGTGGTTACCTGCCCAAGCCAACGATTGGCATTTGTGGATTACTGCCGGCGC